>JAEZZG010000043.1 GCA_023442485.1 Actinomycetes bacterium | reverse complement strand
CGATCAGGGCAGTCTCGCTAGGGATTCCGGCCTCGTGATGAATCTCCATAGGCTCGACCTCTGTCTCATCTAAGCCATCGGGGCCGTCATTGGCACCTCGACTGCCTTCAACCCGCAATGACATCTGATAGCTAAAGCAATATCGACCTTGACTAGATTCGACGTAACGGCCAATCTGATACACACCGTCACCAGGCACTGGTTGAGGAGTGAAGGTTGCCACCTCTTCGGCCTCCTGCCAGGCCACCCCTGAGCAGTCATCGCCCACGACCCTCGAACGCAATAGCTTGCCAGATACCGAACCGGCACGATCACCCAAGCCTTGCACCGTGACCTGATCTATCATTTCAACCCGGCCCGGCTGGGCATCAACCACAGCGAACGTGGTCGACATCTGTGGTCTTGTCAGGTGAACCTTGAGCGTCTCAGCAGGCTCACCGAAGTCACTCTCGCCTTCGATCACCCGCCCGGCATGAGTGGCCTTCCATCTGGCAGTCCAGGTGTACCAGCCGTTATCACGCGGATCATCGAGAACGTCCTTGGCAACAACTTCAACACCTAAGACGCCAGATTCAGGAATGGTTACCGTGTTGGTCGTACTAAAGAAAGCGGACACCCCTGCAGGAGGATGTGGAGACTGAACGGGTTGCTCAGACAAGGGTCCAAAAGCGAATGACTCCACCTCAACGACTGTGCCAGCAGGAGCCTCGATGGTCACCACATCGGACAATAGGCCTTTGGTGAATCCTGCCTTCGTGCTAACTCTCACCTCCCAGGAGGTCTTGGCAACAACCACTTGGGTCTTTGCGGTGACCGGGGCTTTCGGCGGGGCATAGACCATGCGTTGACGCGAGGAGTCTTGCGGGATGTAGACCGGTAGTTGATCGCTCGGATACGAATCCACCGTCACGATCTCGGCGCTAACCGGCCCGTCACCTGTAGCCGACCAGTGCAGAGTCGATCCTGCATCCACAGTAGCCGTCGTCTGCTTCGACTCGGCAAAGACCGCAGGGCCTAGGAGATTGACCTTCACCTTCCCCGCCACTGAGACGCCAGAGGCCGCCTTGATCTCGATACCGTCAATCGTGCCGGTGACCTGGTCTGGATTGATCTTCATGGTCGCAGAAACCGAATAGGGCCCATAGAGTTGGCTAGCTTTGGTCGATATTTCACTGGCGAGGGCATTGATCCGACTGCGAATCGGGGTAGCGAGATTGAGCAGAGACTGTTCTGCAGCAGCCACACCAGGATCGACCCTCCGCTTGACGGCCATAGCTAATGCTGCCGCCGTCTCAGAGTTTGTGGTGTTGCCGTAGGTTGCCATCATCCAGGTCGCTTGGGCATCTGAGATATATCCAGTGTGTTTCTCCTTCGTCCCAGACATTCGCTTATTGGAGTCGATACACACAGTCCAGTGTTTCGCCCAGGAGGGTTTATCGAGCCCGATTGAGATGGGTTTGGATCGGTAGCCGATGAAGGATTTTGAGACTGTGGCCCCGTTTGCATTGGCTTGGGTGGAGGAGAAGACCCCTAGGGAGGATAGAACCGCAAAAACAGCTAGGGCTGCAATACAGAAGGCTGCGACCCTGCGCCTTGTGATGATTGTTTGTAACATCGTCAGTCCTTTCGGTTGAGCTCAGGCAGCGTTCATCTTTCGATGCCCGAAAGATCGGCGATGGCAAAGACGGCTGTCAGTTATCCACATGAAAAATTTCAGGACGACGCAAGAGCCGATCAATCCAGGATGAGTTGCAGCAGGAAGTTGGCTAGGGGATCAGCAATGGGAGCGTGCTGACCCAGGGAAGAGGTGAATAGTGGCACCAGTCACCCGGGAAACAGGTGAATGGCGGGCCCGATCGCTCTGCCTCGGAGCCATCAAGAATTCAGGCCTAGCCAGACGATGATTTGGTTTATCCCGAGGAGAGGGCTAGAGTAGTGCGGGCAACGCGGGGTGGAGCAGTTCGGTAGCTCGCCGGGCTCATAACCCGGAGGCCGCAGGTTCAAATCCTGCCCCCGCTACCAATCAAAGCCCTCGTCACTTGGACGAGGGTTTCTTTGTATCATCGGCAAGATCGCGACACTGTCCACCAAAGACTATCTCCGTCCTATTCAGCCGAGTCGGTCATCACTGAGGCAACACTTCCTTCGTCCCCCGGCATTTCTCGGCCCAGTTTGTGACAGTGCGGTCCGCAGCTAGCCAACCATGATTGGTTGCTGGCAGGATAGAGAAGAACCAGTGCCCCGTCGGGCTGGTGACATCCATGGATCAAGGACGAAGAGATGACTAATCCGCGACGGCGTTTTCTTTCCCTAGTGACGGCTGTGGCCATCTCCGCCACGGTGTTGACCGGCTGTAATTCAGAACCTAACACGTCGTCTGCCGATCAAAAGACCCTAGTGATCGGCGCCACGGCTCAGCCTCAGGTCTTGGACATGACGATCAACAATGGGGCCGCTATCCCTCAAGCGCTGCTCTACAACGTCTACGAGACCCTCGTCGAGATCGATTCTGACGGGAATATCGTTCCCGGTTTAGCTAAGTCATGGACGATCTCTGAGGACCGACTCACCTACACCTTCGAGCTCAATGATCAAGCGAGGTTCCCGTCCGGGACACCGGTCGATGCCTCTGCCGTGATGAAGTCTTTCGAGAATATCCGTTCGGGTTCCAAGATCAATCCCACCTTGCGTACAGAAATGGCGGTGATCTCTAAGATCACTGCTATCTCCGACTACACCCTCGAGGTCAAGCTCACCCGTCCGTCGAATATGTGGTTGTACAACATCGCCCAACATGCAGGGATCATCATCGACCCAGCCAAGATTGGCGACATCTCCACCAGCTCTGCCGGATCAGGTCCATACCAGATCAAAGCGTGGAATCCTGGTGAATCAGTCATTCTGGAAAGGAGAGATGACTACTGGGGTGAAAAGCCTCACTTCAGCAAGGTCGAATTCCGATATTTCTCTGATCCGAGTGCAGAGAATGCGGCCATGCTGTCTGGAGATATCGACATTATTTCTACGGTGGCGGCTCCTCAGGCTTTGCAGTCCTTCACCGATAGCTCACGATTTACCATCTATGAAGGCACCACCACCATGGAGATCATGTTGGTGTTCAATCACGCCACCGCAGCGTTGAAGAATCTGAAGGTGCGTCAAGCAATCAACTATGCGATTGACCGGAAGGCTCTCGTCGATACCATCTGGGCTGGCAAGGGAATGCTAATCGGGTCTATGGTTCCGCCATCTGACCCCTGGTATGAGGATCTGTCCAACACCTACTCCTATGATCCTGATCGTGCCCGTGCGCTATTGGCCGAAGCTGGTTACGCAGATGGGTTAGAGCTAAGGCTGAGGGTCCCGACCTTGCCGTACGCCACTGAAGGGGCACGCTTCGTCGCGTCCTATCTCGAGAAGGTCGGAATCAAGGTCACCTTAGATGAGCTTGAATTCCCGGCTCGCTGGCTGGACGTCGTGATGGGGCAGCGCAACTACGACATGACCATCATCGGCCATGCTGAACCGCGAGACATCACTCGCTACGCTGACCCAACCTACTACTTTGGCTATAACAATCCGAGTGTCCAGCAACTTGTCGAAAAGGCCGATCGAGGCACAGAGTCCGAACAAATCGCGGATATGAAGAAGGTCGCCAAGATTCTTGCTGACGACGCCGTCGCCGACTTCTTGTTCTTGTTGCCGAGCTTGATCGTCTCTAGAACTGGTTTGTCCAATGTCCCCACGAACGCGAACAATCTCACTTTTGACGTGCGCAGGATTAGCGAGGGATAAGTTACGATAGGACAATGACTGCCGCCGGGATCGAAGGTGGCTACGGTATCTGGAATCGAGATTGATGATTAGACGCGTGATTCGCCGTCTTGGCGCGTTGTTGGTCTCACTGCTAGTGGCGTCTATCGTCATCTTTGTCCTGCTCAACCTCCTTCCTGGTAACGTCGCTCAGGTGATTCTGGGGGCTGACGATAATCCGGACGCAATCGCGAAGCTGTCGGAAGAACTTGAACTCGACAAGAACCCGGTCCTTCGCTACTTCGACTGGCTGGCTGGGATCGTTACCGGAGATTTCGGGCGCTCGGCTTTGACGGGTCAGCCGGTGAGCCAACTGATCATGACGAAACTGGGTGTGACCTGCTGGCTGGGCCTGTTCGGTATGACGCTAGCCTTGGTGATCTCGATCAACGTCGGCATGTTTACGGCCTTGAAGCGAAGAAACATCTCAGGTTTCATAGTCTCGTCCCTCTCTCAAATCGGAATGGCAATCCCGGCCTTCTTGATGGGGTTGATCCTCATCGTCATCTTCGCAGTGAAACTGCACTGGTTACCTGCCGGAGCTTATGTGGCCTTGAAGGCAGATCCGGCACGCTGGATCAAACACCTGATTTTGCCGGTGGTTTCCTTGGCCCTAGTGCAGTCAGCGATTCTGACCCGCTACGTCCGTTCCGCTTTCGTCGAAGTCATGAACGAGGACTACTACCGCACCGCGCGTGCCGTCGGTTGGACGAAGCAGTGGGCCTTGATTCGGCACGGTTTGCGTAACGCCTCCCTCGCCATCGTCACCGTGCTTGGTATGCAAGTTGCCACTCTCTTTGTCGGAGCAATCGTCATCGAATATGTCTTCGTTTTGCCGGGATTGGGTTCCCAGCTCCTCAACTCAGTCTCTAATCGAGACCTGCCGGTGGTGCAGTCCATCGTCATGGTTCTGGTTTTCTTGGTGCTGACCATCAACGCGATCGTCGACATCTCCTACCAGCTACTCGATCCGCGTCTTCGAGGCGTCGACGAGGCCGAACCACTCCACTTTGCCCCAGACGACGATGGCAAGGGTGCCGAACTCAACGACTTTGCAACTAAGGATCACCTCCTCGAAGCAGGTGATCAGCGATGAAACGGATCAGTGTCGTCATCGGTGCACTGTTAGTGGGGATCACCGTCTTACTCGCCCTGACCTCTGTATTTTGGACGCCCCACCCGCCAACCGGCGTCAACCACGCACAGCTTCTTTTGCCCCCATCTGTCTCCCATCCTCTCGGCACCGACGGTTTCGGAATAGACATCCTCTCCCAAATCATGGTGGGGGCTCGGCTAGCTCTGCTGGTATCGCTCCTGTCCGTCATGGTCGCCGCAGGCATCGGTGTCCCTCTCGGCGTGTGGTCGGCGAT
Source organism: Actinomycetes bacterium (assembly GCA_023442485.1). Classification (GTDB taxonomy): domain Bacteria; phylum Actinomycetota; class Actinomycetes; order Propionibacteriales; family Propionibacteriaceae; genus JAEZZG01. Next base: position 33,287 of record JAEZZG010000043.1, on the reverse strand, counting down.
GAGAGGCGGCTGGGTCAGCGCCATCATCAACCGAGGTATCGACATCCTCTACGCCTTCCCGGCAGTGCTGTTGGCGATTCTCCTCGCCGCCGCATTTGGTGGCTCAACTTTGACCGGAACTCTAGCCATTGGCATCGCCACCATCCCCGTCTTCACCCGCATCGCCCGCGCCGGGACCTTGCAAGTCATGAGTCAAGACTTCATTCTGGCTGCCCGCGCCTCCGGAATCAGACCGCTGTCGATTGCGCGTCGCCACATTTGGCCGAATATCTCGGCCCTGATCGGGGTTCAGATTACTGTCAGTCTCGGGATGTCCCTGCTTGCCCAGGCGGCATTGAGCTATCTTGGCTTATCCACTCCACCGACTACGCCAACTTGGGGGAGACTGATTTACGATGCCCAAAAGCATCTCTTCACCGATCCGCAGCTCGTCTTGTGGCCAGCTCTGGCGATTGCTATCTCTGTTCTCGGTTTCAACGTCTTGGGTGATTCCCTGCGTGACTACCTCGATCCGAAGCTGCGGGAGCTGAAATGAGTCTGCTGAATGTCGAAGATCTCAGGATCGAGTTTGGCCGACACCGTCGCGTCGGTGTCTCAGGGGTGTCTTTTTCTGTCGAGCCTGGTCAACGGCTGGGCATCATTGGTGAATCTGGCTCGGGGAAGACGGTCACGGCTTTAGCCATCATGGGGTTACTCGCCGAGAATGCCCATGTCAGTGGCTCCATCGAATTCAACGGACAATCCTTGCTGGATTTGTCCGATAAGCAGATGTCGAAGCTGCGCGGGAAATCCGTCTCGATGGTCTTCCAAGAGCCGATGACGGCACTCGATCCAACCATGAAGGTGGGGCGCCAAACCGCGGAGGTGGTGTGTCTTCATGACCGCAGCAAAGAGACGCCAAGTTTGCAGCGGGTCCTTGATATCTTCGCCCAAGTTGGATTGTCAGATCCTGCCCGGGTGGCGAACTCCTACCCGCACCAGTTGTCAGGCGGGCAACGTCAACGCGCACTGATCGCGATGGCATTGATGAATCAGCCTGACCTTGTTATCTGCGACGAGCCAACAACAGCTTTGGACGTGACGGTTCAGGCGAAGGTGTTGGCCATGATTGATCGTGAGCTAAGCGCTGCCCAAGCTGCCTGCATTTTCATCTCTCACGACCTCGCGGTGGTGAGCCAAATCTGTGATTCCGTCCTGGTCATGAGATCAGGGAAAATCATCGAGTCAGGTTCGATCGCTGACGTCATGGGCAATCCGCAACATCCATACACCAAGGGACTGGTAGCTACCTCCCGGCTGGACCTCATCACACCTGGGTCTGTGCTGCCAACCGTCTCCGACTTCCTCGACAAGAGTTCCGACAGGGATGGTGAGACCCCATGACCGGCGTTTTTGAAGTATCCCATCTCCATAAGTTCTTCCGCTCTGACTCTGGTGTCGTCAAAGCTGTGGACGACGTCAGCTTCGAGATTCACCCCGGCCAACGGGTCGGAATCGTAGGGGAGTCCGGCTCGGGGAAATCCACGCTGATGAAACTCCTTGCGGCGTTACTGCGCCCTGATCGAGGCGACATCAAATTCCAGGGCAGCTCCATCGTCGGGCTCAAAGAACGCCAGCTCGGTCCGCTCCGCACCGAAGTCCAATTCGTCTTCCAGGACCCTAGATCTTCACTCAATCCTCGAATGAAGGTCGGCTCCATCGTCGCTGAACCGATGCGGTCCCCCCTCTATCGGCGTCGCCACCACCCGTCCCCGGCAGCGATTCGCGACCGGGTCGCCGAAGTGCTCACCGATGTTGGTCTTAGTCCCGCAGACATGGATCGCTACCCAGACGAGTTCTCTGGAGGCCAGCGTCAGCGCATCGCCATTGCCAGGGCATTGACCTCGAACCCGTCGGTTTTGATCGCAGACGAACCAGTATCAGCCCTCGACGTGTCCGTCAGATCACAGGTGTTGAATCTCCTACACAGAGTGTGTCGAGACTATCAACTGACCCTGCTCTTCGTATCTCACGACTTGATGGTGGTGCGTCATCTGTGTGAACACATCATGGTGATGAGGTCTGGACGAGTGATCGAATCCGGTGACGCCGACCAGATCTACACCTCCCCTCGCCACGACTACACGGCCTCGCTGATCGATGCGATTCCTCGCATCCGGATTGACAACCAATAGAACCTAACCTCGGTTCGATGTGACGGCAGCACCACCTGGTGTTGACTTCCATACCGGCTCGCACCCGCCACACTATTTCGTCACCACAAGCCCAGACGGATTCGCCGAACACTCACTTGAGCTGCGTGTGGCCATATCTCACAGTGAAACCGGGGATGTCATATCACACACCGACAGATAGACTAAGGCCTCGTGAAGGCACTGCTTTTAGAGAATATCCATCCTGAAGCCACCAGAGTTCTCGCCGATGCCGGATATGAAGTCGAACAGGTCCCCGGCGCACTCAGTGGTTCCGCGTTGATCGCCAAACTTGACGGCGTCGACCTGGTTGGTATCCGCTCACGAACCACGTTCACTGCCGAAGTGATCGAGAAAATGCCTGACTCGGTCAAAGCGATTGGTGCCTTCTGCATCGGGACGAATCAAATCGATCTTGACGCTGCTCTCTTAGCTGGGGTTCCAGTATTCAACGCGCCGTACTCCAACACCCGCTCCGTCGTGGAATTGGCTATCGGCGAGATCATCGCGATGGCTCGCAAGCTCTGCTCGAACAACGCCGACATGCACGCCGGGGTCTGGAATAAGTCGGCGAACGGCTCCCATGAGGTGCGCGGGCGCACCCTCGGTATCGTCGGATACGGTTCAATCGGTTCCCAGCTATCGATTCTCGCCGAAGCAATGGGGATGAAGGTGTACTTCTACGACATCGTCGATCGTCTCGCTCTCGGCAATGCCCGGCGTTGTTCCAGCCTCGAAGAGTTGCTGATCAAGGCCGAAACTGTCTCCCTTCATGTCGACGGACGGCCGGAAAACACTGGTTTCTTCGGTGCTCGCGAGTTTGCCATGATGCGTCCGCGATCCTTGTTCTTGAATCTGTCTCGAGGCAAAGTCGTCGACACCGACGCACTAGCTCAAGCCCTCGAATCCGGCCACCTCGCCGGTGCTGCCGTCGATGTTTTCCCGACTGAACCGAAATCCAATAACAACCCAGACGACCCCTTTGAATCACCGCTACGAGGGCTAGATAACGTCATCTTGACCCCTCACGTCGGCGGTTCTACCCAAGAAGCCCAATTCGATATCGGCGGTTTCGTCGCCTCGAAACTCGCCAACTATGTTGAGACTGGATCGACAGAAACCTCGGTCAACTTCCCTGAGGTCCATCTGACGACTCGCGAAAACGCCTGGCGAATCTTGCATCTGCACAACAACGTGCCAGGTGCCCTCGCAGACCTCAACAACGTTTTTGCCCGCCACGGTGCCAACATCGTCTCCCAAACTCTCTCGACGCGCGGGCAACTCGGCTATGTAATCACCGACGTCGCTGCCGTCTCAGACGGCCTCATCGACGAGATCGCGTCCTTGGACGAGACGGTGAAGGTGCGCGTCGTCAAACTCTAGACGATCACAGACAAGGCCTGACGCCATAGCAGATTGAAACGGGTAACCCCACGTCAGGCTGCGTCACTCCAAAGCATCGAGATAGGAATCCTCGGTTCCATCTGGGCGCAACCGATCCAACACAACATCATGCAGGATTCCATTCGTCGCCAAAGCGCCTGGCCCAACCGGGCCATCGGCCCCATCCAGGCTGGTGAAGCGACCGCCTGCTTCGCGGACGATGATATCCAGAGCGGCCATGTCGTGCAGGGCAAGTTCAGGTTCAGTCGCGATATCAACGCAACCTTCGGCTAGCATCATATAGCTCCAGAAATCACCAAAAGCCCTAGTCCGTCCGCAATCACGCATCAGGTCGACGAAGGCCTGGCCGCGTCCAGAGCTGATCCATCCGGACACGGAGGAGTAAGACAAGAAGGCATCCTCGACCGTAGCGGTCTTCGATGTGCGCATCCGGGCGCCTTTCAAGAGCGATTTCCCGACAAACGCGCCTTCACCTTCGGCGGCCCACCAGCGGCGTCCCAATGCGGGAGCGGAGACCACCCCGACTCGGACAATCCCGTCCACTCGAAGAGCGATCAGTGTTGCCCACACCGGTACACCGCGCTGATAGTTGGCGGTGCCGTCGATCGGGTCCAGAATCCATTCACGAGGGCCCCAACCAACCGTGTCGAACTCTTCACCAATGATGGCGTCGCGCGAACGGACCTTCTGGATGAAGGCGCGCATGGATTCTTCAGCTTCTCGATCAGCATCCGTCACCGGCGTATGATCGGACTTCATCTGAACTTTGAGGTCTTTTGCTTGAAAGCGCGCCATGGTGATCGCGTCAGCTCGATCAGCGAGCAGATGGGCGAGACGCAAGTCGTCGGTGAAAGAGTCTAAGGACATGGTCCAAGCCTAGCCAAAGCTGAGAGCACAGAGCCACAATGACACTGAGCGAGCACGGAAATCAGTTGCGGTATGGCAGTGTGCGAATCCCGGCAAGGATCGAACGGAAGGAAAGGATGCGTTCACGGTGGGCAGCCGCAACGGGGGAGTCCAGGACGCAGTCGAGTTCACCTGCCAGATGGCGACATCCCCGGGGGCATTGGCGGGCCAATGGCACCAGCTCGGGGAAGGCTTCGAGTAACGCTTGTGGTTCGACATGGTTGAGACCAAAACTTCGCACCCCTGGGGTGTCGATGACCCATCCGCTGTGGCCCTCGAAGGTTGGTAGCTCGATGGCCTCAGCGGAGGTGGAGGTATGCCGGCCTTTGCCGGTTGCCTCGCTGACTTCACTGGTGCGCCGATCTGCGCCTGGCACTAGGGAGTTAATCAGGGTGGACTTGCCTACACCGGATGAACCAACCAGGACGGTGACGTGGCCGGCAAGCAATCTGCGAACAGGATCGAGGTCAGCATCTGGTTCGGTCACGACGACCGGGACTGAAAGGTTCCGGTAGAAATCGACCAGTTCCACCGAATCTGTCAGGTCAGATTTGGTGAAACATACCAGGGGAGTGATTTTTGCGGTCGAGGCCGCCACCATCACCCTGTCAATCATGACCCGGTTCGGTTCGGGGTTAGCAAGAGCCGTCACCACCATGACTTGATCGGCATTGGCGACGATTGGGCGTTCGGAGGGGTCTTGATCGTCAGCGGTTCTGCGCAATACCGTGTTGCGTTCTTCGACGGCAACGATTCGGGCCAAAGAGCCTTCGGCGCCAGAGGTATCTCCCACGACTTTGACGAGATCACCGACGATAACCCCGCGTCGCCCCAGTTCCCGCGCCTTCTTCGCAATCACCCGACGTTGATCAATCTGACAAAGGAAACGTCCTCGGTCAACAGTGATCACGCGGCCGACCTCGGCATCATCGTAGGTGGGGCGATCCTTAGTTCTTGGACGCGACTTCCTTGTGGGCCGATCGAAGACGTCATGGATGTCACGGCGACCATTACTGGAGTAGAGGTGGTGGATTTTACCCATCGAAATCCCTTTCTTATCCGACTTGATCAGCGCGAACCCTAGTCGTGTTTAGCTCTGGCTAACTAGATCGATCCACATCTGAGGGAAGTCCGGCAAGGTCTTGGAGGTGCACTCGACGTCATCAAGGACGACGTCGGTCTTCAACCCAAGCAAGGCACCGAGATGGGCCATCCGATGATCGTCATAGCAGGCAAAGACGCCACTGCCGAGTTCATTCGTGCCGGTGATCTGCAGCCCGTCATCTGTCTGGACGACGTCTACGCCGAACCGGCGTAACTGGGTCTCAATAGCTGCGAGACGATCAGTTTCATGGCCTCTGATGTGTCCGACACCAGAGATGGTGGTCGTCCCGGACGCGAAGACGGCAAGGCCCGCCACCACAGGAACCAGTTCAGCGGCGGGGCTAAGGTCGAGCTCCACAGCAGACAAGGCTGACCCGCCTCTCACCGTCAGCGTTTGGCCATCGACCACGACGTCGGCACCAAACCGGCGCAAAATATCGGGAAGCATCGCACCTGGCTGATTGGTTGATTGTGGCCAATGTTTCATCGTGGTGCTCCCTCCGGCAACCGCAGCGCCGGCAAGAAACACAGCCGCTGTGGTCAGGTCGGGGGCAACGACTGAATCTGTCCCTAAGACAGGGCCGGGGTGGACATGCCATTGGGCATGGATCATTCCGTCAATGGTTTGTACCGGCGCTACATCGACATCGACACCTTGGGCGCGCATCATCGACACAGTCATGGCGATGTGTGGCTGGGAAGGCAACTGGGCGCCGACGTGTCGAATGATTACTCCTGAGGGCAGTAGCGACCCACTCAGTAGCAGTGCCGAGACGAATTGGCTCGATAACGAAGAATCAACACTGATTTCCAGCGGCGTTGTTAGATCAATCTTCGTCCACAGCAAAGTGGGATCGAGGGCAAAGGGCAGACGGTTTGCAGATACCTCAACGCCGAGGCTTGCGAAAGCAGATAGCAGGGGAGACTTTGGTCGAGACGTTGCGGCCTGATCTCCGAAGAATGAGGCCCGACGGTTCAAAGCGACCGTCAGGGCTGGTACGAACCTCATCACGGTTCCGGCTAGGCCACAATCGATTGTCACTGGGGGCGTGCCGTGATCTGCCGGGTAAGGATGTGAGACGGCTAGTGGAAAAACCCGGACGCTTTGAGTATCGACCCACTCAATCTTGGCGCCCAGACTCGTCAGGGCAGAGATCATCAAAGAGGTGTCTCGGGATCGAAGGATTCCAGATACGACAGACGGTTGCTGCGCGATCGCAGCGAGGATGAGGGCCCGGTTTGACTCCGATTTTGACCCTGGAATCGATATCTGGCCGACAAATCCATTGCTGCGTGGTGCCCGCCACTTACACGACAACGTCGCCGACCCGGCTGTGGGGTCGACGACGCCGTGATGAGTCAATGAAGCCACGGGCTGAGCGACTATGCGGTCGCTCGCTGAACCGAATCAGCGACCGACTCGACGATGTCTGCGCCACGTTCGACAACCGAGGCAGCGGCATTCTTCGCCTGCTTCTTCAAGGCGCGGGCCTTGGCCTTCATCTCTTTGCGATTGGCCTTGCGTTCCATCTTCTTGGCGTAACGTGCAGAGGCGCGCTGAACCCGTTCAGCCTGATTCTTCGCCCGCCACGTCAAAGACGGATTTCCTTGGGTGTCCTGTGAGGCGAGAATTGTAGCCCCTGTCAATGCAGCCACAACGAGAACGTCCTTGTCGAGGAGGTTCTTCGGGTTGAAGCGTTCGCCTTCGCTGGGCTGAAGTTTGTGCATCAGGTGGGGGATCATGGTCCCGACGAGGGCTGCCGCACCTACCCGACGGAAGATACCGGTTGCCAGCATCGCGCCACCAGCAATCTGCGTGATCCCACCAACACGAATCAACTTGGCGGTGTCCTCGGGGACGCAGTCGCCGACCTTCTCAGGAAGGAGCCGCTTCACTGCTGGAACGAGCTTGCGGGTGAGTTCTTCATTCTCAGGCACAAGACTTTGCGGATCGGTAGCTGAGCGGACGCCGTTGGCCACAAAATAACTCGCCAACATGGTTCGTCCAAGAACTCTAAATAAGTTCATATTTCTACCCTTCATCAGTTTGCCGAATGGCGTCGGAGGCGTGCCTTCTGGCGACGTTTTGAGACATTCTAATGCACAGCCCAAGCAGACGTGAGACAAAGGCTGTGGCTGGACAATGTTGTCAAGACGGAATACACCCGATCGTTGGTGTGTTGCACTGACCATGAAGGATTCAACGATGGCTATGCTCCGGCGGCTACCCGTACAGGGCCATACTCCGGTAGTCTATGCGCTAGCGCGTCCTTCTTCGCAGCGATGCCTGGCTGGGCGCACCATCTCCGGTGTTGTCGACAACGCCCTGACCAGTGAAAACATTGCCTTGACATATACTTCAACGAATTCCTACGCCAATGCGGGTCGAGACGATGCGGCTGAGCCTGTCGCCGACGTGGTTTCCGCGTCCGATCTCGACGCTATGAACGATGACGAGCTCGCTGAATATCTGGCTAATGAATCTCATGCTCAACGCTCTCAACGCTTCGAGCAGGAGGCCATGGATTATCTCGACCAGCTCTACGGGCTGGCCCTGCGCATGACCAGGAATCCTGTCGATGCGGAAGATCTCGTCCAAGACGCCTACATGAAGGCCTTTGCTTCGTTTCACCAATTCAAACCGGGGACGAATCTGCGTGCCTGGCTTTTCAGGATTCTGACGAATTCCTACATCAACTCCTACCGCAAGAGTCAACGACGTCCTCAAGTCGCTGGTGATGGTGAGATCGAAGACTGGCAGTTAGCTAGGTCCGAGTCTCATAGTTCTACTGGGTTGCGCTCAGCGGAAACTGAGGCCCTGGATTTGATTCCCGACACCATCATTACTGACGCACTCGATCAGCTTTCTCCAGAATTTCGCGAGGCAGTTCTTCTTGCCGACGTCGAAGGGTTCTCCTACAAAGAGATCGCCGAGATTATGGGAACTCCTATTGGCACGGTGATGTCGAGGCTGAACCGGGGACGTGCGCAGCTACGGAATCTGCTGACTGATTATGCCCGTCAGAGAGGGATCGGCGGTGTCAGAAATGACTGAGTTCCATGAATCCCAAGTGACGATTTCAGCCTTGCTAGCTTCGTCTCTCCCGGCCGAGGCATGTTTGCAGTCTTTCGAGAAGGTGTATCAGTTTCTTCACGGAGAACTACCCGATTCAGAAAGTGATGAAATCCGCCAGCATCTGGCTATGTGTGAGCACTGTATGGACGAATACGAGCTTGAGCAGTGCATTTCATCGATGCTGCGTCGTTGCTATTCGCAGACTCGGGCCCCCGAGACTCTGCGGGTACGGATCTCAGCTTCCTTGACCATCACCGAGTGCTGACAGTTCTCTGGCAATCAGCGCCAAGGTAGAGTGCAGATGCCTGAGCGTAATCTCTTTTGCGGCTTCGATGTCGCGAGAAACGAAGGCTTCAACAAGATCACAGTGATCTTGATTTGACTCTTTCATCCTGGACGCCTCAGCGCGCAACGTTAATGCAACATAGGGTGCTGAGGCCATGCGTAGCTGCAAAGCAATTCGGCTGGCCCATCCGTGGCAATGCTTCGTCATCGCGGTATGGAATGCGGAGTTGAGGTCACTGAACCTAACCGGGTCGTTGGTGCGATCCATCTCCTCACAGAACCGACGAACCTCAGTTGCATCAGCGTCGGTAAATGCGGAAATGGCGTCGGGAAGCAGAAGCGGTTCGATCATGCTTCTTAGACGATAAATTTCAAAGCCATCTTCTCGCCTCAAACCAACGACGGTAGCGCCGTGATGGGGTTGCACAACAATCAAACCATCAGCTTGCAGTCGTCGAATCGCTTCACGTACTGGGGTGGCAGAGATTTTGAGACGTGTGGCCCAGTCAGTCTGGACTATTCGCGATCCGGCAGCAAGTTCTCCACGCGCAATGGCATCTCTAATCTGACGGTATGCATACTCTTCATGAGTAACTGGGGAGAAGGCCGCATCTGTCATCGCTATTCCTGGTGTCTAGATGGGGGCGCCGCGAACTGCGAACTCCTGCCAGATTCTATCCTTGGTGGCCGACTGAGCTAAGAGGGTCGCAAGGAGAATTCTAGACTTGTGAACATCCAGCATCCCAGCGACGATCGCACCTCTATTGAGAAGGTCCTTTTCCGAACCTGGGAATGCATAGGTGTCTCGCATACTGCCGCCTTCACCGATCCGGGTGCATAAGATCACAGGGATGCGATGAGCAACATCTTCAATGGCGTCGGCAAGGCCGAAGGAGACGTGACCGACGCCGGTAGCAGCGATAACCACACCGAGTGGATTCGACGCCATCAACTGGGTAAAACCCGAGCCATCATCGCCAAGATAGGTGTGCCAGATCGGAACTGACGGAATTGGGGTAGTGGCGCTCATGTGAAAGGTGGTGCCTCTTCTGCGGAACGGACGCAACACCACATCGTCTTCTACGACATGACCTAAGACTTGAGTTCCGTAGGAGCGGAACGCATTCAAAGCAGTGGAGTGGCCTTTATAGACGAGCGACGCGTGATGAACAGTTTGATCAAGCACCACCATGACACCGAGATTTCGGGATTGAGAACAGATAGCTACTCGAACAGCGGCGACGAGATTCGCGGGGCCGTCAGCAGAGATTTGCATGGGACCACGCATTGCGCCGACAAAGACGAGGGGCTCGGCGCGATCCCATAGTAATTCTGCAAGATAGGACGTTTCTTCAAGGGTGTCGGTGCCTTGGATCACGACCACGCCGCATGCACCCGAATCAACCTCTTGACGTGCCCAGGACACCGTCTCGATGATGTCAGAAAAAGAGAGCGAAGCTCCTGGCAACTGGAGCAGAGTGGTCGCAGACAACTTAGCTAGAGCACCTATTTCAGGAACGGAATCAATGAGGTCGGCTGCGGTCAGGGTCGGACAGATACCACCTGTACTGGTGGGTGTCATGGTGATAGTTCCGCCAAGACTGGCAATGGAAACCTTTGATAACGACGGTGTGGCAGATTCCACTCGCTCAAGAGTCGGATCGGTGCACATAGTCGTATGCTAACACACCACACACCTAGAATCCGATATTGTATAGAATATATGTGACCTTCTCGTCGAGTTCAGGAGAGACCATGACCCAGTACGACAGCGCGGTCGTAGGCGGCACGGTAGTCCGCACCCAAGGCTGCGCAAGAATCAACATCGGGATTAGTGACGGCAGAATTGCTTATCTCGGTTCCAAAATTCCCGAAGCAAGAGAAACCATTGATGCTAGCGGCCTTATAGTGTTGCCAGCAGGAGTTGATGCCCATGTTCACTTCATGGAGCCTGGTGCTGAAGAACGTGAAGATTATGAAAGGGGGTCAGCCGCCGCGGCTAGAGCAGGTGTCACTACGGTAGTTGAACATACTCATGCTTGGCCTATCCGCAACTGCGCTGATCTCGAAACAAAAAAGAGCCTCATCAATGGTAAGTCTCGCATCGACTATGGTTTCGGGGCTCATGCGTGGCCTGGCATGGCCGATCAGGTTGCACCTCTGTGGGATGCGGGAATCGCCTTCTTCAAGGTCTTTACCTGTACAACTCACGGCATCATCGGTCATGACTCAGCCCGTCTGCGTCAACATCTTGAAGCTAACTCAGACGTCAACGCCCTTTCATTGATTCACTGTGAAGAAGAATCCTTGTGTGCCTTGGCGGAGGAAGAGCTGAAAGAAGCCGGGCGCGACGACCACGCGGTTGTTTACGAATGGCGCAACCGTGATGCGGAACTCGTTGCGGCAGCGGCAACAGCGCTATTGGTGCGTCGCTACAATGCCAGGGCAAACATTGCCCATGTTTCTAACCCCGAGGTCGCCAGCTACATCAATCGAGAGAGAGCATCTGGGGCAGACATCTGGGCCGAAGCGTGCCCACAGTATTTCTTGCTTCGAGAAGACCAGGTTCTTGACGAAGGGCCACTGCGTAAGTTCACACCGCCTGCAAGGGTGCGCACCGAGGTTGAAGAGGCCCAGATGTGGCGTCTGCTTCGTGACGGGGTATTGAATTTTGTATCCTCAGATCACGCTCCATCTACCCAACCACAAAAGCATGCAGGTGACATCTGGAATGTTCCGTTTGGATTACCCGGTCTAGATACCACCTTCCCGGCACTGATTGACGCGGTACACCGACAACTACTGTCTTGGCCCGATGTCGCCAGGGTGTACGCTGAAAACCCCGCGCGCCGTTACGGTTTCTGGGGTCGCAAAGGTGCGATCCGTCTCGGTTTTCAAGCAGACTTAGCTCTCGTCGATCCGCAGACGGAGTGGGTACTTTCCGATTCTGACATCGAATCGAAGGCGCAGTGGTCGCCATATTCAGGACGAACTTTCCACGGCAGAAATGTAAGAACGGTATTTGCTGGGCAAACCTTGTTCGAGCTTGATCACGGAGTCAGGGACATCTTCAATGGGTCCTTCATTCCCGGTGCTGGTTACAAAGGAGGCGCGCGATGACTGCGAATCAAACTCGGAGTTCAGTCTCCCGTCGTCAGTTCAGTTGGGATTCAATCGGACCTTATGACGCTAAACGCAACAAGATTGCTCTTGCGATCTTTTGTTTACTCCTGCTCACCTATGTGCTCAATGCCATGGACCGTCAGGTTTTCTCCGTAGTGGCAACTGATGTTCGTCAAGCGGTGGGAGTCGACATCAAACAAATCGGGCTGGCTTCGACGATTTTCACCTTAGGGATGGGAGTCGCCGGTCTGCCTACTGGGTATCTGATGTCGAAGCTACAGCGTCGGTGGGTAACCATCGTTGGTATTATCTTGTTTTCTGCGGCGACACTACTTACTGCTTATTCTCACGGGCTAGCCGATCTTCTGATTTACCGCTTCGTGTCAGGCCTTGGCGAATCCATGCAGCTCACCGCGATTCTCGCGATTGGCACTAGCTACTTCTATCGCCATCGAGCTATAGCTTCGAGTTCTTTGAACTTTGCCTTCGGCATCGGTTCAATCATTGGCCCCAACCTTGGTGCCTCACTGACTGCTGCTTACGGCTGGAAGGCCCCCTTCTTGACCTTTGGTCTGGCAGGTATCCCAGCCTTCATTCTGGTCTTTTTCGTCGCCCGCTCTTGGTTCTCTGAATATCGTCACGACCAACAGATAGTCGATCTTGGTGACGATGTAGGTGCTGTCAGCATCATCGAACGTGGTCCTGCGATGATGGCGTTAGCAACCGTTCTTGGTGGTCTCGCCATCTACGGGTATCTCGGTCTCTACGCAACCTATGCACGCGAAGTACTTGGTTTCTCGGCCAAACAAGCAGGCTTTGCTATCTCCTGTTATGGGTTTGGCGCACTCTTTAGCCTCATCGGAGGTTGGCTCGGAGACAGATTCGACTATCGCAAGGTGTTGATGATCGCCTTCGTGATTTCGGCTCTTTCTGGGATAGCGCTATTTTCTGGATTGGAATCGGTTGGAGTGCACTATCTGCTGTCATTCATCTTCGGCGCCTCGATCTCCGGGATTGGTTACGCCAATCTCTCCGGCGGGATCATCAAGTCCTTTACTAGGGCAAAGTCAGCTATCGGTTCCGGGTTGTTCACGACGTCAATGTATGTTCCCGCGGCATTCGCTGGGTTGCTGCTGGGGTGGCTGTCTGAAGTGAGCGGATCTTGGTTGATGGCTGGCGCGATCCAGCTCGGAGTCTTCTCGCTGCTGTCAGGTGTGTTCGCACTAGCATCGGGCCGATCTCACTCCTGATTCCGCCATCGCAGGCAAGCACTTGCTTATCAATGAGGAAAATAATGGTGGGGTAGCGGGGTCAAGTCGTAACCCCACCTCAATCTTCATCCAGCGCAGGGAAGGAATACACCGCGTAATCCCTAGTGATCGTTGCATCACGACAATAGAATGATTGTGATAATCAATTTCAAATGGGCGAATAGCGAGAGAAGATTCTGTAAAAGACTGATAAATTCGTCTAGTTTTTGAGCGCCGAGAATGGCGACTGTGGTAACGTCCCAGTGACCAAAGTTGACGTTTTGGACGCGGACGGCGATCTTGCTTGTCGATCGCGTTGAGTCGTCAGAATCCACAAATGACTGGACCACAAGCGGAAGCCGGATAAGCCGGCACGGACGCGCCACTGTATTCATCAACACCGAAGCGTTGATGAGAGTCAGACCCCAGTGATCCAGCCACCTAGGAGAGACGCGCAGTTCTCTCGAAAGGGAAAAACATGCATATTGCAGAAGGCTATCTGCCAGTTGCTCATTGCGTGGCATGGTCGTGTGTGGCTGCACCATTCGTCATTCACGGCGCCACTCAAGTCATCAAGAAGACTCGTGAAAACCCAGAGAATAAGCTGCTTCTCGCCGCTGCTGGAGCTTTCACCTTCGTACTCTCAGCGATCAAACTCCCCTCAGTGACAGGATCATCTTCCCATCCCACAGGGACCGGCCTAGGGGCGGTGCTATTCAAACCGCCGGTGATGGCGTTTATGGGCACGATCGTCTTGATCTTCCAGGCATTGTTGCTTGCCCACGGAGGGTTGACCACCCTCGGCGCTAACACCTTCTCGATGGCCATCGCTGGGCCGTGGATCGGCTACGGCGTGTGGGTTCTCATCAAGAAACTCGGCGGGGCACCGTCGATCGGCATCTTTTTTGCCATGTTCTTCGCTGACTTGTCCACCTACTGTGTCACCTCCGTCCAGCTCGCCCTCGCCTACCCGGATCCGTCGTCTGGATACCTCGGCTCCATCGGCAAGTTCATGTCTGTGTTCGCGGTAACCCAAGTCCCTCTGGCGATCATGGAAGGCCTGCTCGGTGTCCTTGTGCTCGGCTTCCTCACCCGCGTTGCCCGCAAGGACATGCTGCGCCTGGGCGTCTTGGTTGCTAAGGCAGGGGAGTGATCGATATGAAGAAGAACTCATGGTTGGTTATGCTCGGCATCATCGCCGCTCTTGTTTTGCTGTTCTGCATCTCATTCTGGATCGGCAGCGGAAAGTCTGGAGAGGATGAAGAAGGTTTCGTCGGCACCGATTCGGTCGTCGTCGACATCAAGGAAAAGGACGGCGCCGAGCCCAGGTTTGAACCGATTTTTGAGCCTGGTTCCGGCGAGATCGAATCCGGTCTATTCGCCCTCCAAGCAGCTCTTGGTGCCGGCGTGGTTGGTTTCGTCTTCGGTAACCTTCGCGGACGCCATGTTGCCAAAGAGCAACACCACGCGGCACCCGACGATCAATAACCGTTAGTTAGATGATCAAGATCGCTATCGATGATGCCGCCTGGACAAGTCCCTGGCGGCATCGCCGAGTAGGAGAGAAACTCGTCTGGTCACTTGGGTTGGTGGTGACGGCCCTCACCGTCCCCCATCTCAGTGGAACAATCGCTGCTGGCGTGCTAAGTGTTGTCCTCATCTTGGGACCGGCGAGAATCCGCCCCTCCATGCTGTTTCACGCAATGATTGCCCCGCTGGTCTTCATCGCCGTCGGAGCCATCTCTGTCGTCTTATCCGTCGGCACCTCGGCAGTTGATCCTCTCTGGCAGTGGGGTTTTCTCGCAGTGACGGATCAATCCATCTCGATGGCGCTCGGATTGCTCGTGCACGCAACCTGCGGCACTCTCGCCGTCATGGTTCTGGCACTGACTACCCCCATGAGCGACTTACTGTCTTGGTGTGTCGACCACAAGGTCTCCCGCCCGCTGATCGAGGTCGCGTCGCTGACCTACCGGATGTTATTCATCCTCTGGAGTACCGCAGTCAGCCTCCACGACGCCCAGATTCGCCGTGGAGCTAGTCAGACTTGTCGCTCTGTTCGCCAGGCCAAGTACCGGTTGAAGACAGCCGCCTCACTCACTGGCACGCTGGTACTGCGGTCATGGGATCGCGCACGACGTCTTGAAGCTGGCCTGGTGGCTCGCGGAGCCGAAGATAGCCTCGCCACAACGACGAGCATCCCAGCACCTAGCCGAGCAATGAGACTAGGTGCTGGATTGTGCCTGGCAGCGATCTGGCTTGGATCACTGGCACCTGTTCTGATTGAGAAGATCACATCATGATTCTTAGAGCTGAATCGCTGAGCGCGAAATACCCAGATGGACCCGAGGTTCTGTCCAAGGTTTCATTGACGATCGAACAAGGATCCAGGACGGTGTTACTTGGCGCAAACGGGTCTGGAAAGACGACCTTGCTGCGGTGTCTATGTGGCTCTCACCAACCCGAATCAGGCCTGATCGAACTCGACGGTGCTCCCGTGGAGTTCACCCGACGAGGCTTGCGTCACCATCGACGAAAGGTTCAGCTAGTCCTTCAAGACCCGGACGAGCAGTTGTTCTCGGCAGATGTTCGCCAAGACGTCTCTTTCGGGCCGACGTCAATGAATCTGCCCGTCGACGAGATTCTGCGTCGCGTCGACGAAGCGCTTGAGCTTCTATCGATCACTCACCTGGCTGATCGTCCCTGCCACCACCTCTCCTACGGCGAACGCAAACGAGTAGCGATCGCCGGTGCAGTGGCGATGCGTCCAGAAGTCTTGCTGCTTGACGAGCCCACCGCAGGACTAGATCCCGTCGGAGTCTTGGAAACGGTGGCAATTTTGGACCGGCTTCGTGAGTGGGGAACCACCATCGTCTTATCCACCCACGACGTTTCCTTGGCCTTGTCTGAGGCAGATCAGGTCGGCATCGTCGTGGACGGCAATGTCTATCAAGGCGAAGCCGTATCCATGCTCAGCAATGAAGACTTGCTGCGCCGGGCCAGGCTCGACATGCCATGGCCGCTGACATTGGCCAAACGCCTCGGCCTGGCCTGCCAGCCTAGGAATCTCGACGAGGTCGTTGAGGCACTGCGTAGTTGACGATACCGGTGCCGCCCAACTTGGTGAGCTGGACGGCACCAAACACCGGTCGACATCGTGGCTAGGTCGATTGCTGACTGCCAATGACGTTAAGTAACTGGGTGCCATCTCTTAGGCGTAGACCTCTTGGGTGAAGGGGTTGCGTCGGTTACGGCCGATCTTGGCGATGTGGTAGCCGAAGACAGTGAGGTTGACCGCGAGCGCGAGGGCAGAAACGATGGTCATCGCGGTGGCGTTGTGAGCTGAACGCAAAGCAAACTCTGAATCTTGCATAAAGTGCGGGAAGGTCAGTACGACTCCACTCCACAAGGTCAACGTGTAGGCGCGGTATTGAATCCAGGCTCCCTTCCCGAATGAGAAGAAGATGGGGATCGTACACGATAACAGCAACGCCACGCCGGAGTACCATGCCCGGTCGGCTAGACAGTTGTAGACATAGGCGACATTCCACAGATCGTAGGCAATGATCCAGCCCAGAGTCAGGTCACCCCAGATGATTCTCTTGTCTGGGGATTGGGCAACCTTGATTCCGGCCCATCCGGAGATCATGAGCAGGTTCAAAATTCCGGCGATGCCGTTCATGATATTCCAAGGCCCACCCCAGGTAACCATGCCTTGGGTCGGGTCAACCCCGTGGATCGAATAGCATTGGAAATCTCGAATGACCGCTTCGAGGATATTGATAGCCAAGATCAGTGGGGGCAGACACAAATACCAGTATTTTCGCCTCAACGACCCAAAACACTGAAGGGCCACCAAAGACAACGAACCGATCAGAGCCGAATACTGTTTGACAATCGGAAACCACCCTGCCGAGTTCGTCCCAACCGTCGAATATGGCCACCAGAAAATCGTCAAGAGTACCGGGGCGATGATGAACATCACCACGGCAGCCCAACGGTAGCGGATCGCAAGCCACGAAGCACCGGCCAAGGCGGCGATCACAATCACCAACATCACATAGGGATGCCAAGTGCCAGCTTCAAAGAAGAAATTCGTCGGATAGGTAGGTTCCATGATGAATCTTCCTGTCAATGAACTCGTTGTGTCATAACTCAAATAGCGATGCGGGATTCGATGACCCCTCAGGTCTCACTGAACCTCGGCGGTGCCACCATCTAAACAGAGCAGCGGCACCGCCACCCGTATCTCGCTCGAGACGCCATCAGCTAGGCCTTGGAGCGCTTGCCCCATCCCGGCAGATAGCTCTTCTCCTTCTTCTGACGAATCTGCTCATCCCAGGAGAACTCAGGTTCGACCCAATCAACGAAGTAATCCTCGTCAACCTCATCGGCCCAAGGAGTGCCAGGACCAACCGGAGGCCAGGCAGGGTTATCGGTGACGGGAGGACGAATTTCTGCAACAGCAGGATCCTGGCGTCCGTAACGGAACCACTGGGTGTAGGTGTCGTCGTAGAGCTCAGTGTTGTCGTAGCGTCCCGCAGGGGTCCCGTGACCGAAGATCTTGCCTCCCAAGACGGCACGCTTGATCTTGCCTTGCCATTGCTGCTTCTTGCGGAACTCGGCAACGCGCTTGACGTAGATGTTTTGCATGTGAGCCATACACCCGCCGATGTATTCGATGTTGATCCAGTTGATAGCAGTAGTCAGTGCATTGTCCGGCTCGAACCCCACTCGCCAGTGGTTGATCAGGCGAGTTCGCTCACCTTTGAGCGGCACCACATAGAAGCACCAAGCAGCCGCGTAGTGTTTCATGAAGGGGTAACGGAAAGCGTAGGAACCGGGCGCCTTTGGCGGGTTCTTGGTGTCTACCCACTGGACCAGGTACTTCCCAGGAACGACGTCAGCCCATTCCATCGACATGCCATTGAAGTCGAATCCGGCAATATCACCAGGCATCATGGAGTCGGGTTGCTGGAACTCTTCTTGAATCTCGTAGGAGTTGAAGAAGGGGAGCCGGGCGAAGGTGCGTTCGAGGAATTCGGAAGAGAATGAACCTGACTTTTCGCACCCAATCTGCTTCAAGATACGCCAGACGGCGTAAGCGGGGGCATCAATATCGATCGCGTAGGTCGAGGAGCGACCATTGGAATAGTTGGCATCAATCAAGTCATCGCCGGGGTAGACCCACTCAGCCTCAGCCGGTGTCGCCTTTCCAGTCTTTTGGCTGAAAACATACATGAAAGCGGCAATAGAGGTCGCTAGACCGGCGCCCACACAGGCTAGGCGATGGCGCTTCTTAGTCATCAAGGACTCCTTTTCTTGCGTCGACGGTGACGCTCATCGGGTTTGTTTATCGGTGATAGTTGAGGCCCCGGCCAGGGCCGGATCGGCAGACATCGGTGTGCGCGGTTTCGGATATCGGCGGTCTTCATTCTTCCACCACGGCATGTAACCGACATAGCCGTCTTGTGGTGGAGTGTCGTGATCTGGCTCGAAGCCCAGTTGCTTCGGAGTTTCAGGAATCATATCGGTCAGGAAATACTTGTCCTTGTCATCACAGTGTTCAAGGACAATGGTGCGGAATTCTTTCAGCTCGAAATACAAGGCATTGGTTAGCGGATTGCGTCGGTGACGGATGATCTTGTAGAGCCAGTAGGCGAAGAGGCCGAGATTCCATGCCAGGGCGAGCCCGGCACAGACGATATTGGCCGTCGGGTTCATGGTGGCGTAGTTGTGCATGGGGCCTGGCGGTGTTGAGAGCGCAGGGAACCAGTTATAGAAGGAAATCCAGAACATCAAGGTAAAGCACCTGAACCAGATCCACTGGCCTTTTGCCCAGGTGAAGGCGGGAACCGTACATGCCAGCAACAACGCCAAGGTGCAGTACCAGGTGTAATCAGCCAAGGAGTTGTATAGGAATGCGTGGTTCCACAAGTCATAGGCGATCACCCAAGGCCATACCTGGTCAATCCACAAGAGGCCGCGAGTCTTCTTCTTTCCAGGCGAGGTGATAATGATCTTGCCAAGGCCGGTGACCGTGATGCAGTTGAGCAGACCAGCCGCTGCCGAGAGCAGATTCCAGTAGCCACCGATCGTGCGAATCCCAGTCTCTGGGTCGATTCCCACATGATTGGCAGCAAAGTTTTGGGCAACGGCCTGATACCACTCATTAGAGTGCAACACCGCTGTGACCCCGCGTGTCTCCGGGAGCCCATTGATCATGTCTGCAGCATGGGTGGCGTTGATTTCTTTCAGACACTGCCAGTTGGCGGCACAAGAGTAATAGACGTCCTGGTTGAAGTAGATCGTCAGGTCTCGAATGTTGGCTTCCATGATGTTGGCGACCAGCCCAATCCAGAGTAGGACACCGAACCAGATCGCATATCGGTGGGCCTTGACTGGGTTGCGTTTGGCGTAAACCAGCAATCCGCCTGTCATCGTTGCCGTCAGCACCATCAAGACGTATTTGCCGAAGGGGAACCAGCCGAAGATTGGCGACCCATAGATGGCTGCGTAGGGCATCAGAATGATTCCCAACCCCGTCCAGAGGACGAAGATGGTCCAATTCCAACGCCGGTTGATTTCCGCGACGACGATCTGGGCAACAAAGACGACCAGCCAAATCAGATAAACCCTAGCCGGGCCGATCTCCCATAAAAACCCGGTCACGATAGTCCTCCTTGGCGCGAAGTATTGACCCATGTAGATGCGACGGACGCAACTGGTGCAACCTTTGCCCGTGGTCTCAACCAGATGCTTGTCAGGGGGCTCAGTCACCGAGATGATTTCCGAGGTGATGAGCAACTGCAGACGTTCTTCGTCGAACGTCTTGGCACCAAGCTATCAGGCCTTCAGGTAATTTTCAGAAAGTACACCAGAACCGGCTCGACGCGAACCGTAGTTTGGAGGACGGAAGGGGATGGCGGCGGCTTCTTTTGAATCTGCTGGCCTCACAGAACGACTTAGGCCGGCGTAGAGATACCAGGTCTCGTCACGCGTTGACTCGCTTGTCGTATCATTTCTCGAACCTGGGCCAATGATCCACCGAAAGCGGTCAACCATGCCGGAGGGGTGTCGACCATAAATGACAACCATCGAGTGTCATGGCCCGAAGAACCTGTATGTTGAGGGACTAGTGCGGGTTTTCTGGTATAAGATAATTCCTCCTTGGGCACAAACCAGGCGTACACATTGAATTGCGCTATTCCCATGAGGAAAACATATTCATAATCTTGATCTCAAATCTGCTGAAATCTGAAGATCGGGTTATTGCTCCACAGGGTGGAGAATTTGATTTCAACCTTCAATCCAGCAATCAATCTATCATGAGCAGAATTGAGGGATTTCCTCACCTCAAACACCTGCTCTCGGCACCAGTTCTCAACCAGTTTCTCACCGATGGCCCCCACCGAACGTGACGGACAATTTTTGATCCATTGAAAAGGGCTGCCCTCCCACATCCTACTGTCTTCTAGTTACTTGTGACTCAATTTGTGAGCGGAATCCACTATTGATTGAATATCAGGATTGTCTATGGGAGTAGTCATGGGGTAACACTAGCAAAACTCAATTTCCTCCACAATGCCGGGTAATTCGGAGGTAGCTGTGTGGAGTCTTGCTCGCATAACTTCGATGGCTTGGGGATTTTCATCAACTAAGACGAAGCGGCGGTTCATCGCTGCAGCGACAGCTCCGAGGGTCCCGCTCCCGGCAAAAAAGTCCAGGACCCAGTCTCCCTCACGGCTACTGGCTGCAACCATGCGTCGGACGATTCCTTCGGGTTTCTGTGTGGCATAGCCGGTCTTCTCCTTTCCGGTGGGGGAGACGATGGTGTGCCACCACACATCGGTTGGGAGCTTGCCTCGCGCAGCTCTCTCTGCGGTAACCAGGCCTGGCGCCATATACGGCTCGCGGTCAACTTCGTCGGTGTTGAAATAATAAATTGAGGGGTTCTTGACGTAGACCAGGATATTATCGTGCTTGGCTGGCCACTTCTTCTTGGAGCGGGCACCGTAATCGTAGGCCCAAATGATTTCGTTGAGAAAACACTGCCGGCCAAAAAGGGAGTCTAGAAGCACTTTGGCGTAGTGAACCTCTCGGTAGTCAAGATGGAGATAGAGCGTCCCAGACTCGGTCAACAGCCGCCAAGCGTGTTCCAGACGAGGCTCGAGGAAATCCCAGTAATCGACGAAGGCGTCGTTATAGCCCATCACGGTTCCGCGGACGGTCTCGTAGCTGTGACCTTTGAAGCCGATCCGCGACCCATTCTGACTGCGTTGAGTTTTCAGTGATTGCCGAGCCTGCACTTTCCCTGTGTTGAAGGGGGGATCGATGTAGATCATCTGGAAGGAGTTATCAGGCAGCGTGGTCAACACATCAATGTTGTCACAGTGATAAACGAGATTGGGCCCGTCTGGAAGCCAGGTACGCATGGGTTACCACCTTTGACTATGTGTCTACCGTCACGTCGATCACGATTTCACACCGATGGATACGGCTGATGGCTAGGGTGTGGAAGACCCAGCGAGAACACTAATCTGTCGGGCTGACAGGATTTGAACCTGCGACCCCTTGACCCCCAGTCAAGTGCGCTACCAAGCTGCGCTACAGCCCGAGAACCTGAGCGATTCCGAACACATACCTTAGCCTAAGCATTCAGAAAAACCCAAGTTCAGCCGAAGTAGACCCGTCTCAGGAAGCCTCGCCGCCAATCTCATGCCCACCCACTAGGGGAATTGGTCACTTCTGACGTTTCTCCTTCGCCCGCACCTGGATGTGGACCGGAGACCCCACGAATCCAAACTCTTCACGAAGCCGACGCTCAATGAAACGCACATAGCCGGCATCGAGTTGCCCGGTAGTAAACAGTGCAAAGGTCGGAGGGCAAACCTGCGGTTGAGTGGCAAACATGATCTTGGGCTGTTTGCCTCCACGAACAGGGTGGGGATGGGCGGCGACCACCTGGCCCAGGAATGAGTTCAGTTTCCCCGTCGGGATCCTGGAATACCACGAGTTCAAGGCGGTAACCAGTGGTCGAGAAAGTTTGAGGACATTGCGCCCAGTCAGCGCCGAAATGTTGACCGCTTCAGCCCAAGTGAAAGCTACCAAGTCCCGCTCAATTTCACGTTTGAGATAGTAGCGACGCTCCTCGTCGGTTAGGTCCCACTTGTTGAAGGCAATGATCAGGCCACGGCCGGCATCCTCCACCATCGATAGGATGCGCAAATCCTGGTCGGTAATCGGCTCCGAGGCGTCAATGACGACGATGCACACCTCCGCGCGGTCGATCGCCGTCTGGGTGCGCAAGGATGCGTAATACTCATGGCCGGATGCCTCTTTGACCCTACGACGAATACCGGCAGTATCGATCAGACAGTATGTTTCTTCACCGATCTCTACGATTTCATCGACCGGATCAACCGTCGTCCCCGACACATCCGAGACGACGGCGCGCTCTGAGCGAGAGAGCTTGTTGAGCAGCGAGGACTTACCGACATTGGGTTTGCCGACGATAGCAATGCGATGGGGCCCCGAATACTGTGAACCTAGGCGATCGGATTCTTCGGGAAGGACAGCCAAGACGGCGTCCAATAGATCACCTGAGCCACGTCCATGCAGGGCAGACACCGGGTATGGCTGGCCAAGCCCGAGGGCCCACAGCGATGACGATTCCAATTCTGTACGTTGATCATCGACCTTGTTGGCGGCCAGAATCACGGGTTTACGCGATTGGCGGAGAATAGATACGACCGCATCGTCTTCATCGGTGGGGCCGACCTGCGCGTCGACGACGAATAGCACCGCGTCAGCCGACGAGATCGCCAGTTCTGCTTGATGTGCGATTTGGGCAGCCATCCCAGCCGCACCCGAGATCCAGCCACCGGTATCGACAATGGTGAACTCGCGGCCATTCCATTCGGCATCATATTCAACCCGGTCACGGGTGACGCCGGGGGTATCTTGGACGACGGCGACGCGGCGCCCCAGGATGCGGTTGACGAGAGTGGATTTGCCGACATTGGGCCGCCCTACGACCGCTAAGACCGGACGCGCCGGCTGCGGTTGAGCTTCTTCGAGACGATCATCGACATCAGAAAGTTGCCCCATCAGCAGATCATTGAGCTGTGACACTGAACCGCTCCATTCGCGTTGACGTCCTCATTCCCAGATGGTCACCAAGTGATCTCATTCCTTGATCAGGCTGCGCTGTCGTCGACGGCAAAGCCTGCTGGGTGTTGAGCATTTTACCTGTCCTGACGGCAAAGGTTGCAAGCCCGATTTGCAGCCGAATCCAGCTTCAATCTCTCCACCTACCGCGATGACCACCCAATAGGGGCTGACTGATTCGCGTGGCCTAACGCAGCCGCCGACCGCTGCTTCTGTCCAGTTCGTCACTATCGATCCTGCGGCCGAAAATCAACGCGATCGAGCGCAACATCAAGATGGCTGACCCGAACCCCAAGATGAAACCGGTCAGTTGGAAGGCAGAGAAGGAACTCGTGACCTGGGGGCCAGTGTCCGTCACCAGCAGAATCACCGCGGACAACGCCATGAATCCAGCCAAGATTGCCGTCACGATTTGATGGGTCAGATCCATCAAGAAAGACTGATCCTCGCGGTGTGAGAAATGACGCAGCGACATGGTGAAGCGCCCTGATTCGAGGTCACTAGCTATCTTATTGACCTTGTGCGGAAGCTGTTCCAGGATAGGCAAGGCGGATAACCCGAGCTGGGTAAGACGGTGGCGAATCTGATCGTTAGAGACGTCCATGAACTGTTCCTGGCCGATCTTCTTGCCACTCGTGACCACATCGAAACTCGGTGACAGCCGTAACAATGTGCCCTCTAGCGATCCCAAAGCACGGAAGGCTTGCGCAATCGACTCAGGAATTTGGAAACCGTAATCGAGCAGGATTGGCATCAGGTCAACAAATAGGGTCAAAGAACCGACACTGCCGACCCCAGATCGAACACGCGTCATGAAAATGCCGATGTGACGTTGTAGACGGGAAATATCGATGTAGTCGGGGCAGTCCAATAACTCCACGAGGGCATCGGTTGCCATGCGGGGATCGTCCGCGTCGATCGACCACAATAACATCGCTAGATTCTGCCTCGACACCGCGTCAATTCGCCCCACCGATCCACAGTCAAGCATTCCCACTGTCCCGTCAGGCCATATCAAGATATTGCCGGAATGCAGATCGGAATGGAATACTCCGACCCTTAGAATTTGGGTCATCAAGGCTTCCATGAGACGGTGTGCGGCTTCTTGACGCTGCTTGTCTGACAGGCTGGCGATCACTGTGTGTGCAGTGGCGAGGGGAGTGCCGTCAAAGTACTCCATCACGATCATGTTCTCCCGGCAGAACTGATCGATAACCTCGGGAACTTTGACCTGGAGTGGGTTGCAGACCTGTTTGATTGTCTTGATGGAATCGACCTCGCGAAGGAAGTTCAGCTCCATTCGCAGATTATTGGCGAAACCGTCTAGCAGGGAAGCCAGGCCAAAGTCCTTCGCTGATTTGGCAGCCCGCTCGATGGTTCGTCCTGCGGCACACATGATGTCGAGGTCGACGAGCACTTGGGGAATGACGCCGGGTCGCTGAACCTTGATAACGACCTGGCTGCCGTCGAGGAGGGTGGCGCGATGGACCTGGGAGAGAGAGGCGGCGGCAAGAGGGACGGGGTCGATGCTGGAAAAAACCTGGTCGATGGGCCTTCCTAGGGACTCCTCGATCGTGTCTCGGATCGATTCCCACGGTTCTTGGGAGGCCGCCACGGTCAAGGTGGCAAGCTCTTGGGCGTAGATCGGGCCAACGATATCTGGGCGGGTCGACAGCATCTGGCCTAGCTTGGTGAATGCTACCCCGGCCTGGTCAAAGGCGTTACGCAAAGCCACTGCCTGTTCGGCACTCACCTCGAAGCTATCGGTTGCTAGGCCACGGACCTGACGCACCAGCCCTGCCTTCGACATAATCCTGACCAGTTGGGAGGACCTTAGCGCGACCTGTCTGCGCTTATTCAAACCAACCAGCCACAGACGAGGAGGGCCGAGACTACCCGTCGGAAGTACTACCTCGAGTGCAACCAGACCCGCCGCAGCGATGACGAAACCCCATAATCCGACAAGGACAGAGGTGATCGCAAACTTGGCGAAATCTTCTGGAGAATTCCACAGGTGTGGCGGGGCCGTCATCAGCGGAGGAATGATCAGGGCCACGAGGAGAGTCACCAACACGCCCATGAAGAATGAGCGAATCAGGCCAACTTGAACTCCGAGGATGCGGCGGGCTGTGCCGAGGATGAAGCCGGTACCGAGGGCAACAAAGACCAGCAAGAACACCACATAAATGGTCATCTCCAGCATGGAACACCCTCCTCAGCCGTCGGTGAGTTGATTGGTTGCGCAATTGACGATCGGCAGCGGGGTCAGGGCCGACCACTGGGCCGGCACCTGAAAACGCACCAGATCTACTGCATGGTGTACTTGTGCGTCACCCGAGGAGACGCCATGAAATCAGCGACCGCATCGCGCCAGGTCAGATAGTGCTCGGTGGTCTTGTGTTCGTCAGCGGCGGCTTCATCGCGGTAGACCTCGACCAGCACAAACCGGGTAGGGTCGTCATTCATCTGGGCCAGATCGAAGCTGATCACACCTGGTTCTTCACGCGATGCGCGAGCATTTGCCAGGCATGCCTCTTTGAAGGCATCAAGATCATTCTCGGTGACGTGAAGGTTACAAATAGTGAGATACATGTCAGCCTTTCTAAGAGTTCATCTCCTATCACCCATAGTTTATGGCTATTTCCTCCTGAAGATGCCAACCGACCACAGCCCAGGTATAGTGTGGGCAAGCACATACTCCGGGGTGCGGTGAAATTCCGAACCGGCGGTATAGTCCGCGAGCCCGCTTAGCGTCGATGAGCTAAGGGGTTGACCTGGTGGAATTCCAGGACCGACGGTGAGAGTCCGGATGGTAGAAGTATGTAGCGTAGGCAAGCCAGGAATCGGCACCTAGCGAGGTCAACTCCGCAAGGTGAAGCCGAGGTAACCTAGCTCGTGTTCGTCTCTGCAGACGAGTACTGGCAAGGCCAACCTCTTCGTCGCTTTCTGGAAGGTCACCTGGGACGGGCTGAGTTCAAGATCAGAGACCAATCCACCAGGTTATCTCTAAGCCACCCGCTCAACCCCGGTAATGATGCCGGGAGGAAAGATTTATGAGTGGGTCGTCACGACTAAGCCGGATGCGGGTTCGGTCAACTCGTTTCGCTCGCGTGATA
Source organism: Actinomycetes bacterium (assembly GCA_023442485.1). GTDB lineage: Bacteria > Actinomycetota > Actinomycetes > Propionibacteriales > Propionibacteriaceae > JAEZZG01. The sequence continues at coordinate 6,661 of JAEZZG010000043.1, read as the reverse complement.
GCGCCAATCACTGTGGGGTTGATCGGTCTAGCCCTATGGCAGATCATCTGCCTAACACAGACTGTTCCAGCGTCCTTGCTGCCATCCCCAGCCCAAGTCGGGCAGCGGTTGATTTATGACCTGGCCCACACCGAGATTCTCAGCCGCACTTGGACGACGGTGCTCGAAGCCATGATCGGCTGCGTTATCGCCACCGTAATCGCGATCCCACTGGGATATGTCATGTCCCGCTGGTCGGTAGCCGAGGCTGCATTTTCGCCCTACATCGCTGCCTCCCAGGTGATCCCCGCAATCGCCATCGCACCCTTATTGGTGATCTGGGTTGGTTACGGGCTACGTCCCATCGTCATTCTGTGCTCCATCATCGTCTTCTTCCCCGTCGTACTCTCGTCACGCCTGGGATTCTCCTCAGTTGACAAGGAACTAACCGAGGCCTGCCAGCTTGATGGAGCCACGCGTCTCCAAATCCTGCTTCACCTGCAGGGACCATTGGCACTATCGGCGATTCTGACCGGGTTGCGTAACGGTTTCACCTTGTCAATCACCGCCGCCGTTTTTGGCGAATTCGTCATGGGCGGCAAAGGTCTCGGCCTAGTCATCTCCACTCAAACCAACAACATCGACACTGCCGGACTGTTCTCCACCATCACCGTACTGTGCGTTCTTGCCATCGTCGTCTATCTCGGTCTCGTCCTGATTGAGACCGTGACTAACCCGATGCAGAAGGCCTCCCCGCGGGTTGAAAACCTCTGGAAGTCGCTCGTTACCGAGGAGCGTCGCGAACTCAGCGACGCCACCATCTTGTCCTACCCCCACCACGATCACGTCGGCTCTACTTCGGCGTCGACAGCCACCGATAATTTAAGGAGTACCGCATGAAACGACGAGCCCTGCTATTAGGATCCTTGGCAGCATCACTGACCGGGTTGGCAGGTCTGACCGGCTGCACCACTAAGGAGTCAGGTTCAGCCTCAGCCACGTCGAGCCCGGCACCAGGTAGCTCACCGTCTGGAGCGCCGTTAACCGTCGGTTTGACCTACATCCCTGATATCCAGTTTGCACCCTTCTATGTTGCGGAAAAACGCGGGCTATTCTCCGATGCAGGACTCACCTTGCATCTGCGCCACCACGGACAACAAGAGGGTTTGCTGAATGCGCTGACCACTGGCGACGAGGACGTCGTATTCTGCGGCGGTGACGAAATGATGGTGTCTCGCACAGAAGGCATCGATGTGGTCAACTTCGCCACCATGTATCAGTCCTATCCGGTGGTATTGATTGTGCCCGAGGACTCTCCGATTCACTCCTTCGCTGATCTCAAGGGCCGCTCCGTCGGACTCCCTGGCCCTTATGGAGAGAACTGGTACGGCCTGCTAGCCATGATGAGTCAAGCTGGGCTGACCGAATCAGACCTCGACATTCAATATATCGGCTATACCCAGCAGGCTGCTCTCGTCGGCAAGCGAGTTGATTCCGTGATCGGGTTCATCAACAACGATGTGGTTCGGTTTGAGCGATCCGGATTGAAGGTGCGTGCCCTCGAACTCGATCCTGAAGCCTCCACTCCTTCTCTGGTCGGGGTTGGCCTGGGTGCGAAACCCCAGTTGGTTGCCGAACGTCAAGCCGACCTGGCCGTGATGTTGACGTGTCTACGCGAAGCAATGACGTGGATCAACACCAATCTTGATGAGACGGTGGCGATTGCCTCAGAATATGTCTCCTCGCTCACCACCGATGATCAGCGCGCCCAGGCGCGAGCCATCCTCGAAGAGACCATGAAGCTCTATGGTGATCCCGCCGTTGCCGGACGAATCGATCAACCTACCTGGAACGCCATGGCTCAATTCATGGAGGACCATAAGATCATCAAGTACAAAGTTCATCCTCAAGACTGCTACTCAATGGCAGTTCTGGACAAGATCTTAGGCTAGCCTTCCGCGCGCTACGGTGGACCTTGTCCAATGAGGTGTCATCCTCGACGATGGGAGGTTCCATGACGTGGAGACCAGAGACGCTGGCAGTACAAGCCGGGCAAGAACACTCCGACCCGGTCACCCACGCCCGCGCGTTGCCGATCTATCAAACCGTAGCCTATGAATTCGATTCGACTGCCCACGCAGCCGAACTGTTTTCCTTGGCTCAATCCGGCAATATTTACGGTCGCATCACTAACCCGACCGACGCTGCCCTCGAGGAAAGAGTGAACGCCCTCGAGGGTGGGGTAGGGGCGTTGGCCACCTCGTCTGGGATGGCTGCGGTAACCTACGCGGTGCTCAACCTTGCAAATGCAGGCGATAATGTGATCGCCTCGTCGGCACTCTACGGCGGGTCTTTCGCATTGCTGAGTCATACCTTGGCCCAGTTCGGCATCGGTGTCTCCTTCGTCGACGTTGCCCATCCAGAAGAGGTCGCCGAACACGTCAATGACCACACTAAGGCCGTGTTTGCAGAGACCTTGTCGAACCCATCCCTAGCCGTTCTCGACATCGCCGAATGGTCGAAGGCTGCACATGATTGCTCACTGCCTCTCATCGTCGATAACACCGTCCCTTCTCCCTTCCTGTGCCGCCCTATCGAGCACGGGGCGGATGTAGTGGTTCATTCAGCGACGAAATACCTGGGAGGCCACGGCACCACCTTGGGTGGGGTGATCGTTGATGCCGGAACCTTCGACTGGGGTGCCAGTCGGGACCGTTTCTGGAACATGACCGGCCCCGATCCGGCCTACCACGGGACCGTCTGGACAGATGCCGCTGGCCCTGCCGCCTATATCACGCGGGCTCGAACCGTCTTGATGCGGAATATGGGAGCAACCTTGTCGCCGATGGCTGCTTGGCAACTGTGTCAGGGGATCGAAACCTTGCATCTGAGGATGGAGCGTCATTCCGCTAACGCCTTGGCGGTGGCGAACTTCCTCAATGACCACCCAGCAGTGTCGTGGGTGAACTATCCAGGCCTAGAATCCGATCCACAAAAGCCGACGGCAGACCGGATGTTCACCGGCCAAGGATATGGCGGTCTGATCTCGTTTGGATTGAGTTCGGGACGAGCAGGTGGCGGACGCTTCATTGATTCGTTGAACCTGTTGTCTCATCTCGCCAATATCGGTGACGCCAAGTCTTTGGCGATCCACAACGCCACCACCACTCATTCGCAGTTGTCCCACGACGAACTGGCTGCGGCCGGGGTCCCGGCAGAAATGGTGCGTCTATCGATCGGGATCGAACACGTTGACGACATCATCGATGACATCGACCAGGCTTTGGCCGCGGCTGAGTCTTGTTGATCTGCTGCGCCGGTGCGCACCGTCCCGAACACCTGTTACGGTGTTGAACGAATCAACGACTCGAATCGCGTCTTAGTGATTAACCGAGAGGTGACCTTGACCGACGACATATCACCCGAAGCTCGGGTGTACACCCAGACCCAATACGCCACCATCTTCACCGAAACTAATCCTCTGCAGATGGCTTGCGGGCAGACCCTGACCGAAGTCACGGTCGCCTACGAAACCTATGGCGAACTCAACCAGAACCGAGACAATGCGATCTACCTGTGCCACGCCTTGACCGGCGATGCCCACGCGTGTGGTTGGCACGAAGGGGATAAGCATCCGGGCTGGTGGGACACCATGGTGGGTCCAGGCAAGGCAATCGACACGAATCAATGGTTCGTGGTCTGCTCCAACTTGCTCGGCGGCTGCCAAGGTACCACCGGTCCGTCATCAACTAATCCCGCCACCGGCAAGCCCTATGGTTTGAGTTTCCCCTTGTTGACGATGGCTGACTTCGTCGCCGTTCACCGAGGTCTGGCCCGCCACCTCGGCATTGATCACTTTCACGCCCTCGTCGGTGGATCCATGGGCGGGATGCAGGTGCTGGAATGGGCGTTGAACTATCCCGACGAGATGACCAACGCCGTCGTCGTGGCGTCTTCGAGTCGTCTGACAGCCCAAAACATCGCCTTCTCTGCAGTCGGGCGCGCCGCCATCGTCAGGGACGAAAACTTCTTCGCCGGAGATTTTGCTGCCCACGACGTCAACCCTGACGTCGGCCTTTCCGTGGCCAGGATGATGGCCCACATCACCTACACCTCCGAGGTGGGGTTCGAGCAGAAATTCGGGCGTCGACCACAGCGAGAGCATCGCGACCCTGGTTTCGGTGTGGACTTCGCTATCGAAAGCTATCTGCACCACCAAGGCCAATCCTTCTTGTCACGGTTCGACGCGCTCAGCTATCTCTATCTGACCCGGGTGATGGACTATTTCGATCCCTTTGCTGACCCCGATGCACTAACCAAGCTGATCAATGACCCGGTCAATTTCCTCGTGATGAGTTTCGACTCCGACTGGAGGTTCTCGACTGACCACTCACGGCGGATCGTCAGGACCTTAGAACAAGCCCACATCCCGGTCTCATTCAGAGAAATCTCGGCACCGTGGGGCCACGACTCCTTCCTGCTCGACGTCGAACCTTATCTGGCAACGGTCAAGGCATTCTTGACCAGCCCTGCCAACCTCACCAAACCCGCCCCGGAGGCCCATGATGCCTAGTTTTGACCCCGGATTTTCTGGAATTCGCGCCGATTTGAAGTCGGTGGCGAGCCTGATTCCTTCCGGTTCGCGCGTCCTCGACCTCGGGTGCGGCTCCGGTGAGTTACTGCGCCGCCTCATCGACAAGAAGCAGTGCACGGGAACCGGCGTGGAGAAGGAACCCCAGTCAGTACTCACCGCAATCGGCAGCGGCATCCCGTTGATCGAGTTGGATCTCGACACTCAACTCGATCAATTCGACGATGACTCCTACGACGTGGTGGTGCTGTCTCGAACCTTGCAGGCGGTGCTCAAACCCGAGCAGTTGCTTCGCCAGATGGCCAGAATCGGCAGACGCATGATCGTCTCAATGCCGAACTTCGGTTACTGGCATCATCGAATTTCCCTGCTTCGCGGCCGCATGCCGCGTTCCCGAGACCTGCCTTTTTCCTGGTATGACACACCGAACCTGCATCACTCCACTTTGAGGGATTTGGAGAAACTCTTCACCGATCTGGGGCTGACGATTGAAAAGAGAATCCCCCTGGATGCCAGAGGCTTCCAAGTCAACTTTCCGATTTGGCCTAACTTGATGGCTGGATCAGCGATCTACGCACTGGTCAGATAGCAACTGTTGACGGGGGCAAACTCCTCGCCCCCTTGTCAACAAAGGAGGGAGTTCCGAGGCAGGTTTGGCTTCGTGTGCCTGGGGTTAGTTGCTACCCCCATGAAATCCTAGGTGTTTATAACTTCTCCAGGATTTATCCCTGAATCAAAAAGAATTTTCATTTTGATTTCGCTGATGTCATAATGTTTCTATGGAGAGCATGGATCGCAAAATCTTGGAACTTCTCGCCCGAGACGGACGTATGACCTACACCGACTTGGGGAAAGAAACCGGATTGTCGACCTCCGCCGCGCAGCAGCGCGTTCGTCGTCTTGAACAACGCGGAATCATCACCGGCTACCGCGCCATGATCGATCCTGAGGCCCTCGGAAAGCGACTCACCGCCTTCATTTCGGTGCGCCCGCTCAACCCCGATGACGAGGCACCCCTGCCTAGCATCGTGTCTGAGATGGCCCAAATTGTCTCCTGTTATTCCGTAGCCGGAGATTCCTCTTATGTCCTCAAAGCCCAAGTAGCTGATCCGGCTGAACTCGATCGGCTACTGTCCACGATCCGGGTCAGTGCCCGCGCGTCCACCATCACGACGGTCGTCCTCAACACCTTCTTCAACGATCGCTCACCGATTGATGATGATTTCGCGCACACCGACTAGGCGCGCGTTGCCGTGGCGCTGGTGGTATCTACCTATTAGTGCCGCACTCGGAGCCGTCGTTGGACTCGGTTTTCCTCCCTACCAATGGTGGCTATTCTCGGTGACCGGCTTGATCGTCGGTTTCGCCATCCTGCCTTACTTCGGTCTCCGCTTCGCTGCCGCAGTCGGTTATTCATGGGGAATAGGTTTCTTCTTAACCACCATCTCCTGGGTATCCGTCTTTGGACTCTGGGTTGCCGCAGCTCTGATCGCGGTGATGTCACTTTTTAGCACCGCCATCGCCGTCGGAGCCAAACTCAGCGAATATCTTCCGCTATCACCGATATGGGCTTCGCTGTGGTGGATCAGCGTGGAATGGCTCTATTCTCGATTCCCCTTCGGTGGCTTCGGATGGACCCGAATCGGCTACATCGGGCTCGACACTCCGCTTTCTGGCTTCTACGGCTACCTCGGTATCACCGGCACCGGCCTGGTCCTCCTGCTTCTAATGACTTCTGCCGCGGCTACGATCACCTCGGTGCGCACTGCAAAGACGAAGAAGAGCCTTGGACGATGGTGGTTTTGCGCCTGTATTGCCGTCATCGCCGCCGGAGCGGTGCTGTGGACTATCCCACCGGCAACATCTGCTTCGTCTCCCGATTCCCAGTCGCGGGTAATCAATGTCGGCGTGGTTCAAGGGGGATCAGACGGTAAATCAGGGGTCAATGCCGCAGGCGAGGCCCGTGAGGTGATCAACCGCCACCTGGCCGGGACTGCCGAACTCGCAGCCCAGAAACAGACCGGAATCACTGGGGCTTATGACTTCGTTGTCTGGGGAGAGAACTCCACCGATTTCGACCCGCGCAACGAT
>JAEZZG010000024.1 GCA_023442485.1 Actinomycetes bacterium | reverse complement strand
AATCAGGGCTAGGAAAACAGACTCACTAGCTACGAGGGTGATAGGCGCAGACGTCATCCACCTGCTCGATCGGCTTGCCTTCCTTGCTCTCGGAACTACTCGAACTCGATGACGAACTACCTTGGCTAGGTGAAGTCGTCCCGCTCGGATTCTGCGGGGCCTGGGTCTGCCCGGAGCCCTGACCGTTGGGTGAACTCGGAGCCGTCCCGAACTCGCCACCGGTCTTCGTCCCCTCAATAGCGATCCTGACGCGCTCGGTCATCATGTCGAAATCGGGGTGATTCGTGTTGAACCCATTCTCCAAGTGGACGAATAGCACCCGCGAAATCGAGCCGTCTTTGACCTTCCACGAAAGATTCACCAAATGCGGCAACATCTCGGACGGAATATCCGTCTTGATCATCTTCTGCCCGGCAGCGGCGATCGCTTCGTACTTCGTCAACATGGTTGACGGGTTCGCCTGGTCGATAATGGCCTTCATCAGACAGGTCTGACGCCCCATGCGGTCATAGTCGTTGGTGCTCTGACGAGAGCGTGCATACCACATCGCCTTGTACCCAGACAGTAGCTGCTCCGGTCCCGGATAGAGATAACCGACCGGACGACGTCCGTCACCACCGCCAATCGGCAGTTTCTGATTCACGTTGATCTTCACCCCGCCCATCGCGTCGATAAGGGCCTGGATACCGTCGATATCAATCAGCATGAAGTAGTCGGGCATGATCCCGATTGACCCGGCGACTGCGATCTTGAGCGCATCTGCACCCGGGTAGTCGGTATTAGCGAACAGTTCTGGGTGGTCGCCTGGGACTTCGTTCCAGATGGAGTTGATCATCGAACGCCAGTCCTGGGAGTCGCCGTTAGTGAACCCCTTGGGGTAGTACTTGACGAGTTTCTTGCCAAGCTCCGTCGAATCGGAGAACCGCGCCCCAGCCATGTTGCGCGGGAGTTGCACGAAAACGGTGTCACCTGTTTTCGTGTCGATGGAGGCCAAGATGATGGTGTCGGTGCGGATTCCTAACGAGTCGGCGCGGTCTTCAGCGGAATCCCCGCCCAGAAGCAGCAAGTTCAAGCGCGGCTTAGAATCCCAGAAACTATCTTGGTCCTGGTTCGGGTTGAGGTCAGGCCTGGTTTCGGAGCGGGTGGAGTCTTGGGATCTAAAGACGTTGTTGATCAACGAACTAGACGAGATGAAGTAGCTCGCCGCGACGAAGGTGGGGATCGTCACGAGGAAACACATCAAGGCCACGATCACGCCGGAGATGCCGCGCTGTTTGGTGGTCGTAGGGCTCGGACGGTTCAGCAGGTTCGACGCGACGATCAACGCCACCAAACACAGGCCGAGCATGACCGCGCCGATTGCCCCCATCGTCAGCACTGACGGGCGGACGAAGAATGAGATCAGCCGGGCAGGACGCGTCTTGATCATGAACGCAAGGAAAACCAAGACGGCGATGGCGATCCCCATGATCACGATGCCGAGGTTGCGGGCCTTGGTCTTCAATAACCCGGCGCCGGGGATGACAGTGCCGACGATGGTCCACAGGATTGACGATTTGAACTTACGGCTGTTGACTTCGTCTGCACGCCGGTCTCGGATCTCTTGACGTGACGAATAGTCAGAGGTGTAGTGAGAATCTGAATTGTACCCGCGTCGGGGGAGAGTCGATGAGTCGTTGGTCACTATCTTTTGCCTGCCTGCTATCCCGGAGGCCGGGAGAGGGGACGCGACGACCCCTCGGTTGCGTGAGCGTATTCACTGTAAGAATACGACCGAGGCCAAGAATATGCCCTCGTGACACTCATGTTAGCGGGGGCATCTGGGAGGGTTGAAAAATCTTTCTAGGCTTAGATACACTCGATGGAGCACAGTTTTCGTCTCGGACGTAGCTGCCTGCCGTGGAGGTGTCGCCTAGTCGGCCTATGGCGCCCGCCTGCTAAGTGGGTTTGGGGGAAACCCCATCGTGGGTTCGAATCCCACCACCTCCGCCACGAAATGCCTCGTGTACCGGTCAAACCCGGCGCGAGGCATTTTGGGTTTTATCCATCCCCTATTGAGACGCTGCGACTTGCCTGACGAGACTCCACCGCGTCCCGGGCACCCGTCCGAAGCCCCACTCGCTTCAAGACGTAGATACTTCCTGGCCTTGGCTTAGCTAGCTCTTCTTTCCGCCCCATCGTCCTCTGTGGTCACCCCAACCCAGCTCTCGAACCCCACCTGCCACCAATCATTTCAGATGCTCAGGTTTTATTTGTCGCCGCTAATACGCTACAGTTACTTCCTGGCTTCAACGTCATCTGCGCCCGTAGCTTAACGGATAGAGCATCTGACTACGGATCAGAAGGTTGGGGGTTCGAATCCCTCCGGGCGCGCTCTTCTCCTCGACTCTCTTCTTCACCCATCCCACCCATTCCGCTGAGGATACCCTTGTACCTGCATGTACTCCTCGCACCCGCATATACCTGTACCCCCTGTACACCGCCTCCCGCAAAATCACCTTCACCCGCATATCTCCGGGCCAGACCATTTCCTCCCCCGCACATTCCCGTCTCCCGCAAAATCTCCCGCACATCCCTTCCCCGCACCCGCCGTCACTGCGATGCCCGCCCTGCCCCCGTCGTCGACACGATCTAGATTCTGTTCACCGGTAGCAGGTATTGTCTTTTGAGCGGATATTGTCGGCCTTCAAGGAGTAAGCGTGACCGATATCTTTGCCCATCGGGGTGCCTCGGCAATAGCCCCCGAAAACACCATGGCCGCCTTCCGCTCGGCCATCACGGAGGGGGCTGACGGCATCGAGCTCGACGTCCAACGCACCCGCGACGGCGTCATCGTCGTCTGCCACGACGAAACCGTTGACCGCACCTCAAACGGCACTGGTTTCATCCGCGATCTCACCCTCGACGAGCTGCGCACCCTCGACTTCTCGGCTGGCATCGATCATCAAGACAAGCTCTGGTTCGGTTCCTCGGAACCGATCCCGACCCTTGAAGAGGTCCTCGACCTGCTCAAACCAACCACCCTCAAACTCAACATCGAGCTCAAGAATTCCGAGATTCGCTATGAGGGCATGGAAATCGAGGTCGACGCCATGGTGATGGCGTCCGGGATGGCAGACCGGGTGCTGTATTCCAGCTTCAACCACGAATCAATGCTGCTTCTCGCCGAAGAAGGATCAGTGATTCCACGCGCCTTGCTCTATCACGGGTTGGTGATGGAGCCGTGGCTGCGAGCCAAACGGTTCGGCGCTGACGGTATCCATCCCTTCGTCCACCTACCTTTCCTTGACCGGGTCACTGCCAGGTCCCGGCGAGAGGGGATCGCGGTTCGCCCCTGGACGGTGGACAGCGACCCCAACCTCACCCACTGTTTCAAGATCGGCGTTGACGCCGTCATCACTAATGAAGTATCTCGAGCGATTCGTATCCGCCAGGAGGAGATCGAGCATGGCTGATCCCATCACACCTAGTCAATCCCCGTTTATCCCTGATCTGTGGGAGGAAGTGCCGGGGTTTGATTTCACCGACATCACCTATCACCGGGCCAAGGACGTCCCCGCCGTCCGGATCGCTTTCGACCGTCCCGAGGTGCGCAACGCCTTCCGTCCGCACACTGTTGACGAGCTCTACACCGCGCTCGATCACGCTCGCCAAAGCTGCGACATCGCCTGTGTTTTCTTGACCGGGAATGGGCCAGCGCCCAAGGACGGGGTGTGGTCTTTCTGCTCCGGTGGCGACCAGAGGGTTCGTGGAAAAGAGGGGTACAAATACGCCGACGGTGAGACTGGCGACAGTATCGATCCGGCACGCGCCGGACGTCTCCACATTCTCGAAGTTCAGCGGCTGATCCGGTTCATGCCCAAACCCGTCATTGCCCTCGTCAATGGCTGGGCCGCCGGTGGCGGGCACTCCCTCTACGTCGTCTGCGACCTCGCCCTAGCGTCCCAAGAACACGCCCGGTTCAAGCAGACAGACGCCAATGTCGCAAGTTTTGACGCCGGGTATGGCTCGGCGTATCTGGCCAAACAAGTCGGTCAGAAATTCGCCCGCGAGATCTTCTTCTTGTGCGAGGAATACTCCGCTGACGACGCCCTCAGGATGGGGGCAGTGAACAAAGTCGTTCCCCATCACCAACTTGAGGTGGAGGCTTTGCGTTGGGCCGAGACGATCGCGAAGAAATCCCCGACGTCGATCCGGATGCTCAAATATGCCTTCAACGCCGTTGATGACGGCATGGTCGGTCAACAGATTTTTGCGGGTGAGGCTACCCGGCTCGCTTATATGTCTGATGAAGCAGTCGAGGGACGCGACGCCTTCTTGAATAAGCGGGATCCGGACTGGTCTGCATTCCCGTACTACTACTGACGGGCGCGAATGTAGAAGTGAGTCAGTAGCTGCGCACATTCAGCCTCGCGGATACCGCCGACGACCTGGACGCGGTGCGGCAGCCGGGGGTCGCGCAGCACATCGAACAGGGACGCCACCGCCCCTGCTTTGGGGTCGAAAGCGCCGAAGACGAGTGTGTGGATTCGCGCCTGGGCGATCGCCCCTGCACACATGGTGCACGGTTCCAGGGTGACCGCAATCGTGCAGTCATCGAGGCGCCAGCTTCCGCGTCGGGCGGCGGCGTCACGCAAGGCCACAACCTCGGCATGGGCGAGTGGATCGGAGTTGAGTTCGCGTAGATTGCGTCCGACCCCAATAATCTGACCGGATGGGTCCGCCACGACCGCGCCGATCGGCACGTCGTCATGGGAGGCTGCGATCCGGGCCTGGGCGAGAGCAGCGTCAATCAATGCGCCGTAGCGGGTTACCTTTCCCAATCGACAACCTTGGCGAAGGCGTTGCCGAAGCGCATCTTTTCGATGATGTCGACGGCGTTTTCGTCGGGGTCTTGGTCGAGATTCCCGGCGATCGTCTCCATATCGAACTCGCTAATGCCCTGGTCAACCAGCATGTCGAAGTCGCCGATGGTTTCGGAGTCTTCTTCGTCCTCTGGGATGTCGACGTCGAGGAACTCCGCGACGTCGTGGGCGAGTGGCCAGTCATTGGCCGAGGCGGAATCCGACAGCAGCACCTGGATTTTGCGTCCGCGTACCCGACACAGCACGAAGAACTCCTGGCAGATCGATACGACGGCGGTGGCTCCGGCATCGCCGGGCATCCTGCGGAGTTGGTCGATCAGGCCGTCTAGGTCGTTGGCTAGCTCGTAGGGGAGTTCGAGGACGACGGGAGAGCCGTCTTCGCGATAGAGGGCCACGATGAAGTCAACGTCGTCAGCGGAGGCGTCTTCGAGATCGTCGTATTCGTCGAAGTCGTCGTCGAAGTCGTCGGCTGACTCTGAATCGTCAACCGTGTCGAACTCGACGTCTTCACGTTCAAAAAGATCTTCGTTCGTCATCTGAACCTACCTTGACTCACGATCCCGGCGCTGGCACTCTGTGGTCTCGACTGAGACCTGTGGTGTGTTTGCTAACTTAGCGCACCCGCCGGTCTTTAGGTAGCGATGACCGGGAAATCGTGGCAGCGGGATCAATTCGGCCTCGATGAGAAAGTTGGTTTGATTGTGCTGGCCTCTGGTGTGATTGACGTCTCATCGTGCCAGAATGGGGGATGTGAAGTTACGAGTAGTCGATCACCCACTAGTCGCGCACAAATTGACTCTGTTGCGCGCTCAAGAAACTCAATCCCCCGAATTCCGTCGCCTCGTTGAAGAGCTCGTCACCCTGCTTGCCTATGAGGCAACCCGGGACGTCAGAGTTGAGCCGTGTGATATCACCACCCCGGTTGCGCGCACCAAGGGTGTCCGTCTGCAAACCCCGGCCCCGCTGGTCGTTCCGATTCTGCGTGCCGGTCTCGGCATGTTGGAGGGGATGACCCGGCTGATGCCTTCCGCTGAGGTCGGTTTCGTCGGGATGATTCGCGACGAAGAGACCCTCCAGCCCTATACCTACGCTGAGCGTCTGCCCAAGGATCTGTCTGGACGTCAGTGCTTCGTCCTCGATCCCATGCTGGCTACCGGCGGCTCCCTTGGTGGCTGCGTTCAGTTCCTCGTGGATCGCGGAGCCGACCACGTCACCTGTATCTGTCTGCTGGCTGCCCCCGAGGGGATCGAGAAATTCCAGGCATTGGTCGAGGACCTTAACGTGCCGTGTACCCTCGTCGTCGCGGCGGTTGACGAAAGGCTCAACGAGCGCGGCTACATCGTCCCCGGTCTCGGTGACGCCGGGGATCGTCTCTACGGGCTGGCCGAATAGTCAGGGTTTTGTCGGTGAGAAGTTTCGCCACGACGTAGCTTGCCGGGTCACGACGTCGCCGGTGCCCGGTGAGAAAACTCGATCAGGGTAGCTCCGCAGTCGATTCGCTTTAGTGGCCCGGTATCGCGTATTCTTGGCGGCGGTGACGTGTCTGAGCGGCCGAAAGAGCCCGCCTCGAAAGCGGGTGTGGGGAGACCCACCGAGGGTTCAAATCCCTCCGTCACCGCCACGATGAAGGCTCCGAATCCCTTGATTGAGAATGTGGGATTCGGGGCTTTCGTGTTTCTCGGCTTAGCCCGTGGTGACGTCGTGCCGACGTCAGGAGATGATGCCAAGCGACGTCGACCGCTTCGGCTGCCAGACCCAAGGCAGAAAAATCCTGATCGACGAACATTCCCTAGACTGGGTTCATGTCTGCACGCGCTGTTCCCGCCCAATCCGCCACCACATCGATTCCCGCGTGCCCCGTGGCCGCTACCCCCAACCCCGCGACCCGCCTGGTCTATGACTTCGTTACCACTCCGATCGGTGATCTACTCCTCGTCGCGGGCGACAAAGGTCTGGTCAAGATTGGTTTCGAGAGCGAGCAGCCGGACCTGATCATCGACGGATACGCATCCGCCGGGCATGTCGTGACCAACGATCCTCGCCGTCTCGATCCTGTCCGCGAACAGCTCAACAGTTACTTCGCTGGCACCCTCCGACAGTTCAACGTGACCTGCGACCTCGATTCACTCAGCCCATTCAGGCGACGCGTCACCGATGTGCTGAATCAAGTCGGTTACGCGACGGTGATCAGTTACGCGGAGCTAGCCGCCAAAGCCGGATCACCCCGAGCCTACCGGGCCGTCGGCAGTGTCTGTGCCCGCAACCCCATCCCGATCATCATCCCTTGTCATCGTGTGGTTCGCGGGGACTCGTTGGGGAGGTATGCCGGTGGGGTAGAGGTCAAAGAATTCCTGCTCCACCTGGAAGGCTCCGTGACGGGGTAGCTGCATCCAACAACCCGGGTCGCCTCACAAAGACCGCGTCATGAAGGCGCCCTTGGAGCAGGCCTTACCCGTTACCTCAGGGTCCGCGTCGCGGGCGGTTAGTGCGAGGGGACCTCGGCGTCTGCCTCTGGCATGGTGATGATCGTGTTCGGTTCCAGGGCTTCGTAGTCACTCCGGTTAGCGGTGATCACGACGATCTGGACCTTCTTCGACGCCTCGGACAGAATCGAGCTGATCTCCTGCCGGCGTCGCGGGTCCGAATGGCCCAAGATGTCATCGAGGAATACCGGAAGCGGCTTCTGGTTCGCCACCAGTCGGGCTAAGGCGAGCTTGACCAATACTGTGAGCTGTTCCTTGGCGCCGGTAGACAAACTCAGGTAAGGAATCTTGCGGTTGGCGAGGGTCCTCGACGTGATCGCCAGGTTGTCATCGAAACTGACCTGGAAGGAATCGTCGCGGTGTACACGCCTCCCCAACGGATTCAACTCCCGAGACAGAATGCCCGCGAAATCCGCCCTAGCTTGGTCTCGATGAGAAGTCAGCACCTCGACTAGAATCCGAGCGGCCTCAGCACGTCTCCGCAAATCCATCAACCGCTGATTAGCGACCGCTAACCGCGTCGCCGCAAGCTCCGCCAGGTTGCGTTTTTGTTCCGCATCCATGCCGACTAGCCGCGCCTGCAAAGCCACCACATGTTCACGCTCCGCTGTCGCTGCCTCCGAGAGCTCATCAAGCTCAACTCGGCACTTCTGCCAATCTGCCAACACCTGATCAACGTCGAGGTCCGCACACCTCGCCACAACCTCGTCAAGTCGGTGCTGCGCAGCCGTCGCCTTCTCGGTCGCCTCCTCAAAAGCCTTCGCCAAGGCGTCGTCATCAGCCTCTTCGCGACCCTCAGCCAAATCAGCCTCCGCCTTCTCTACGCGAGTTTGGGCGGCACTGCTAAATGCCTGGGCCTCAGCTAACTTCACCTCCAACGCGGCGCGTTCCTGCTCAACCAGAGCGAGCTGGTTGCGTAACTGTTGCACCGCTTCGTGGTGGTCACTCACCCGGGCAGTGAGCGCCTCCCGTTCCCGTTGCACCACGTCCACCAATTCGTCGGGGGAAGAGGTTGCCAAAGAGTCAGCAAAAACATCTCCGACGACCTGCCGCACCTGCTCCAGCTCGGCAAGGAGACCTTCCTGTTTTTCTTCCCAGAAAGAACGCTTGCGACGCTGCAAAACACCCCGCATTTCGGCCTTCGCCGACGCAACCGTCTCGCTGGCTTCGCGCGCACGCCGGTCCCGTTCTCTCAACTCATCCACCGAAGAGCACCCATGACGGGTGACGATCGCGTCAAGAGCGGCACTCAAGGCGTCATGGCGGGCAGCGGCCTGATCGAAATCACAACTGGCGATTCGCAACGTCACCTGCTCGGGAAGGTGGATCGTCAGCTCCCCGTGGACGGTCTCCGTCCAGGAATCACCCAAGGGCTGCTCCTGCCCGTCAACGATGATCTCTTCGGCCCCGCAAGGAGTGACCTCGACGATAGCCGCCTCGGCCTTCATCGTCGCGCGGACCTCAGCTAGCTCCTTCTCGATCGTCGCGACCTCATCCCATGCGTCGGCGGCGACCTTCGTGGCGGCCACCGATTGCGCCTCGGCGAGGCGCTTTTCTAACTCGGAAGCCTCTTTGAGTAGGGAGGCAATAGTGGCCGCCTCTTGGCTGAGGCTGATCGTCTTCTCCATCGCAGAGACGATCTCCCCTCGCGATTCAAGTTCGGCCCCGACCTTCTCCAACTCCGCCAGGTGAGTTGCGTAATCGTTGCATTCGGTGGTGGTGGCGGTGAGCTTCGTCTGTGTTTGAGTGATCGTCGCGGTGTGTTCGTTCAGCTCGACCTGAGCTTGTTTGACGGCGGAGATCATGTCTGAGCGACGCCGAGATTCAGCCCCGCTCAACTTCTGAATAGAAGTGGCCGTCTCGACGGCCTGGGTGGCCTCGTCCAATTCCGTCCTCACCGCAGCCGCCTTGTCTGCCTGCTCCTTGGCGGCGCTGGCGGCATGGGTCGCCTCTGCCAGACGCTGATTCAAATCCTGCTGTAAGACCAGTGCGGCGTCGAGTTCTTCCTCGGCCTTCTCGATCCGTGAAATATCCTCCTGACGTAACCTCACCTCGTCCGCAGCGGCGGCCTGCTCCGCGATCGCGGCGCGATAATCGCCGGTAGGCATCTGCTGCTTTTCCGTCACATAGCGGTGATACTCCTCGCGGGCGAGCTCCAACACAGAATCCGTCTCGCGATCGCCCTCACAAGCAGTTTCAAGGGCGCTCGCCAAAGACGCCGACTCAGATAGCTTCAACCCAGCCAAACTGTCGAACTGGATCTCGGTCAACACCGTCCACAGAAGGGTGTCGAGGGATTCCCAAACCTGGCTCTTTACGAAGTCGTCTGCTTCCCCTCCGGTCAACGCCTCGCCTTGACGTGACCCGGACCGAAACTTCACCATCGCCTGTGCCCTCGTCTTCGACCCGCCGAAGGATTTTTCGATCGTGATCTTTTCGTCATTGACGGTGACAGTCGCCTCCACCCTGGGGTGGTCAGATGAACCGACCGGCCAAGTCGAGAGCACCCGTTCGCGATGGGCCGACGAATAGGACTGTTTGAGCAGAAGACAAAAGGCTTCGATCATAGACGACTTGCCAGTTTCGTTCTCGCCCACCACCAAGGTCACGCCGCGATCGGCAAAAGTCCAAGTCAAGTCCTGGATTGCCCGGAAGTTTTGCACCCGCAACTCGTGAAGGATCATGTCCGGTTCCTTTGGTAGAGCTGATACAGCAACATCAAGGCGTCTTGTGCCCCCTGAGCATCCTCACTGAGGCCAGTCCCGGAGGGGCTATCCGGTTTGGCCAGTTCCCCGGAATCGTCGTCTGAGAGTCCCTCGTCGGTAGCAGGATCATCCACGCCAGCCAGCGCGCGCTCTTTCAACTCCGCAATCGCCGACGCCATATATCCGCTATCCGAGATTTCGCCGAAATCTGCATCGTCGGGAATCGCCGCCACCGAGATATGGTTCTTCTTCACGGCAGCAAACTCTTCGGCGTGCTCGTCGATCAAGGCGTTCAACCTCACCTTGCCGTGCAGAGACAACACCCCTGTCAGTCGAAGATCGAGGGCGGTGCGCATCCTCGACCGCAGCTTAGCCAGGGAATCGACGAAACCGTCCAAGGTCTCGTCGCCGAAGAATTCATAGCTGAGGACGGTGTGGCGCCACCGGCCGATCTCTCGTCGAACCGCATTCACCGACCCGGAGTCGGTGATTTCTACTTCGAGCACCGTCCCGGGAGTGGGCTCCCGCCACGACGTCGACTCGTGGGTGCCGGAATAGGCGACAGCTCCCGACGGGGAGGTCCAGCAAATGTGGCGGTCACCCAAGGCGATGTAACTGGCTTTGCCCTCGCTGATCGCATCCTCGAGATCACGCAGGGCCAGCCGCCCGGGATCGTCGGCATCGCCAGGGAAGACATCCATCATTCCGTGGCCGACGACAACCCTAGGCTTCGTCGCTGGCTCCAGCTCGTCAAGTACCGTCATCAGAGGGTTGCGGGAAGGCTTCTTCGTCGTCCAGGCGGCACTGACGATCTCCACACCAGCGATCTCTTTCCGCTCTCCCAGACCCAATACGCAGACATTGTCGGGACAAGAATCCCGGAACTGGTGCGAAGTCAGGACCGAGTTGGAGTTGAGCGGGTCGTGGTTGCCAGCGACGAGGAGGAAGGGGAGATCGAAATCGGCCATGGTGTCGAGGGCGCGGGCAACTAAGTTCTCTGGGACGTAGTTGGTTTCAAAAATGTCTCCGGCGACGACGACGAAGTCGGCACCCAAGCTGTGGGCTAGTTGGCCGATGTCGTGGATGGTGTCAATCCGGTCTCCGGAGAAACGAGCTTGGGCTTCGGCTAAGAGATAGTCGCGAACCATTCCCAACTGCCAGTCGGAGGTGTGGATGAACTTCACGCTAGCCTCCCTCACTCGTCGGGGATGTATTCGTCTAAATGGGGTGGAACGGCCTGGTCGGTGGAGCGTAAAAGCCTAGGATTGAGTTGTTGACGAAGCCGCAGGTTCAGGGGCGGTGGTCTGAGCGTCAGTTGGGTCGGTCGAGGCAGGGATTGACGGGGTGGGGGTCGCCGTCGGAGGCAGACACACCACGCCTCCTTCAACGGGGACTGTCACGGGGGCTTCGGTGTTCATCCCTTCAAAGTCGTTGCCGACGATGATGTCAACGATGTGGTCGACTCGCCCATCCCCGCGAATCTCCGGGTTGATGAAGAAACCGGCGACCAGCTTCACCTCAGGGTCGTTTTCATTAGAACCGATGATCAACGCCTTGGTGACGTCCTGGTCGATGTTGTCTTTGGTCTTGACGATGAAACCCTTAGCGGAGAGGGTGCGGCCAATCCGCGTAGCCAACCCGGTAGTCTCACCAGCGTTGTAGACCCTCACGGTAACCTTCGACGCCCCAAGTTCGGCCCCGACGGTTTCACTGACACAAGGGATCGGGTCAGGTTTCGGTAGAGGAGACATCACATTGCGGTAACCCCACCAGGCGCCCGCGAACAGCAGAATGAGCAGAACAAGCAACGTTATGGGGGACTTGTAGTCACTCCAGAACTGCCTCACCAGACTCTCCGATCCTCGACGAAACTCACGACTGCCAGTAGTACCTTACTGCAACTCCAATACCCTAGCGTGCATCGTCTGGCGTTGTTGCAGAGCCGCCCGCAGCGCCCGGTGCAGCCCGTCTTCGAGATAGAGCTCACCGCGATAAGCGACCACATGGGCGAACAGGTCGCCGTAGAAGGTGGAATCCTCGTCCAGCAATCGTTCCAGATCCAAGGTCCGCTTCGTGGTCACTAATGCGTCCAACCGCACCTGGCGAGGGGGAACAGCAGCCCATTGTTTCTGCACATATCCGTGGTCGGGGTACGGACGTCCATCACCTACACGCTTGAAAATCACGATGTCAGTCTATCTACTTGTCACTGGACGGTGCCGAACCGAACACGCGCACCACAATCACCGGGCACTGGGATTGACGGGCTAACTGACGGCAAGTCGACCCCAGCAACAACCCAGCAAACCCGCCCCGTCCGCGATTACCGACATAGATCACCCGAGCCGTCTTTGACTCCTCCGCCAAAGCCTCAGACGCAATCGCGCACACGGACTTCTTCGTCACCTTGATGTGTGGATGCAGATGTGCCACCTTCGCCAAGGTATTCGTCAACATCTCCATAGACGCCGCCGAAATCTCTTGCTGTTCCTCAGCGGAGACGATGTAAGGCGCATTTTCTCCCCACGACGCCGGAATCTGCCAGGCATTGACCATAATCACGTCGGAATCACTGTGAGCGGCCTCAGCCAAAGCCAAAGCGACCGTGGTATCCGCGCGAGTATCTTCGTCGACGCCGACCACAACCGGGCCTTGGCGATCTTCGGCATATTCGCGTGGAACCGCCGCCACCGAACACTTCGAGTGAACCAGGACGGTATCGGCAATACCGCCCAAGGCAATCGAGCCAACGCCATTGACGGAGTGGGTGCCGACCACTACGAGGTGGGCCTTGGTCGATAAGGTCACCAAAAGCTCCGCCGCATCATTGCCGTGGATAATGCTGTTGACGTCAAGACCCGGCTGTTCGGCTCGGGCCAGCTCCACTACCTCGGCCAGACGCTGCTCGGCGGCAGCCTTGGACATCTTGATGAACTTAGTCTCGCGCTTTGCCTTGATGGCTCGCCACTGCTGGGGGAGGTTGACGTCGGGGTAGGCCATCGCGATCGTCAAACCCAGCCCCGACCTCGCAGCATGACGGGCGGCCCAGCGCACGGTGGATTCTGACCCACGGATCGGATGAGCACCAACAACAATTCGTTCGTGAACATCAATGTCAATCATGACGGCTCCCTTCGAGACTTGGAGACCTTGTACGTCAATCTTGCCTCGGATCGATCCTTGATGTGTGAGCTAGGCCAAACTGCGTCCTAGAGGAAGCGCACCTCGCGTCCGGTCGTCCCGGCCAGATTCTCCCGGTACTGCGTCGAGGAGACCTGGGCGAGGTAATCCTCGGCAGTGTCTAGTCTTTCTTCCAGACCCAAGGCAGTGACCACTTCGCTGTTTGAGGGGCTGTCAATGAAGGCCTTCAACGCTTCACACGATGCCTTAGTCAAAGCGATCTCACCCTGTTGTTGGGCATCGAGACGGGCCTGGTACCAGTCAGAGTTGACGATGGCGTCACGGGTGAACATCTGCCTGAAATCTGGGGTATCCAGGCCCCAGCCCTCTTCAGTCTTGCCGTAGGCCATGATCTCGAGCAGTTTGCGCAGTGGCGGACAAGCGAGTTCGACCGTCCCGTCCTCGAAGTACATCTTGGCCACACGTTCGTGGGTCTTGACGATGACGTCGATAGAATCGGCGAAGATCTTCGGATCCTGAATCTCCGGGTGGAGCATGTTCTCCGGGAAGACCATGTCGGGGTGGAGGAAGATTCTGGCGAAGTAGTGAGTGACGAATCGAGTGTTGATCCGGTAGCCGAGCCTCGAAGCCCGGATCAGGCGGCCTTCGTACTCGTAGTCTTCGATCTTTTCGAGGAATTCACCTTCGATCAGAGCCTTGGAGTCGCGCTCTTGTGGGGTCATTCGGGCGAATAGCTCGGGAATCAGCATCGAGATGTCGTGGGCAACCTCGACGTGGGGGCCGATGAATCCGGCAGATGACAGCCAGCCGTCATATCCGGTCAAAGCGAAGGACAGGAGCGCGGTGTTGAGGTCGTAGACCGTCGGCAACATGTTGAACGGGCCCTTCGTCATGGCGCCCTCGGAGCCCGCGCCAGTAGTTGACGGCGACTTGCCCGTCATAGACGAGATGAACTCCATTAACAATTCGGGTAGTTCCATGAAGTGGAGCGGGTTGTAGGCACACAATGCCGGGACGCCATCTTCGGGAGGGTTGTTGCGGCGGCCAGCGGCGACAATATCGACTGGCCACGGGGCAGCCGCTTCCAACGGAACCTTGCGGTAGAGGTGAGTGGCCAGGGAGGCCAGCTCGGTCGCGCGCGGGTTCGCAACGTCCGGGCGGTTCTGCAGGTAGCGTGGATTCTTCGAGCGCTTCCCGTCCACCAGGCGCGACATCGACGAGCACACGAAGAACTTCGGGTTGGCATCGTCAGGGGTGGCTGCCGCCTTGCGGATCACCTCTTGCATCGGGGCGGTGTATTCGGAGAAGGCCTGGACGTCCTCGAGAATCTCGCGGGCAGCGGCTGGGGTGAGTGGCTCGAAGTTCGAGATGAATGTGCCAGGGGTGGATAGGTCACGCTCTGCCTGTTTGTCATAGCCGCGAACTACCGCGTCGTCGGGGCGCTGGAAGAGCAACATCTCACAGTTCGCGACGTACTTGCGGGGCAAGCCATCGGCGTCATCCCAGGGACGGCAGACCGTCGACGCAGAGATGTCATCCTCAGTTTGCACCTTGATCACGGGTGAAAAGTCGGGGCGCAGTGAGAACAGACGCCAGGAGCCATCCGGCTCGAAACCAACACGCAACATGTTGACCATGATCTTTTCGCCGTCGAGACGCAGCGCATTGCCCCAGCGGCCATTGGTGACGTCAACCGAGAAGTGTTCGCGCCACCCCTTCCATTCAGGACGGAAGTCACGCTTGATGGTAAAGATCAGCTCCTTGATGTAGGAGGGGATCGACCTCAAGAAGTTGTTGTAGTCGTCAGAATACTCAGCCCGAGGGGTCAACAGTTTGATCACTGAACCCAGCGACCTCTCCGGGGAGAGAATAGGCCGGTGGTCAACACCGTTGCGGGAAGGATCGGCGAACCGGTTCTGGTAGTCGCGGGCCAGCAGGTTTTCGACCTCTTTGATATCGACGTCGAAATCGCCGACGAAGGAGGTCCCGTACTGGAAGGCGTCAAGCAAGGACTTGGAAATCTCTGACTTTCCGCCACCGGAGACAGTCGCCGGCTTATGCGCCTGGGTAGCTTGCGGAGACACCCCGACCAGATGCCATGCGGTCGCGTCTTCCTCACGGTGCTTGGCGTAAACCCGGTAACCAGACGGGGTGATGTAGGTCTTTCCGGCTTGGAGCTTGATCTCGCGCTGGGTGCCGTCAAGCTCCCAGGTGATGCGGCGGTTCGTCAGATCGTAGTTAGCCCCACCGGGAACCAAGATGGTGTGCGGGTCATCGGTGAACAAGGCGTACCCGTCTGGCTGGACCTCGAATGTTTCAGGGTTGCGAGCGACCACGTCAGCGACGGTGTAATCGGATGGGGTGTAAATATCGAGGAAATCGTGGCCGAGGTTGTAAGCCGGGAAGCACAAGGCACCGCCGGAGTGCTCTTCCTCGGAGCAGCCCATCAGGTTTGACGAATAGGAAATCTGGGTCTTGATTTCCTTCTTGCAGTAGCCGAAGTAGTTGTCGGCGATGATGGTGACGACGATGCCCTTGTCGTCGCGGGCGCACACCTTAAATGCCTTGCCGTCGTTGTACAGATCGGTCTCGCTCTGCCAGCACATGCCGTCCCGGCGCTGGCGCTCGGTGGCGTCATCCCAGTGGGGCAGGCCGAGTTCCTTCTTAGTCAGGCTGGTCAGGTGAGGGGCGAGGACGACGAAGCCGGTGTGCCCGGTCCACCCGAGGGTGTCGAGTGCAGAGTCGTTCTGAGGCAGCATCGGGTCTCCGGCGTTGCCGAAGATACCCTCGACGAAATCGAGATTACACACCAGACCGCCTGGGGTGAAGAACCTGGTCTCCATGCGCTTTTCGTGGGTGCGGCCAGGAACAGCCGGAATCACCAAGGGACGCATCAGCAAGGACACCCAGCAGGCGGCCTGCTCAGGTTCCTCGGAGGTGTAGGGAAGCCGAAGCAGGTCCTGAGGCGGGTTGAATGCCGCCTGGAGGAGTTTGGCGAACACCGAGCGAGGGCAGATCAGCTTGTCGTCGGGGATGGGTAGGGCCGATTCAGCAAGATGGAAGACGCCGGCGGTGGTGCGGCGATCATTCATCGGGTTATGCAGTACGCCCTGCTGAACCCGGTAGCTCTCAAGCCAAGGGGAATGGAATTCGTCGCCGTGAACAGGGAGACTCAAACCCCTAGCTAGACCCGGTTGATCGAGAACCACGGAACGGCGGGGAATCTGAGGCTTGACCTCCTCATCCTTGAGGTACTCATCAAGCCAGTTCTGGACGCGCTGGTCCGCCGGGCAGAGGCGATGGTCCAGAAGTCGATTCATCTCACGTTGACGAGCGAAAATCGGCTCGACGAGCTGGGTTTGGGTGGCATTGGCATCCTCGTGCGGATAAGGCGCACCGATCAGTGCCAAGCGCAGGTTAATCGCGTCATTGACGTGCTGGTTGACAGATGAGTACTGCATGTAACCATTATTCCTCGGTTTCACCAGGGTTTAAGCCCCCTTTCCCCACTTGAACAGCCGTGGAGAGTGTTTCCAATGGCTTTGAACATTAGTTCACCGGAATCATGAGAATCTGTGCGCCACCTGCGGTTCCTCAAGGTGTGACGGCATCGGTTTGTCGTCTACCATGACGCCATGACCGCACCCGAGCTGGAACCCGGCTGGGCCTGGCTCGACGAGCTGATCTCCCCAGCCCCGATGAAGCTGGACCCCGCACACGTCTGCGTCGACGCCACTGACCGGCTGTTACTCGATTTTGCCGCAGACTTCCTCACCCATCACCGCACCAGTGACGTCGCCATCATCGACGACGAGTTCGGTGCTCTGACCTGCGGTGTGGCCTCCTTACTGACCCCGGACTCGACGGTGCGTGTCTGGAGCCGATCGCGAGGCTCTCTCAATGCCATCCGATCCAATGTCGAACACGTCTGTCAGGTGTTGCAAAACAGTTGCGCAACGGTCGAGATAGTGGATGAGTGTGTCGACGATCCCGTCACGGGCACGGTGAAGTCATCCACCCAACTCTGCCTGCTGAAACTGCCTACCTCCGTTGCTGCGATGGAAAGATACAGCCAAGTCATCGCGCAGGCATTCGTCACCAATGGCGTCGGGGTAAGTGGCGCAGAGGTCCTCAACCATCACGACGAGAGAGCCTTAGCCGTCGGGGCGAACTCGGCTGACCTTGCCCACAGCAGTGACGACAATGTTGATTGGGATAGATCAATCCCGTGGGGGAGTAGCTCCCAGAGTTCACCCGCCCTCGCGGTGGGAGGCCGACTGAAATTCCTCACCCCGGCATATACCACGGCTCTGACTCGAGATTTCGCCAAGGTGAGCGCCTCTCGGGCCCGGCAAAAGAGCCGTCTTCTCGTCGCTCACCGCCCTCTCGATCGTCAACGCGATGCAGGTCAGCTCTTCTGCAAAGGCCAGATCGAACTTCGCGGCCACACCGTCAACACCGTGTCTTTCGGCTCGGTCTTTCACGGCAGCACCCTCGATCTTGGCTCCCGGCTACTCCTGGAATCCTTCGACGACTGGCTTGATAGTTCAGCGGCCGCAACCGCATGGCGCAACTATTTTGCAACCGGGGTTGGTTGTGAAACCCAACAACTGACAATCGCCGATCTTGGATGCGGCAATGGCAGTCTGACCTTGCTGGCGGACCGGTTTTGTTGCGCGCGTGGCCTGCGTCCTCGTTTCCTCGCCTCGGATGACAACTACGACGCGGTCACTGCCACCGTCTGCGCCCGGGCAATCCTGCCACCGAGAGACCAGAGCCGGATCTGTGTCACCTGGGATTACTCGATGAGTGGTGTCCCAGACGCCAGCGTGGACTTGGTGCTTCTCAACCCGCCCTTCCACCGGTCCGGGAGTATTGACGACCGGCAAATTCATGGCCTGGTGGAGGCGGCAGCCAGGGTGGTCAAGGACGACGGCCAGCTATGGGTGGTCTTCAACTCGATGTTGCGTTATCGCCGAGTCGTTTCCGCCCATTTCGCCCAGGTGAGGCAACGGGGGCGCAACCCGAAGTTCACTGTTCTTCAGGCGACTCTTCCCCGTCGCACGTCCCAGGTTCAGCGATCAGCGGAATCAAGTCGGTGAGGGCACCGATTTGAATATCTTCCCAGGTGGAATCG
Source organism: Actinomycetes bacterium (assembly GCA_023442485.1). GTDB lineage: Bacteria > Actinomycetota > Actinomycetes > Propionibacteriales > Propionibacteriaceae > JAEZZG01. The sequence continues at coordinate 29,417 of JAEZZG010000024.1, read as the reverse complement.
ATCTCGTCGCAAGCGAAGGCCGGGTTCTTGCCGTCGGGGTTCAGCAGGCGCGAATCTACTCCGGCTGCGTCTGCGCCCACAGCATCAATCGGGCGGTCGCCGACTGCTAATGCGAGCTTAGAGCTGACCCCGTTGCGCGCCAGGATGGTGGTGAACATCTGTGGCTTGGGTTTGCGCTCGAAACCGTCGGACTCGCAAATCATGTCGTCGACGGGCAAGTCGGTGCTATCCAACAAGGCGGTCGCGGATTCACGGTCCCGGTGGGTGACGACCAGGTTCATCCCTCCAGCGGCAGCCACCGCCTGCATCACCTCGCCCACCCCGGGCATCAACGGCGGGGGTGTCGTCATCCAGGAATTCTTGAGTTCGGCCACCGCCTTCTCGAAGACGGATTGGGCGACCTCGCTGATGGTGCTCAGACACTTCATCGCGTGGGCGGTCGAGATTCGGGCGAGTTGGGCGACATCACTGAGATCGAAGTCGATGTGTGCTTTGACCAGGGAGTGCAGGACCTCGTTCAACTCGGTGTAGGTGTCGAAGATGGTCCCGCCTAAATCCCAGATCAGGTGGCGGTATTGACGCCCGGGGACCACGACGTGTGGTGAATCTGGGCCGTCTAAGATCACTCGCTCGGAGCCGTCGGAGCTAGACATTGTGGTCCAGGAATTGCTCGTAGCTGGACAGGTCCAAGACGCCGTTGCCGGAGACCCCGATCAGGATAGCTTCGTCTCGGTTTTCCTCCGCGACGTATTTCAGCGCACCGGCGATGGCGTGGCAAGACTCGGGTGCCGGGATGATGCCCTCGGCGCGAGCGAACTGAATCCCGGCTTTGAAGACGTCGTCTTGGGGCAAAGCGATAGCGTCCATCAAGCCGAGGTGGTAGGCGTGGGAGACCATCGGTGACATGCCGTGGTAGCGCAGACCACCGGCGTGGATCGGGCTTGGGACGAAATCATGGCCGAGGGTGTACATCTTCAACAGCGGGGTCAGGCCGGACGCGTCCCCGAAATCGTAGTCATATTTGCCTTGGGTCAAACTCGGACAGGCCTCAGGTTCGACCGCGACGACCCGGGTGGTGGTGCCTTCACGCAGGTTGCGCCCGATGAAAGGAAAGGCCAGACCGGCCAGGTTCGAGCCGCCACCGGCGCACCCGAAAACCACGTCAGGTTGGTCTTCGCCGAGTCTTTCCATCTGGGTGATAGCTTCCAGGCCGATCACCGTCTGGTGCAACATGACATGGTTGAGCACGGAGCCGAGGGCGTAGTTGGTGCCTTCTTGAGTGACTGCGGCTTCGACCGCCTCAGAGATAGCCATCCCGAGTGAACCCGTAGTGTCGGGGAACTGTTGGCGTAGTTTGCGCCCAGCCTCGGTGCGGTCCGACGGGGACGAGTAGCAGTTCGACCCGTAGACGTACATCTGGCCGCGACGGTAGGGCTTCTGCTCGTAGGAGGCGCGAACCTGCCACACCTCGCACTCCATACCTAGCATTGAGCAGGCGAAAGCCAAGGATGCACCCCACTGACCGGCCCCGGTCTCGGTGGTGAGGCGGTTGATGCCGCAAATCTTGTTGTAGTAGGCCTGGGCGACTGAGGTGTTGGGTTTGTGTGACCCAGCAGGAGAGCCGCCCTCATATTTGTAGTAAATCCGGGTTCTGGTGCCGAGGACGCGTTCCAGACGCACCGCCCGATGCAGTGGTGCAGGGCGGTAGGACGCGTAGATTTCCCGGATTTGCTGCGGGATCTCGATGTAGCGCTCAGTGGAGAGTTCTTGTTCGGCTAGTGGCTTGGGGAATAGCCCGAGCAAATCGTCAACAACGACGGGTTCACGCGTTCCAGGGTGAAGGTGCGGCGGCATGGGCTCCGGGAAGTCCGCGCTGAGGTTGTACCAGTGAGTCGGAATCAGTTCGTCGACGTCGATTCCGAGGACGTCAACGACGCAGTTGGACTCAGGGCTTGTTGTAAGGCTCACGGGATTACCTTTCCTCGAGGCGGGCTGGGTTGCCCGGTACCTCCACTAGGGTAACGAATCCGCAGGTCACGGTCATATTTGTTGACGCGGATCGGCCGGTTGGTCTGCGCTGGGCAAACCCGTATCCACACCTGGTCTTGGGGCGGCCTGGAACCGGGTGCAGCTAGAGCTGGTGGGTGAAGAACTGCATGGCCCCTTCCATCATCATCTGCATCGCGACGATGACCAGGATCATCCCCATCAGTCTTTCGATGGCCAGCAGCACCTTGCGTCCGAGGAATCGATCGAGATAGCCGGAGAGGAACAAGATGATAGACGACAGCAGCCAGGCGGCGAAGAGGGCCAACAACAAGATTCCCCAATCGTCGGGCTGCTGATTGATCAACACCACTTCGATGGCGAGTAAAGACGGGCCTGCGACGTAGGGGACGGCGAGCGGGACGATGAACGGCTCATCGTCTTCGACGTTCTCCCTCAACGGCCGTTCAGGGGAGGGGAAGACCATTCTGATCGCGATCAGGATCAGGACCACACCGCCGGCGGCGGTGAGAGCGGGATTCGATACCTGCAACAGCTCGAGGATCTGGCGTCCGAAGAAGAGGAAGATGGTCATCACGCCTAGGGCGATGAGGAGTTCGCGAATGATGACGTATTGACGCCGCTTCGCCTCCACATTCTTCAGCGCTGTAATGAAGAGGGGAACATTGCCTAACGGGTCCATCACTAAGAAGAACAGGGTTGCCGTCGAGAGCAAGGTTTCCTTCATTAACCGTCTCCTGCCATTAAAACTTCACATTCTCTGGCCGTTGTCCCCCAAAATCAGGGTCGCGGGGAATCCACGGTGAAGTATATCCAGGGGGCGGGCGGAACGCGTCTTTTAGGAATCGCGAGATAGGTAATGCCACCCGCGAACCAGATTCTTCGCTTCCCCTGGGGTGAGCATCCCGGCGATCACGACGATCGCGGAGTGGTCGGCGAAACCGAGCAGAATCCTGCCTGACTGCATGAACTTCGGGCGTGCCTGGATGAAAGAGAGCTGGTCGAGGCCGACCTGCCAGGTGCACTTGGTTCGTCCGGGGCGAAGACTGACGACGAGGAGGCGACGGTTAGTCAACAAGAGGAACCGGTCGTCCCCGCTGAGCATGGGGCGCAAAGACGTGGCGATGGAACCGGGGAAGCCGAGGAGGGAAATATCGCGTCGCGCCACGGAGTCTTGCGGACGGGTTTGGGTCCAGGTCAAGTCGCGTGCCGCGTCGAGGGACTCCTGCCAGTTCGCCCGGCTGTGGCGGCGGCGGCGGCGCAGTGCCGGGTTGAGCATGGATAGCCGAGAGGGTTTGCGGTAGGGCTCTGGCTGTTTGGCTCCGGACTCAGTCTGCGGGGCCGGGATGCCTAGCAACATGTAGTAGAGCTCGTCGTATTCGGGTTGGGAGGCGTCGTTGTTGGATTCGGCGGCGATGAACTCTGCAGAGGTGAAGTAGGCAGCAGCGGAGAGTGCGATCGGTTGTTCATCAGGCAACAACACCGTTGCGAGATCGTTTCTCCAGGTCTTCAGCAGGCTCCCCACGGTTGTACTTTGCCAGATTTCAGGGACGGGCGGGTGGCCGTCCAGAAAATACTCGCCGAGTTGCGTAACGGTTGCGTGCGCTGGGTGCCGGGGTGTCTGCGGGGGGGAGGTTGGAGGGAAAGGGGAGTAGGTGGGGTGTAAAAGCAATCGAGCCTCAGAGAGTTCTGAGGCTCGGTAATCAGTGGCGGAGGATGCGGGATTTGAACCCGCGAGGGCTGAACGCCCAACCCGCTTTCCAAGCGAGCGCCATAGGCCACTAGGCGAATCCTCCGTCGAAGATCATACCCAACCGTGGTCGAAATGGCTAACTGAGCCTGACGCGGTCTCTAATCGTCGGTGATCTGCGTTGTCGTGGAATCGTCGCGGTGGCTGCGCCCCTTCGTCAGCAACCAGGTTGCCCCAAGCATGATGAACCACACCGGAGTCACCGCGATAGCTCGTCTGGTGTCCTCGGCGAAGGTCAATAGAACCAGGGCGAAGCCGAAGAAGACTAAACAGGCCCACGCGGAAATGCGTCCGCCAGGCATCGGGTAGATCGATGTCGAGTGGGCGTCGGGGTAGCGTCTGCGATACACCAGGTAGGAGGCCAGGATCAGCCCCCACACGAAGATGAACAACACCGACGAGATGGTGGTGACGAAGGTAAAGGCCTCCATTGCGGATTGATTGAGCATCAAGATCACCACTGTCACCAGGATCAAGATGACCGAGGTGATCAACCCCCACAGCGGCACCATGCGCCGAGAAAGTTGACCTGCCGCCCGTGGTGCCATCCCCTTGTGGGCCAGGCCGAAGAGCATCCGAGACGTCGAGTAAAGCCCCGAGTTACACGACGACGCCGCAGACGTGAGCACCACGAAGTTCATCAGTGACGCCGCCGAGGTGAGGCCAACGAGGGAGAACACGTTGACGAAGGGGGAGACTTCGGGATTGACCTGGTCCCACGGCGTCACCGACATGATCGTGGCTAAGGCGCACAGGTAGAACACGACGATGCGGATCGGAATCGAGTTGATTGCTTTGGGCAGGGTGCGGGTCGGATTGGAGGTTTCGGCTGCGGTGGTGCCGACGAGTTCGATACCGACGAAGGCAAAGATGGCGATTTGGAAACCTTGGAAGAATCCGGAGGCCCCAGTTGGGAAGAAACCGCCGTGATTCCACAAGTGGGTGATCGAGACGGTCTCGCCGGTGGGGGTGGTGAATCTACCGACGAGAAGCACCACGCCGAGCCCCACCAGAGCAATGATCGCGACCACCTTGATCAGGGCGAACCAGAACTCAATCTCTCCGAAGAGTTTGACGGTGAGCAGGTTCAAGCCGAGTAGACCGGCGAGAACTGCGGCGGCAAGGACGAGGGATAGTCGCGAGTCATGAACCCAGAAGTCCCAGTAGGAGGCGATGGCGATGATCTCGGCCATGCCGGTCACTACCCAGCACAGCCAGTAGGTCCAGCCGCAGAAGAACCCGGCCCAGCTACCGAGCATGTCGGCGGAAAAGTCCTGGAAGGATTTGTAGTTGAGATTGAATAGCAGGAGTTCGCCCATAGCGCGCATCACTCCAAAAAGGGCGATGCCGATGATGAGGTAGGTCAAGAGGATGGATGGACCGGCGACGTGGATCGTCTTCCCGGACCCCATGAATAACCCGGTTCCGATGGCGCCCCCGATGGCGATGAGTTGAACGTGGCGGTTCGATAGGGACCGGCTAAGGCTTTGGTCGCTGGGGACCACCACCTCAACGACGTCGCGGTCGACGGTATCGGGCGGCGGTGGGGTCTGAGGATGCATGGAACTACCCTAGACCTGTTGACGAAGAGGGATGCAGAAGTCAGCCGGTGCACGCCGGTTTGTGTTGCCGGTTGGAAACCGAGCCTCGGTGTTCTAGAATGAGTGCCGGTCTCTCGTGTGGCGGTATCTCGCCCAACTCCCCCAGGGCTTGACGGCAGCAAGGGTAAGTGAGCTCTATCGGGTACGCGAGGGGCCCCTTTCATTTTTACGATCAAACCCCGTCGTCGAACCACCCTCGCCTGATCGTCGCGAAAACTGGCGCGACGCGATCACATCGAGGCAGTGCGAAGTGGCTATCCTCGCCCATGGCTACACATTGCCCCGCTCACCCTCTAAGCTTCGAGTGTGGACGAGTTCAGCAGCAACCAACTTCTCTGGGATGACGATCACGACGACGCTGTCGACGCCGTGGTTGATGATTTCATCCAAGACGGGCCCGATCTGTTCGGCAACGACCCTGCCGACACTGACGCCGCCCCCATCGCCCAGGAGGTCGATCCCTGCGGGAAGGATCTGTGTAGCAGTGAGCCCATCGCCGTCGTTGACGACGAAGGAGATGTCGCCCCCATCCCGGTCGATGACCTCGCCGAAACTGAGGCGGTGACGATCGCCGACCCTGACGATGGGGCAGAAGCAGATCTAGCTTCCGGCCGCACCTCGACCCCGTCGGCGTCGTCTGCGCTGGATGGCTCAGCCGGGTCAGCTCCCGGCGAGGTTGCCGATGACACCCCTGCCGAGCCGCTAGCCCTCTATCGGCGTTACCGTCCCGACGTCTTCCAGGATGTGATCGGTCAAGAGCACGTCACCGGGCCTTTGATGCGCGCCCTCGAGAACAACAAAGTCGCCCACGCCTATCTCTTCTCCGGTCCGCGCGGCTGCGGTAAGACAACCTCGGCAAGAATCTTGGCTCGCTGTCTGAACTGTGTCGAGGGGCCGACACCGACCCCGTGCGGGGTGTGCCAGTCGTGTCGTGATCTGAGTACCGGAGGGCCTGGCTCCATCGACGTGATTGAGATCGACGCCGCTTCTCACGGCGGTGTCGACGACGCCCGCGATCTGCGCGAAAAGGCCTTCTTCGCCCCTGTCGACGCCCGCTACAAGATCTACATCGTCGACGAAGCCCACATGGTCACCACCCAAGGCTTCAACGCCTTGCTGAAACTCGTCGAAGAGCCCCCGCCTCACGTCAAGTTCATTTTTGCCACCACGGAACCGGAAAAGGTGATCGGCACGATTCGGTCGCGCACCCACCACTACCCCTTCCGCCTGGTCCCGCCGAAAGTGATGACCGGCTTCCTGGAAGAGATTTGTGCACGCGAAAACGTCGACGTCGAACCCTCCGTGCTCCCCTTGGTGATTCGCGCCGGAGGAGGCTCCGTCCGTGACTCCCTCTCCATCTTGGACCAGCTCCTCGGCGGCGTCGGGGCGGGCCCGATCAACTACCAGCAAGCCATGTCCTTGCTGGGCTACACCCCTGACGTCTTGCTCGACGAAGTCGTCGACGCCTTCGCTGCCCGTGACGGAGACGCCGTCTTCCGCGTGGTCGACCGGATCATGGAATCAGGCCAGGACCCGCGCGGTTTCGTCCAGGACCTGCTCAATCGGCTACGCGACCTGATGATTATTTCGCTAGTCCCCGACGCTCTCTCTTCCGGTTTGATCAATGCGCCAGACTTCCAGGTGACGAGGCTACAAACCCAAGCCTCGAACCTAGGCCATGCCCAGCTCACCAGGGCAACCGAGATCGTGTCGCAGACCCTGATGGATATGCGTGGCACCACCGCTCCACGGCTCACCCTAGAGCTGATGTGCTCCAAGGTTCTCTTGCCGGGGGTTGACGGTGAGGATGGCATCTTGACGCGCCTGGATCGTCTGGAGAGACGGATCAATATGGCCGAGTCGGCTTCGGGTGAACCCGCCTTGCATCCCCGACCCGCTACACCCGCGAACACCCATGCAACGATGTTGCAACCTGATCGGGGTGGAGACGGTGAGGAGACTCAGGCCGAGCCAACCCCGTCGACTCCGAGCCCAGCCTCATCCGGCCAGGCGTCGCCTAGCCAGACAGTTGCCCAATCCGCACCCCCGGCTCCTTCCCCGTCGACTCCGCAGACGGTGAGCCCGGCGACGCCGACTCGTCAAGTGTCGGGGTCCATGCCGCGCCGTCCTGGGCAAGGCCCCTCTGCCGCACCGGTTACCAGCCCATCCAGCGGTTCAGCCAACGGGCAGGGGAGCGATGCTCAACCCACCGCCCAGCACCACTCATTGCCGGACTCTTCCGGGCCTGCCTCCTCTGGACCGTCCGCCCCGACCCGCCCAGTCTCGGCCGCTGCCGCTCAAATCTCTTCGTCGGTGGCTAAGGTGACGACTGACCAGCTCCGTGCCGAATGGCCGGATCTCCTCGACCTGATTAGGAGGAAGAAGAAGTCGGCATGGGTGGCCCTCGAAAAGGTTCAGGTTGCGGACTATTCCGACAACACCTTGACCTTGATGGTGGCCAACAGCAGTGCCAGCTTCGGATTAAATAGCACTGGCATCCCGGTGTTGACTCAAGTCCTACAAGACCGGCTCGGGATTAGTCCACGCTTCACGATTGTCGAAGGTGGAGCCCCTGTCCCGGACACTCCCCGAACCCCGTCACACCCGCAGCCAAGTGGGTTTTCGACAGATTCAGACGGGGTTGATGCCCCTTTCCAATCAGTGAACCCGGCGCAGGGTTCCAGCCGTGAATCTGTCGCCGGGACTGAATCGAGTTGGGCAGCCCAAGCCAAGGAGCGCACTCGCCCCACAGCCACCACTGCCTCGATGGTCGACGTCTACGCCGAAGAAGCCAACGACGCCGTTGATGTCGACAATGACCAAATCGTCGAGACTTCCTTAGACTCAGCGGTCAAGATCTTGCAGGATATGTTCGAGGCAACCGTCGTCGATGATGCCTAGGCGGGAGTGGCAGCTTGGGTGGGGATCAATCTCCGCTTAGTCTAGTGGCGGCAATCAGCAGGTAAGCACAACAAGGACGCGTCATGACCAATACTCCAGATGCCCAGCCCTCGAATAACCCCTTCGGTGGATTGGATCTCGGCTCCTTGATGGACCAGGTTCAACAGATGAAGGATCGATTGGTTGATGCCCAAGAAAACCTCAAGACGCGAACCTTCTGCGCCGAATCTGGTGGCGGGCTGGTGAAGGCTACCGTCAACGGTGAGGGCGATCTGATCGAGTTAGTGATCTCCCCTGAAGCATGTGACCCGGACGCCACCGACGTGACAGCCGATCTCGTCGTCGCCGCTGTGCGCGCCGCCCAGGGACAGTTTAAATCGGCGGTCACCCAGTCGATGCCAGGTCTTGGCGGATTCGGGTTCTAGGGTTCAGCGTCGTTGATGAAAGCCGGGCGATATCCCCGGCCAGGCTGAGGGTTCGTGGCCAGAGTTGAACGAACCACCGATGGAGGCTGTGAGGAGAGCAGGTGTTTGAGGGTCCGGTTCAAGATCTCATCGATGAGTTGCGGGTGCTCCCCGGGGTCGGCCCCAAGGGTGCCCAGCGGATCGCGTTCTTCTTACTTGACCAGCCCGTCGAGGACGTCAATCGCCTCGCCGATGTGATTCGTTCCGTCCGCGAAACCGCCCAGTTCTGCCAGACCTGCTTCAATATCTCATCTGAGGCCGAGTGCCGGATTTGTCGCGACCCCCGCCGGGACCGCTCCGTGATCTGCGTGGTGGAAGAGTCCAAGGACGTCGCCGCGATTGAACGAACCAACGAGTTTCGTGGCCTATACCACGTCCTCGGCGGCGCGATTGCCCCCATCAATGGGGTGGGGCCGAATGAGTTGCGCATCCGCGAACTACTGCAGCGGCTCAACGACACCAGTATCGAAGAGGTCATCTTGGCGACGAACCCCAATCTTGAAGGCGAAGCCACTGCAACCTATTTGCAACGCCTATTGTCCCCGTTGGGGATCAAGGTGTCGAAGTTGGCGTCCGGCCTTCCCGTCGGAGGCGATCTGGAATACGCCGATGAAGTGACCTTGGGTCGGGCCTTCCATGGCCGCCTCGTCCTCACCTAGACCTGGACGTGCGAAGTCTTGGCCTCTAATTCCGCTGTGATTGTTTCCCTGGACGGGTGCGCACCATCCGTGGAGTCAGCCCGCGTCCCCACGCCTTGACTAGGGCAATCCTGCGCCAGCGAGACTTCGGCATGACCAGGGGACGAGCGATGATCCGTCCCAAGGATGCCCCGACAGCTAAAAGGACCGCAGTGAGCAGGGCTTGCATCAGTAACGTCCCGGCGTCTGTTCCCAGTAGCGGGTCAGTTTGATGGAGCAGCGTGTCGTAGAGACCTCGGTAGATCAGTGACCCAGGCAGCAGAGAGGTGATTGCCGAGGAGATCAGCCCTCCGACGGGGAGCCGAAGCGGGCTGGCTGTGACGACGGCGCAGAAGCCGACGGCGATTGCGGCGATCCCGGCTTGGAGCGGCCCATATCCGAAAACCGGGGCACCACCAAGGTAGATGGCTTGGCCGAGGCCTCCGAGGAGGAACGCTAACCCGATCATCTTGAGTGGGGCGTAGTAGGTGATGGAAACGAACATGCACACCAGGGAAGCGGCCAGGATTCGCGTTGATGGGGCGACCGCGAAGCCGGCAGTAGGCCAGATGGTTTGGTCAGCTCCGAGGCGAATCCCGATCCAGAGCATACTCATCACGCCGGCGATGATGCCCAGCGTCAATACCACCACTTCGAGAATCTTCCCGGACGAGGTGATGTAGTAGCCGTCGAGGGCGTCTTGGGAGGCGCCGACGAGGTTCAGTCCGGCTAGCATGGCGACGATTCCGGCTGCGACGACGAGGGAGGGGGACCAGGGCCACCAAGTCGGGATCACGACGACGAGGGCCATGGCGATCGCCGTCGGGATCATGCCCCCGATTGCCTGGGAAAAGAACACCGGGACGTTGTGGCGGGCGAGGCTGTGTTGGGTGATGAATACCGCGATGACTGCGATCCCGGCGATCAAGGCCTCGAACCATCCGGCCCCGAGCATGACCGCAACCAGACCGCCTTGCAACCCTGATGCAACACCGGGGACCCAGGGTCGATAGAGCCTTGGCTGGATGGTGAGCTTGTTGAATTCCTCGCGAGCTTGGTGCAGCGGCATCCCTTGGCACATCTGTTCGACCAGGACGTGGAGCCGGGCCAGGCGGTGATATTCGGTCCGCCGGAATTTGACGTGGCGCATCGCGGTGATCGGTTGTGAATCCGGGCCGCCGGGGCGCGAACAAATCACTGAATGGTTGGTGATGTCAAAGTGGGTAGAGACCTGGTGGACCTCGAAGAGCTGCAAGGCGATCGCGGTGGCTTCCGCGACAGAGGCTCCGGTAGCCAGGGCCAGTTCGCAGATACGCAGCACGAGATCGACGACATCTCGGTCATGGATCTGGTCAGCTTCTGAATGGGAGACTGCCTGAAAATGGATTCCAGTATCCGACGGGTCTTGTTGTTGCACGGCTTTGCGGGCCACATCCCAACTGAGCCGAAACCGTCCGTCATGGGTGGTCATTGAGCACATCCTCTATGCAGTGGTCTGCCAGACATTCTAGGGGCTATCCACCTCGCCACCGAAGAACCCAGACACCAGGTCGCCACTAGATAGCCACCAGGTTTTGATTCCCGTCTCCTCTTGCCTACAATTCCAGGCGTCTCTGCACGGCGATGACGGAGCTATCACTCCACGAGCTGCCAGAAGAACGGGACGTCCGTCGTCCTCACTAGACCTGGCTGCAGAACACAATCAAGCGGGGGTCTCCTCCTCGTCTGAGTCACGAACTTCAACAGACGCCAGACCCCAAGAAGGGTGGTACCGCGGGTACGCCTCACGACGTAACCGTCCCTTCGTTGCGACAGCGCTACACCGTTCGCGAGCCCCGACACGTTTCATCCGTGCGAGGGTCAAACCCGTAGCACCGACGAAGAGGACACAATGACCACAGCGACTTCCAACCAGCCGAACAACTCCTACCGCCCCGTCCCCGCGCAGATCGACCTGCCCGCGATGGAGCGCGAAATCATCGACTTCTGGGAATCCGAAGACATTTTTGCCAAGAGCCTGTCCCAGACGGCAACCGGAAAACCCTGGACCTTCTACGAAGGCCCGCCGACCGCTAACGGCCAGCCCGGCACCCACCACGTCGAAGCTCGCGTCTTCAAAGACGTCTTCCCGCGCTTCAAGACGATGCAGGGCTACCACGTCGAACGCAAGGCCGGTTGGGACTGCCACGGCCTGCCCGTCGAGCTTGCTGTCGAAAAAGAGCTTGGTTTCAACGGCAAGAACGACATCGAGGAGTATGGTGTCGAGGCTTTCAACGCCAAGTGTCGCGAATCCGTCTCCCGTCACGTTGATGAGTTCAAGAAACTCACCCGTCGAATGGGGTACTGGGTCAACATGGACGAGGCCTACTGGACTATGGACCCGGCCTATGTTGAATCCGTCTGGTGGGGGCTGAAAACCATCTACGACAAGGGCCTTCTCGTCGAAGATTTCAAGGTCGCTCCCTATTGCCCGCGCTGCGGAACCACCTTGTCGGACCACGAATTATCCCAAGGCTACGAGTCAGTTCCGGTGACGACGGTATTCGTCCGGATGCCGCTGCTGACCGGTCCGCTGACCACCGGCAACTACGCCGACCAGGCCGCCGCCTCGAAAGTCTCGCTCCTGATCTGGACGACGACCCCGTGGACCCTGGTGTCGAATACCGCCGTTGCGGTTCACCCCGATGTGACCTATGTCGCCGCCAGTAACGGTGAGGAAATCCTCGTCGTTGCCGAGCCCCTCTTCGAGTCGGTTCTGGGTGAGGGCTGGCAGATCGTCGAAACCTTCACCGGCAAGGACCTTGAATACTGGGCCTATCGCCGTCCCTTTGAACTGATCGACTTCCCTGACGACGTCGAGCCCGCACCGTCGGGAGTGAAAACCAACTACGTCATTCTCGCCGACTATGTCACCACGGGTGACGGCACTGGCCTGGTTCACGAGGCTCCCGCCTTCGGCGCCGACGACTTGATTTCCTGCCGCGCCTACGGGCTGCCCATCGTCAACCCGATCGCTGCCAACGGTGCTTTCCAGGACGATGTTGACCAGGTCGGTGGTGTGTTCTTCACCACCGCTGATCCGATGCTGATCGCAGACCTGGATCAGCGCGGTCTGCTCTATGCCAGCAAGGAGATCGTCCACGATTACCCGCACTGCTGGCGCTGCCACACCGAACTGATGTACTACGCCCAAAAGTCCTGGTACATCCGCACCACCCAGGTCAAGGATCGTCTGCTTGAAGAGAACGAAAACACCAACTGGCATCCGGACAACATCAAGCACGGACGCTACGGCGACTGGTTGAAGAACAACATTGACTGGGACCTGTCGCGTACCCGCTACTGGGGGACGCCGTTGCCGATCTGGCGCAACGATGTCGATCCGTCCAAGATGGTGTGTGTCGGCTCGCTGCGTGAACTCAGCGAATACGTCGGCCGCGATCTCACCGATGTCGATCCACACCGCCCCTATGTCGATGACATCACCTTCACCATCGACGGTCACGACGGCACCTACCGCCGGGTCCCTGAGGTGATTGACGCCTGGGCTGACTCGGGTTCGATGCCATTCGCGCAATGGGGCTACCCCTATGTGGAAGGGTCGACGGAAAAATTCGAGAAGTCCTACCCCGCCGACTTCATCTGTGAGGCCATCGACCAAACCCGTGGCTGGTTCTACACGTTGATGGCGGTTGGCACCCTCGTCTTTGATCAATCCCCGTACCGCAACGTCGTGTGTCTTGGCCTGATTTTGGCCGAGGACGGACGCAAGATGTCGAAGCACCTAGGCAATATCTTGCTGCCGATCCCCCTGATGGATAAGCATGGCGCAGACTCGCTGCGTTGGTTCATGGCGGCTTCGGGTTCGCCGTGGTCAGCTCGTCGCGTCGGCGATACCGCGATCCAAGAGACAGTGCGCAAGGTGATGCTCACCCTGTGGAACACGGTGGCCTTCCAAGCCCTCTATGCCCGCGCTAATCACTGGGCCCCGGTGGGTCAGGCCCCGGCCCTTGCGGATCGGCACATCCTGGACCGCTGGCTGGCCGCCGAGACCGCGTCCTTGATTGACGAAGTCACCGCCGCCCTGGATAACTTCGACACCCAAAGGGCCGGATCGGCGCTGCAGGCCTTCATCGATGACTTGTCGAACTGGTATGTCCGTCGTTCCCGCCGTCGTTTCTGGAACGGAGATCAGGACGCGCTGTGGACCCTCCACGAGACCCTGCACTCCTTGGTCCGGTTGATCGCCCCGCTAGCCCCGTTCATCTCGGAGCGGATCTGGCAGGATTTGTTCGTCGCAGCCGACCCGGACGCCGTGTCGTCGGTGCATTTGTCGTCGTGGCCGAGTGTCGACGCTGACGCGGTTGATCCCCAACTACGTCAAGCCATGTCTACCACTCGCCGCCTGGTGGAACTGGGGCGGGCCGCCCGTGCCGCCGCCCAGGTAAAGACCCGCCAGCCCCTGGCTAGAGCCCTGGTGCCTTCCTTGGCATTTGCCCAGCTCAACCAGGAACTGATTGCCGAGATCGCCGCTGAGCTGAACGTCGAATCCGTCGAGTCCTTCGCCAATGCCGGTGACTTGATCGAGTACACCGCCAAGGCCAACTTCCGTGCCTTAGGCAAGCGTTACGGAAAGCAGACCCCGCAGGTGGCTCAACTGGTTGCCGGTGCCGACGCCGCTGCCCTGGCAGAAGCCCTCCACCGTGACGGCAAGGCCGTCATCGCCGGGCCGGATGAGATCGGCGAGGTCGAGCTGACCAGCGATGATGTACTGATCACCGAACATCCGCGCGAGGGATGGACGATCGCCAATGAACAATCTGAGACTGTCGCCTTGGACCTGACCATGACCGATGAGCTAGTCAAGGCCGGTCTGGCCCGCGAGGCGATCCACATGATTCAAGACTGCCGCAAGAAGGCCGGCCTGGACGTCTCCGACCGGATCAGCTTGTCGTGGTTTGCCGAAGGCGACATGGCAGAGGCCATCCGTCACCACCAAGACCTGATTGCCGATGAGGTCTTGGCTAAGCAGGTGGACGAGGTCGAGCCCGGCTCCGAGAGTGCGGGGTGGCTTACCGACAAGGAACTCACCCTGTCGGTCAAGGTCGCCAAGATCGCCCTCTAGTGGGTTGGACCCGGTTATCGAGTGATCGGATGGTCGACACCTAGTTCACCTAGTGGATGGCACCTCGAATGGTTGCCGTGTCTTTGCTGAAGTGAAACGCCCTTGACGTGGCTGAGCGCCGCGTCGAGGGCGTTCGCTATGCTTGGAGGTATGGAGTTTCAGCGGATTGGTGATGCCGAGCGGGATGAAGCCATGAAGATCCTGCAAGATCACTTTGCTAATGGGCGCTTGACCTACGAAGAAATCGAAGAGCGCATCGACGCGGTCATGGCGGCCAAGACGATCATCGACCTGCAGAAACTCTTTAGGGACCTGCCCGCACCCTACCCGTCATGTTTCCAGTCGCAGAACTTCACCCCGCCGCCGTTCCCCGGTTACCGGAACCTATATCAGTCCAGGGCTTCGTTTGGGTTCCCCGGATCACCGTCGGGGTGGTCCGGGACGGGTCGAGGTTTCACCTCGAATGAGGGCAGCAATAAGTACCGGTACTCCAAAGGCATGGAGCACAAGGGATTCAACTTCCCCGTCAACCAGAGGCCCTGGTGGTGGACGATGCTCATGGTTTTCGGTGCTCTCGCCGTGTTGAGTGCCGTCCTGCAGACCCTGCATTTCTTCGCCCCATTGCTCATGATTGGCTTCCTCGTCTACTTCTTCATGAAGAAATAACGGGCGCCCTTGGTTAGTCCTCGGCTTTGCTGCCGGACTAATCAGCGATCGGTTGGTGCCGCTTACACATTCTGGTAGTTCCTGGCTGCCGCGTCGTTCAGATTTCGAGACGACATAACGTTTTGATTGATTCTTCGGTTTCCGCCGCAATCCGTCGTTACATCCTTGATCGCGGATCTAGGCTTGAGTCCGTCAATCCCGCACAGTGGTTGACATCAAGGCTCTAGCACAGGTTGTCTCACGCTGTAGCCGCAATCGTCGTTGTAGTGGTTAGTTCGTCATCGCCGAGAGGACGCCATGTCAGAGATCGATCCGAGTCAGGTCCGCATCCAAATTGATGACCGGGATCAGCAGTTCACAGTTTTCATTCAAGGTATCCACGCCGGTCAGCTCCATTATTCGCTGGCTAACTCGGTGGTTGAACTGCAAAAACTCGAGCTCAACGACGGATTTGACGATGCCGAGACGCGAGACGCCGTGATCGGTGCGGTGATGGCTATCTTGGAGCGAGAGGACGACACCATGATCCGCCCTTGCGACCCGGCGGTGAATCGCTGGGTTTCTCTCCACCCCGAGTTCTACGACCTACTCGCCTAAGGGGCCCGCGTCCAGGTCTTGCGGTGACGCCGGGTTTTCGCCAGCGGGTGCAGACGCAGCGGCCGTCTCTGACCAGCGGGGGAGTCGCCGTCGTCAGAGACACGGGCTGGATATCTATCGTCAGTAGCCGTGACGAAATGGACACGGTTTCGTCAATACCCCAAACCGAGTAGCGTTACCTGCGTGGGCGCAAAGCCTGCATCGGCAATCGACGGTACTCTAACGAGGTGATGTCCCGATGGGACGAGTGGTACAGAAGTTTGGCGGATCAAGCGTCGCGGACGCAGATTCCATCAAGCGCGTAGCCCGACGCATCCTAGCGACCAAACAACGCGGAAACGACGTCGTTGTGGTGATCTCCGCTATGGGCGACACTACCGACGACCTGATGGACCTTGCCTTGCAGGTTTCTCCGCGACCTGCCCCGCGTGAACTAGACATGCTGCTCACCACGGGGGAACGCCAGTCTGCGGCTCTGTTGGCGATGGCCCTGTCCGATCTTGGTGTCGAGGCCCGCTCCTACACTGGCTCCCAGGCCGGAGTGATCACCACCTCTCAGCACGGCAACGCACGCATCATCGACATCACCCCGGGTCGGGTGGAGAAGTCTCTCGAGGACGGCGACATCGTCATCGTTGCCGGATTCCAAGGCGTATCTCAGACGACGAAGGACGTCACCACCTTGGGGCGTGGCGCCTCCGACACCACTGCGGTGGCTCTCGCCGCTGCCGTCGGGGCCGATCACGTCGAGATCTATTCCGACGTTGACGGAGTGTTCACCGCTGACCCGCGCATCGTGCCTGGCGCCCACAAGATCAATGAGATCTCCTACGAGGAGATGTTGGAGATGGCTGCCTGCGGGGCGAAGATTTTGCATCTGCGCTGTGTTGAATACGCCCGCAAAGAGAATATTCCGATCCATGTGCGCTCGTCCTTCTCCAATCATGAAGGCACCTGGGTGCGCGACAATAAAAACCGCAAAGGAGAATCAGCGATGGAAGAGGCCATCATTTCTGGGGTGGTTCAAGACCGTGGTGAAGCCAAGATCACTATCGTTGACGTCCCCGACCAACCTGGGCGCGCCGCGCGCATCTTCGACGTGATCGCTAAGGCTGACATCAACATTGACGTCATCGTCCAGAATGTCTCCGAGGTGGGCACCGGGCGCACGGACATTTCATTCACCCTGCCGATGTCTGAAGGGGCCAAGGGCATCGCCGCGCTAGAAGCCGTCCGTGACGAGATCGGCTTTTCGGACCTGCGCTACGACGACCAAATCGGCAAAGTCTCGGTGGTCGGCGTGGGTATGCGCTCCCACCCCGGCGTCACCGCGACCTTCTTCGAGGCGTTGGCTAAGCAAGGAATTAATATCTCGATGATCTCCACCTCTGAGATTCGCATCTCCGTCGTGGTCCATTCTGACGATGTGGACGCCGCCGTCCGTGCAGCACACACGGCATTCGGCCTAGACCGCGAGGGTGAGGCCATCGTCTACGCCGGCACAGGTAGGTAGGTAGCCGCCCGGGTGTTGGTTCGACGTTCGTTTTGGGCTGGACATAAGATCGTAGAGATCGCGCAGCGCAGACGATAAGGGGTGTCGGTGTCGGAAGTTCGTCCCAGACGGGGCATCGGTCAGGTGGAGAATTCCCGGTCCGATTCCCCCCGCCAGGAGTCATCGACCAATCTAGGCAGAGCCAGTATCTCGATGGCCACAGGTACCTTGGTGTCGCGAATCCTCGGCTTGGTTCGCACGTCGATGCTGTCTGCGGTCGTTGCGCAGTCCCTCGCCGCTGACGCCTTCACCTATGCCAATACGCTGCCGAACTTCTTCTTCATCTTGCTGTCCGCCGGCGTCCTCAACGCCGTGCTGATCCCGCAGATCACCAAGGCGATGAAGGAAGGCAGTCGCGGTGAGGATTTCATCAACCGGCTTCTGACTGCGGCATTCGCCGTGATCATCGTCGTCACGGTGCTGACGACGGCCCTGTCTCCGGTGCTGGTGAGGGCTCTGTCTGGCCTGTCCGGCTCTGCGGTGCACCTGTCGATCCTGTTCGCCTATGTGTGTATGCCGCAGATCGCCTTCTACGGTCTCTACGCGGTCCTCGGTAATGTCCTCAACGCGAGGGGCCGGTTCGCCGCCTTCATGTGGACCCCCGCTCTCGCCAATGTCGTCCAGATCGTCGGTCAGGCCGTGTTCTTGATTCTGTGGTCAAAACAGACCGATCCGAGCCTCTGGACGCCAGCGATGGTCGCCGTCTTGGCTGGTAGCTCCACCCTCGGCATCGTTGTCCAAGGCATCGCCCTGATCCCGCCGTTGCGGGCGTCCGGATTCCGCTACCGGGTGCGCTGGGGGCTATCCGGGATGCGTTCGATCTCGCGCATGACGGCCTACACGCTGGTGTCCTTGGTGGTGTCCCAGGCCGGTGGTTTGTTCACCTCCTGGGTGCTCAACTACGTCCGGGATAGGTCCAATCAAGAGACGATTGCCTCCGTTGCGACAAGTCAAAACGCCTTCTTGATCTTCATGCTGCCGCACTCTTTGATCACGGTGTCGATCCTGACGGCTCTGTTTCCGTCCTTATCGAGGGCCTGGCAGGGGACTCGGCTTCGCGAGGTGAGGTCCCTGCTGATCAAGGGGATGCAGATTTCGTCCGTCGGCATCATCCCGGCATCGGCGGTGGTGATTGCTTTGGCTGAGCCGATCGTCAGGACGATCTTCGTCGGCCTATCTGATCTGGAAGTCCACAACACCGCCGTGGTGTTGTCGGTGATGATGTCTGGGACCTTGTGGTTCGGGATCACCACCTTGCAGCAGCGTTACTGTTTCGCAGCCGAAGCCGGGAAGGCCTACTTCTCCTATCAGTTGATCGTGACCGGGATGCAGATCATCAGCGGTTTCGTGGCGTTGTGGATGGTGCCTGACCGCTATGCGGTGGTGACGATCGCGGCTGGCCAAACCATCGGAAACGCCCTGGCTGGGATCGTCTTCATGGTGGTCAGTCACCTACAGCTCAACGGTGTGGGGCTCGCCGCGACGATCCGGCTGTGGGTGAGATTGAGCCTGGCCTGTATCCCGGCCATGCTGGTCTCTCACTTTATCGGCGCCTACCTGTCCAAACTCATCCACGGCTGGATCGGGAACGCGCTGGCGTGTTGCCTAGGCGGGCTGGCCTTCGTCGGGTTGTTCTACGCATTCTGTCGATTCTTCAAGATCGCCGAGCTGGATTCCCTGCTGCGACCAGTGATGAAGAAACTCTCCCGGTTGCGTCGGCGCTGACTGCCAGGCCACGACGGACGGTGTGGCTACTCGCGAATCTGATCGGCGGGAATCTCGGAGTAGTCGAACAGCACTTCGGAATGGTTATCCCAGACGAGTTCGCGACGAACCAGCTCACCTGTCTGCCGATCGATGACGTCGCGGAAAATCTTGCTCACCCGATAGAATTTTTCGCCTTCCCGGCGGAAGTGATGGTCATCCTCGGTGATCTCGTAGCGATATTCGATCGGTCTCTCGCTTCTCAGCTCCCCGTGAAGGCACTCGTCGTCGCACCACATATTCAACTGAAAACTCTGGTCGGTCTCGTTCTTGAACCGAAAGTCAACGTAGTTGTAGCTGACCGAGGTCCCCGCGCTGAGCGGGACTCGATGCCCGTGATCGGGGGCGAGTGCATCAGAGTGCATGTGCGCTTCGGTCACCGTGAGCGGGCTATCCAACACGAGTAGGTGAATCGTATTCGCGAGATTGCACAGCCCGCCACCAACATCGGAAACTATCCGCCCATGCCGAATCACCCTGCCAGCCTTGTATCCTCGTTTCTCTGAGGCCTTTCCAGCTAACTTACAAAACGAGAAGGTCTCTCCTGGCCGAATCACGATCCCGTTGATGGCCTTGCTTGCGATGTTGAGGTTCACGACCTTGTTCTGCTGCAGCACAGGATCGACGCCTTTGCCGGTCTTAATCATGACGTTGCTCTTGTGCGAGACGAAGTGCGGCAAGGGCTCCTCTTGTTTCGTCTTCGCAAACATCTCACCAGAGCACACGTCTTTGAGGTGCCTCTTGATAATCTCTTTCTGAGTTGAAATTGCGTAAGTCGTTGGGCTGATATCACAAAAGCGCATGTTTTCTCCCACCATTGCGATCGTTGCGAAAACCGCTGCGCCGATCGATGAACATCTTCGCTAAGCGCAAACTTACTTTAGCTCAATATCGCCTAGCTCCCCACGAGAACCAGGGGTTAGGCGATAGGCCAGCATTATCAATTTCTCGAGGTATCGACGCTTCCCTATCCACCACTCGCCTGGCAACCGGATGAAGTGAACCAGGATACTCGCTAGCCCAGCCTGGTTCGCGCCGCAAATATCGGTGAAGATTTGGTCCCCAATCACGATCGCCTCACCCTTCGTGACCCCCATCAACTCTAGGGCCTGCAGGTAGCACCCCGGGCTAGGTTTGCCTGCGTCTGCGATATAGGCGGTGTCGATGTTGGCGGTGAAATCAGCCAGGCGTGATTCGTTGTTATTCGATACCAGCACTGTTTGGAATCCGAGGGCGTGAAGACGTCGGAATAGATCATCAACCTCCGAAGTCGCCGGGTCACCGTGGTGTACGAGGGTGTTGTCGACGTCGAAAATGAGGCCTCGATAGCCCAAGCGGTACAGCTTTTCGTAGTCGATCGCAAACACGTTCTGGGCGCGCCCGGAGGGGAAATACTTCGCGATTATCATGGGGCCTCACCAACCAAGAAGGAGTCGATACTCGATTCGAGCCTTTCTCCCATATACTAAGTGCTGCCTATCCGCTGTGACGAAAGCTGGCATCCGCCCATGAAATCTACGCCTGAACTTATCGTTATGCTCACCCACAACGATCACACGGTGGCCAATGCGTTTGAGATATTCGAGGCGTGCAAAGATTCGAGCGCGACACACTGGGGGTTCAAGGAGGAGCCGCTGCCTCTCGAACAGATGCAAGAGTTATACCGTTACATGAAGGCGTGCGGGAAAACCACTGTGCTCGAAGTTGTCGCCTACGAGGAGGACGAGTCTTTGCGAGGGGCACATATCGCCGCCGAATGTGGGGTTGACATCCTCATGGGGACGATATTCTCGGACGAGATCAGCGCCGTCTGCAAGGAGTGTGGCATCACTTATATGCCCTTTGTTGGTGAGATTAGCGAGCGCCCTTCTGTTCTTAGAGGCTCACTCGAATCCATGGTTGATCAGGCGAAACGGGTACTTGAGCGCGGCGCTGACGGGATCGACCTCTTAGGGTACCGATACACAGGTGACGCCGTTGCCCTCAACCGCGATTTGGTCCAAGCCATTGACGCCCCCGTTTGTCTTGCCGGAAGCGTCAATAGCGTCGAGCGTCTCAACGAGGTTAAAGACGCGAACCCGTGGGCTTTCACGATCGGCGGTGCCTTCTTCGAGCAAAGATTCGGTGACTCCTTCGCCAATCAGATCGACAAAGTCTGCGCCTACATGGCCGATCACTGATCCCCGGCGGGCCAGACCTGCCTTGATACCAGAGCGGACGGTCGCTGAGATGGCCTATGGTGGGGATCGGGCTCATTTCCTGATTTCACATAAATCCTATAGACTGATCCACGGCTTTGGCCACGGGGTGTGGCGCAGCTTGGTAGCGCGCTTCGTTCGGGACGAAGAGGCCGCAGGTTCAAATCCTGTCACCCCGACCATCTCTTCCCCCTAGCCAATAGGGGTTCGGTGGTTCCCGCCGGTTACGTTGCCCCCTTTGTGTCTATCCCAGTCACTGTATCGACATGGTCATTGATCCAGTCAGTCGATAAACAAGCGCGCACTGACCAACGTTGCTAGGGGTCAGTGAATGGGATGAAGTTTCGTTAACTAAGCATCACACTCGAGACTTGCGAGCCTTGCGTCAATGGTGAAACAAGAGGGGCTGGCTAGTGGTTCAGGCTGTAGACCGGGTGGCGAAGAGCAGAAGGGTTTCAGCGCTACTCTCCAGGACGCTAAGCAGGGCTTCGACGGTGACTGGGGACCAACTTCCGGAGACATTGATAGAGAATTGGCTCAGTTGACTCCACCCGATCAGTGGCCTGAATGTCGGGAGATTGATCCATTCACCTAGGCAACAATCCAACCGGTAGTAACAATTCAAGACCAGATAGCCGTCCAGTAATAGTCCAAGAGAATCTACGAGTAATGACCAGCACAACCCACTGGGCACAGATTAGGCATCAGGTGAGCTAGACGGCAGGAATGACGGATTGGGCCAATTGGGGTCTGGGCTCACAGTGCACACCTCCACCCGGCGAATGAGTGTAAGAGTAAAGCCCTGATCGCTACTGTCGTCGTTGTGCTGAGTATCTGCATGTTCGCTATGGGGATGCTCATCTTCAAGAAGTTGTGGACCAAGTCCGAGGCGCGACCGGCGCCGCTGACTTATGCCGATGGAGTCAAGGTTGGCACTAAGCTGTCCCTGCCAGGCTGGGATGAGAGGCAATACATCGCCCGGGCGGTGAACATGAGTTGCTGCTGGTGCGCGTCGGTAGTGACAACAAGGTCCAGGCATCTCTGATCAACGTAGGTGACGATGTGGTTGGCGGAACGGATTCCGCTGACCCGTCTGGGGGAGCGTCCTCTGAGCCGAAACCCGCCTCGCTGTCGCCGGTCAGTGACCTGGCAGCCTGTGATCTCTCAGCGCAGCGACCGTGGGTGGTGAAAGACGGGAGCATCGTCTGTCAGCAAGAAGCCTTGCCGGTCCTGCAGACGGCGAGTATTGAGGGATTATCTGATGCCCAACGCCGCAATCTGGGGGACTCGCTCATCGTCGCCGGGAAGGTGGGGGAGGTGACGGTCGCTTATTCTGATCCGTCCTACGCGCCGGGGATCGTGGTGGCGATCGGCGGTGATAACAAGCTGATCTGGGCGAAGGTCTATAGTCGCCCGATTACGGTCACGGTCGCTGACGACGCGATATGGGTTCTCGCCGATGCGACGATATCCAAGTTGGTTCCGGCTAAGAATGGCGAAGGCGCGGAGCAGGACGGCAAAGTGGTTGTTGAAGGTGAAATCAAGGTGATGACGGGTGAAGCAATCCTCAAAAAATACGTTCGCAATTCGGATAGTTCAATCAGGTATTTCCGTGAGCATGGGCCTGGCCCTCTAATGAAAGAGTACGCGATCCTCATTGCTGATAAAGACGTAACTTATCGATCGGTGAATGACGGTGGTTCTTATAAGTTTGCGCAAGGTTCAATATTTAGTTTGAATATATATATTATGAGCCGGGTTCAGTTGACCGGTGGTGACAATACAATGGCGCGAGGGTTGCCGTTGCCTTTAGAGACTGGTTTGGACTTCCACATAAAATTACTCCGGTTCCATCCCCCTTATCATCCAGTGCGATGGTGATCCCCTAGGTCTATCAACCGATCAGGTGCCTAGGCGCAATTGTCATTGCTGTGCATTGATGGCAACGATCTATGCGTCGCCGCCACGAGATCACCCACACCCCACGGCTGGGCTTCAGGTTATCCTGCCGCGCCGTCACCACTTGCCGGCACACCATCCGTCGTGGGCATTTTTCTTTCCGGACTGGGTGACCCCAGACATCGGCGTATCGTGGATCATGACAGCGACATCTGTTTTCTGGATCGCGAAGGAGAATCATGTCCCTTGATACCGCCACCTTACTCACTCAGATTCCGAAACAGCTCTTCATTAATGGGGCATGGGTTGATTCCGCCGATGAATCTACCTTCGACGTGATCAACCCGGCGACGGAGGAGACACTGGCCACAGTGGCCTCGGCCACCAGTGCCGACGCGGTATGTGCCCTCGACGCCGCCTGCGCGGCTCAATCAGAGTGGGCAAAAACGTCGCCGAGGTCTCGGGCGGACCTGCTCATGCGGGTTTTCAACTCCGTCCAGGACCATCGCGACGAACTGGCCTTGCTGATGACGCTGGAGATGGGCAAACCTCTTGCCGAGGCTAACGGCGAGGTCACTTACGGAGCCGAATACCTGCGGTGGTTTGCCGAAGAGGCCTGCCACTTCTCCGGACGCTACACCACCACCCCAGAAGCGAATCTGAGGATGCTCGTCCGTCGCAAGCCCGTCGGTCCGTGTTTCCTGATTACCCCGTGGAACTTCCCACTGGCCATGGCCACCCGCAAGATCGCCCCCGCCATCGCTGCCGGATGCACCAGCGTCATCAAACCCGCGCGTCTCACCCCGCTGACCACCATGTTCTTCGTCAAGCTCCTCGAAGACGCTGGGCTGCCGCGTGGCGTGGTCAACCTGATTCCGTCACGCTCCGCCGCCTCCGTCTCCGACCCCCTCTTGGTTGATCCGAGACTACGTAAACTCTCCTTCACCGGATCGACGGAAGTGGGACGATCGTTGCTGGCGGCGGCGTCGAAGCACGTCCTGCGCACCTCGATGGAGCTGGGTGGCAACGCGCCGTTCATCGTTTTTGACGACGCTGACATTGACGCGGCAGTCGAGGGTGCCTACGCAGCTAAGATGCGCAACGGCGGTGAGGCGTGCACTGCGGCCAACCGTTTCCTCGTGCAGCGCGGCGTCCTCGACGAGTTCACCGAGAAGCTCACCGCCAAGGTCCAGGCGACCGTTGTCGGTGACGGCAGAGAACCCGGTGTCGGCTGTGGCCCAATGATCGAGCCAGCCGCCGTCGATAAGCTACAACAGCTAGTCGACAGTTCGGTGGAGGCTGGTGCCAGGGTCACATGTGGGGGTAGGCGTCTCGACCGTCCGGGGTATTTCTTTGAACCAACCGTGCTCGCCGATGTGCCAACCTCTGCGCCGATCTTCCGCACCGAGATTTTCGGCCCAGTCGCCCCGATCTACGCCTTCGACACCGAAGCTGAGGCGGTTGCCCTTGCCAACGACACCGAGTTCGGCCTGGGGTCTTACCTCTACACCTCCGATCTGAGCCGTAGCCTAACTCTCGCCGATTCACTCGACTACGGCCTGTGCGGGGTCAACTGTGGCGTCTTCTCCAACGCGGCAGCGCCCTTCGGCGGGGTCAAGGAATCCGGGATGGGACGCGAGGGCGGCACTGAAGGGATTGCTGAATACACCGAATACCAGTACGTCGCTATTCCGATGTGACCCTCATCCAATCGTCCCGGCGAATCCTCCACCACAAGGTCACGCCTCTCAACCCCATCATCCAGATGGCCATGCTCAGCCACACGGCGACGAGGCCTGAGTTGAGTGGCAGACGAGCGGCGATGACGCCAAGGATCGCCGGGGCGAAGAAGGCAAACACCACCAGCGATGCCCACGCCAGGTAGCGCCCGTCACCTGCTCCCATCAGAATCCCGTCAAGGACGAAGACGAATCCGGCCAGTGGTTGAGAAACCACCACCACGAGCCACACAGATTGCACCGCCTCTTGTACTAGCGGATCGGGGGAAAACAGGGTCGGGGCGATGAATGTGGCAGCCGCGACTACTAGGGAAGTCACTGTGCCTGTTCCCACTCCCCACCAGCAGAGACGGCGAGTAAGCCGACGCGCTCGGGCATAATCCCGCCTGCCCAGGTACATGCCGGTGAGGGCTTGGGCGGCGATCGCGAGTGCATCCAAGCCGTTGGCTAGGAATCCCCAAATGTTCCAGACGATCTGGTGCGCAGCGAGCTGAATCGTCCCCAATCTCGATGCGGCCACGGTGAGCATGATCAACGACACTCGCAACGCCAAGGTGCGGATCAGCAACGGCACCCCATCCTTCCATGCCGCCGTGATCCCGGTGAGTCGGGCGGTGAGCGCAACGTCTAAAGCTCCAGCCTTGCGAATCACCACCCAGGTCAGCGCGACCGCCATTCCTGTTTCACACACGACCGTGCCGATAGCAGCCCCGGCCACACCAAGTCTGGCGCCGTGAACTAGGACGAAAGACAAGGGCGCATTGATGACGGCACCCACCGCCGACACCAGCAGCGGGACGGTTGTATTTTGAAGGCCGCGAATAATCCCGGTCGCAGATTGAAAGACCAGCATCGCAGGCAAACCGAGGGTCGAGATCGTCAGATACCTGACCGCCTCTTCGGCGACATCGGGGGAGGCGGAGAACAACGAAATGATCCCCCGCGCGGAAATCCAGGTCGCCACACCAGCGACCAAACCCAGTATCGCCCCTAGCCAGATCGCATCCAGCCCGCATCGCAGGGCTCGTCTTGGATCACCTGCCCCTAAGGCCTTCGCTACCGACGAAGTCGTGGAGTAGGCCAAGAACACACAAAGGCCGACGATGGTGAATAACACCGTCTGCGCCAACCCAAGACCGGCGAGGGCTTGGGTACTCCAATGCCCGACAATCGCGGAATCCACCAATAGCAACGAGGGGTGAATCACAAGTGTGGCCAGTGCCGGAAAGGCCAACTGCATGATCTGTCTATCAACACGGCTGAACCGCAACACATAACTCCTTGTGACTCGAGGTGAGGGATAGGTCGCACTATATCGCTAAGCTATCCGCATGGACGTGATGAATGCAGTGACGCCAGCCGGTTTGATTGCAGGGCAGGTATCCCCGGACGAGGCTCCACGTCCATTGAGCGTGTTCGACATGTTCAGAGTCGGGATCGGCCCGTCCTCTTCCCACACCGTCGGCCCCATCCGTGCCGGTCGCGCGGTTCAGCGGGACCTGGAAGCGTTGGGCGTCACCGCTGACCAAATCGGTCGGATAACCATCGATCTCTATGGTTCACTGGGGGCGACCGGGCGCGGTCACTCCACTGATCGAGCCGTCCTGCTGGGGCTAGAAGGAAACTCTCCCGATAGTGTCGCCACCGCCACCGTCAAAGAGATTCTTCCAAGAATCGAATCGACGAAGCAGCTTTCCATCCCCGCCGTCGGGAAGGTTGACTTTGACCTGGCCGCTGATCTTCGCTTCATCCCTTCCGTCTCCCTGCCCTACCACGTCAACGGGCTCACGATCACGGTGTACCGCGTCGGGGTCAACACCGATGACGACGGACGCGACATCCTCACCCGCCAGCCCGGCCCCGAACGGTTCCTGCTCCACCGTACTTTCTACTCCATCGGTGGCGGGTTTGTCATGGCTGAACACGCAGATGTCAATCACCCCGATCCGGCTCCGCTAGCGAGCTCCCAGACGGTAGCAGTTCATGCCACACCTGCGCCCTATCCCTTCTCGTCGAGTCTCGAGTTACTCCAGATGTGCCAGTCATCGGGTTTGTCCATCGCTGAACTCGTCAGGGCCAACGAGGAGGCCGCCCGCCCTGCCGCAGAGGTCGACGCCTATCTCGACGCTGTCGTCGAAACCATGTTGGCCTGTATCGAATCCGGGTGCTCTACCTCAGGTGAACTCCCCGGCGGGTTACACGTTGAACGAAGAGCCCCTCGGCTGCGCGATTGGCTATCTTCCCGCGCCGACCGTCCAGCTCAGGGGCTGACTTGGGCAGGGACCACCTCTGACTCGATGAGTGCGATGGACTGGGTCAACCTGTGGGCGCTCGCCGTCAACGAAGAGAACGCCGCCGGACATCGCGTTGTCACCGCCCCGACGAATGGGGCCGCCGGTGTCATCCCCTCAGTCATCGGCTATATGTTGCGTTTCTGTCCCGAAGGCGGAGGTGCTAGCCAGGCGATCAACCCCGTCACCAACCTGCCTATCCTCGACGCGCGATCCCAGAGCCAGGGCCACAGCCAACCCCAGGCCTGTCCGGTCTCCCGCAAAGCCACCCGCGACTTCCTCCTGGCTGCCACCGCCGTCGGGGCATTGATCAAGACGAATGCTTCCATCGCTGGGGCGGAGGTGGGCTGCCAAGACGAGGTCGGCTCGGCTGCCTCCATGGCTGCTGCTGGCCTGGCTCAGGTCCTCGGCGGAACCCCAGAGCAGGTCGAGAACGCAGCGGAGATCGCGATGGAGCACAACCTTGGTCTCACCTGTGACCCCATCGCCGGGTTAGTTCAGGTTCCGTGCATCGAACGCAACGCGATTGCCGCCGTCAAAGCCATCAATGCCGCACGCATGTCGATGTGGGGGGATGGACGGCACACCGTCTCTCTCGATGCCGTGATCGAGACCATGCGCCAAACTGGCAAAGACATGCTCTCGAAATACAAGGAAACCTCTGCGGGTGGTTTGGCGGTTGCCGTCGTCGAATGTTGATGGCAGTTCTTACCCAGATTCGCCGATAGACAACCTGGTGGCTTGATAGTGGCTACTGTTGATCCCAGCAGGAAGTGTCCGAGCAGTTCGCTGCTTTCCGAAAGGGATTCGCCATGTCCTCGCCGATTCCGTCACCCGGGTTGAATCCGTCGTGTGACCCATCACTCTTCTCGTCTGGAACCCGGCACCCTAGCGCTGGCCCCTCCGTCGACGCCCTCCTCGTTGGCCAAGTGGAACCCCTCGGTCACCACCCGGCGAAAGGGGAGGTGACCAGCGGGATCAACAAACACATCGTCGACACCGGCCAGTTTGCAGGACGAAATGGTTTCACCACAGACGCACAGGCCGATCTCGACAAACATGGCGGCCCTGACAAGGCCATTCACCACTACCCGTTCCAGCATTACGACTATTGGCGGACGATCCTCGGGGATCAGCATCCGCGTCTGCAACAGCCTGGGGCTTTCGGGGAAAATATCTCGAGCACGGTGATGGACGAAGACAATGTCTTCTTGGGCGATATTTACCGGATCGGCGAAGCCAGGGTTCAGGTTTCCCAAGGGCGACAGCCGTGCTGGAAGTTAGATATCCGCTTCGATCATCGCGGAATGTCTCGGGCTGTCCAACAAACCTATCTCACCGGCTGGTATTACCGCGTCCTCGAACCGGGGATGGTGTCTCCTGGCGACCCGATCATCCTTCTGGAACGTCCCTGCCCGCGCTGGAGTGTGCGGCGGACATTATCGGTGTTGTTCCGTGATTTCCCAGACGGCACCGACGCTGCCCAGATTCGCGCCTGGACCGAGGAAATGCTCTCCTTCGACTACCTCTCAGACCGGTGGCGGATCACTCTGACGGAGCGGCTTCGGGCCGACTGACGAGGCGAATCAGGGTCGCTTCGGGACGGTTGAATGTGCGCACCGGGGCGTAAGGGGAGGAACCGATCCCGCCGGAGACGTGGAGATAGGCACGCCGATCGTCGCCATCGCGACGGTGAGCTGATGTTGCAATTTGGTTGCAGTGTGCGGGGTGGAGGGAGAGCCCCTTGGCTCGCTCGGGCTCGATGTCGCAGTTCGTGATGATGGCTTTGCCGGTGGGGAGACATACTTGGCCGCCGTGGGTGTGGCCAGCAAAAATGATGTCCACGTCGTCGGCTACCATCGCGTCCAGGACTTTGAGGTAAGGGGCGTGGGTGACGCCGAGAATCAGGTCTGATTCAGCTCCTTGCCCGGCCACGTCGGCGTAGCGGTCCAGGTGTAGGTGGGCATCGTCGGTTCCGCGCGCGGTGATCGACAACCCGCCGATGGTGAACTGGGCGCTGCGGTTATTGAGGTCGTGCCAGCCCCGGGCAACGAAAGCCTGACGAAGCCGGTGCGTATCGAGGGGCCGTTTGGGTTTCTTGATCTTAGGCTGCAGCCCCAGTTTGGCTCGCAGATAAGACAAGGGATTCTTGAAAGAAGGCGCCCAGTAGTCATTCGAGCCGAAAA
>JAEZZG010000023.1 GCA_023442485.1 Actinomycetes bacterium | reverse complement strand
ACCCCGCATCCACTCGACTTGCGTTTCCAGGTCGTCCCTCCTGGGAAAATAACCAAGGCCCGGAGTTTTAATGACCAAAACCCTGAATTTCCAATCGAATCCCAATCTTTTGATTGCGTTTAGGTTGGAATCATGTAAGGATGCTGATACCACAAGGAGGTGGATCAATGGATATGTCGGAGCGCCAAAACAAAATCGTTGAGCTGGTGCGGCAACAAAAGAAAGTCAAAGCAACAACCTTGAGCCGTCTGTTTGACGTGTCCGTGGAGACCATTCGGAAAGACCTCATCGACCTGCACGAGCAAGGGCGCATCCTCAAGGTTCACGGTGGAGCCACCATCCCCCGAAGCACACCTGAGAGTGCCTATGAGCGGCGTCGCTCGAAGAATCAGTCGGCGAAAAACGCGATGGCTAAGGCCGCGGTTGAGCAGATCAAAGACAACTCGACGATCTTTCTCGACTACGGGACGACAACGATGGCACTCGCCGAGGCGCTGATCAACCGAGGCCTACATCTGACCGTCGTCACTAACTCGATCCCGATCGTCTCCACCCTCGCCCAAGACCCCAACATCTCGGTACTCGTCCCCGGCGGGTCACTTCGCAACAATGAACAGGCTCTCGTCGGCCCCATCACCGAAGCCACCCTCAGCAACATCAATATGGACAAAGGGTTTTTCAGTTGTGTGGGGATTCACCCCGACACCGGAATGACAAACCCCAACCTCTTCGAGGTTGCCGCCTCCCAAACTGCAATCCGGCACTGCGGAAGTGTGGTTTTCATGATTGACGACACCAAGTTCAACTCGGTAGCAGTACACAAGGTCGCCGGATTCGAGGACCTCGATTTGCTCATCGTCAACGGCGAGCTTGATCAAGAATTGCAGCATCAGCTCGATCAAGCCGATGTCGAAGTCCTAGTCATCGAAAGTAACTGAGATGAAATTCCATCGTGACCTCATGTTCGCGCACCTGAAAGTCGATTCGCGAGAAGAGCTACTCAAAATCATGGCCGACGCCGTGCGTGCCGAAGGTTTTGCCTCCGACGACTACTATCAGGCCCTACTTGACCGCGAAGCCGAGTTCCCCACCGCTTTGCCGGTCCCGGGTGGGGTCGCAATCCCCCACACCTCAGCACAGTATGTATCCACCAACACCATCGCGGTAGCAACCCTCGACACACCTGTTCAATTCCATGAAATGGGGGCAGACCCCGACTCTCTGATCGACGTCACCGTCGTATTCCTCTTAGTTCTGAGCGACGGGACTCAGCATGTGACCCTGCTGTCCCAGCTAATCGCGAAGATTCAAAGCGACGATTTCTTAGGACAGATTAAAACCGCTAAGACCGCAGACGCCATCGTCTCTGTCCTCGATTCACACTTCAACGTATTTGACTAACCACTACACCGAACAAGAAAGAGAACATGATGAAGAAAGTACTGGTTGCTTGTGGTGGTGCAGTAGCCACTTCAACGGTTGCAGCCAACCGAATCAGAGAGCTGCTCAAAGCCAACCACATTGACGCTGACGTGAGTCAGTGCCGCATCAGCGAGCTTGGAAGCCAGGCAGCTCAGGCAGACCTTATCGTCACGACCGCGAAGGTCTCCCGCGATTACGGAGTCCCGGTCATCCACGGGATTGCCTTCATCTCCGGGATCGGCATCGAGAAAACTGAACAAGACATCCTCAACGCCTTGCGCTAAGACCATCCGAGTCTTAGATGGGGTGCCGCCTACTTGGACCTAGGCGACACCCGTATGTATCCTCGCGAAAGGACAACGCCAATTATGGACACCTTTTATCAAGTCATCCAATACATCGTCGATTTGGGTGCAAGCGTCATGCTCCCGATCGTCATCTTGATCCTTGGTCTTCTACTACGCCAAGGGATCGGAAAGTCACTCAAAGCCGGTTTGACAATCGGTGTTGGCTTCATCGGCATCGGCCTGGTCATCGGGCTGTTGACTAACGCACTCGGTCCAGCGGCCGAGGCGATGGCACGCAACTTCAACCTCGGTCTCAACGTGGTTGACCTCGGCTGGCCTGGCACCTCACCGATGGCCTGGGCCTCACCGATGGGTCTGATCGCTATCCCGGTCGCTATCGCCGTCAATATCATCATGTTGTTGGTCCGAGCTACTCGCGTACTCAACGTCGACATCTGGAATATCTGGCACATGGCGTTCACTGGTGCACTGCTCCAGATCGCAACCGGCAGCTTCTGGTGGGGTATCGCCGGTGTTGTCATCCACGCCATCATCGCCTACAAACTCGGCGATATGTGGGGGCCTGTGACGGATGAATTCTTCGGACTGGAAGGTGTCGCGATCCCACACGGCACCTCCGCCTACATGGGTATCGTCGCCACACCCATCAATGATCTCTTGGACAAGATTCCCGGTATTCGCAACATCAACTTCAGCACCCAAAAACTGGAAGAGAAGGTCGGCCCCTTTGGGGAGCCGCTCATCATCGGCACCATCCTCGGTTTCATCATCGGGTTGCTGGCCCGCTACCCCATCGGAGAGTCTTTGCAGCTAGGCATCAAGATGGGTGCTGTCATGTTGCTGATGCCGATGGTTGTCAAACTGATCATGGAAGGTTTGATGCCGATCGCGAACGCTGCCCGTGAGCTTCTACAAAAGCGTTTCTCCAACTCTGACTACAAGATCGGCCTCGACCCTGCACTACTCCTCGGCCATCCCAACGTCATCTCTGCCTCTCTCATCTTCGTCCCGCTCACCGTGCTGCTAGCTGCCCTGGTACCAGGTAACCGGGTGCTTCCCTTCGGGGACCTTGCCACTATCGGTTTCTTCGTCGCGATTGCCGTCGGCGTCCACGCGGGCAACCTATTCCGCACCCTCATTTCAGGTTCTGTGATCATGGTCATCACGATCTGGATTGCGAACCAAATGATTGGCCTGCAAACTCAACTGGCTCAAAACACCGGCCTGCTCAACAACGCGTCTGAGGTCACATCGCTGGATCAGGCGGGCAGTCCGATCACCTATTTGCTGACGAATGGGGCGTCACTGAAGATCAGCATCGGATGGATCGTCATTCTCGCCTTCTATGTGTTCTGCTTCGTCTACACATACATCAAGTACCGTCGGAAGACGCTCTATCGCGTCCCAGCCGTCACCGAATAGAGCCGAGCAGTCGATAATGAGTGATACCTGTAGCAAAACTATGCTCGCAGTAGCCGTCACAGGGGTCGAAGAGTTCAGTTATGAACGAGTGGAGATCCCTGTGCCGGCGGCTGGTGAAGCCCTCGTCAAGGTTGCCTTCTGCGGAATCTGCGGATCGGATATTCCACGGTATTTCAACGGAGCCGTCCATAGTTTCCCGCAAGTTCTCGGTCACGAGTTCTCTGGAACCGTAGTCTCGATCGGCTCTGGTGTTGACCCGCAGTGGATCAACACCAACGTCGCCGTGGCCCCCTTGGTCCCCTGCCACAATTGTGAAGACTGCCTCAGCGGGCATCCTTCACAGTGCGGACGGTACTCATTTATTGGGTCACGTCAGCAGGGGGCACTGGCCGAGTATGTGTTGGTGCCTGCGCGCAATCTGGTTCGTCTCGACCACCTCCCACTCAAACTTGGCGCCCTCGTCGAACCACTGACCGTGGCACTTCACGGGATCTCGATGGCCACCACCACAGCCGCCACCCATGCCTTGATTCTGGGGAGTGGAGTGATCGGTTTGATGGCTTTGATCGCGTTGAAGGCGCGCAATGTGGGATCAATCACGATGGTCGACATCAACCCGTGGGCCCTGGACATGGCCAACCAACTCGGCAGTGACTACGTCCTAAACTCGGCAGTCGACGATGTCCATGATCATTTCAGCAAACACCATAAACCCACCCTTGTGATCGAGACTGCAGGGGTGGTGGCTACCCGAAAGCAGGCCTTGGAACTGGCTGGAAATAATGCCGAAGTGGTATTGATCGGCACCCCTGGTCAGGAGCTGGAGCTCTCAGTCAGCGAGTACGAGTACCTGCTGCGCAAAGAACTCCATGTGCAAGGGTCGTGGATGTCGTATTCATCGCCATTCCCCGGTCAGGAATGGCGAGAGGCCCCCAAGCTTCTGGCTGAGATGGCTGAGGACGTCGATAAGCTAGTCACCCATGTCTTCCCACTTGAGGAGGCTGCAAAGGGGTTCTCCGTTCTCGTCAGCCCCGGTGAACAACGCCTCAAGGTGATGTTCACCACGGGTGGTGACCAATCATGAGTGTGCACTGTCTAACACCGAATCCGGCGTTGGACATCACCTATCAGCTTGACCAGATCACCGTGCACGGGGTCAACCGTGCCCGGCTGGTCGCTGAGCGTCCGGGTGGCAAAGGAATCAATGTTGCCCGCCTCGCAGCCCAACACCAAGAACAAACCCACACTTACGGGTTTCTCGGTGGCTCCAACGGGCAACAGATTTCGCACCTGCTTGCGCAGTTGTCGCCAGACATTGTTCAACACTGGACCACAGTTCCGCATCAGAGCCGACGCACCATCGCCGTCGTCGATGATTGCGACACCACCATGTTCAATGAATTCGGGGAGCCTGTGAGCGCTACCTACTGGCAACAGCTACGCCAAGAAATCACGGCCGGATGTGCGCCAGGTGACGTCGTGACCATCAGCGGTTCGCTTCCACCTGGATCGTGCTTCACCTCTGATGTCTCCCCGATCATTCGAGCTAGTCAAAGCCTGGGAGCCCGCGTGATTGTGGACACGTCTGGAAGGTCGTTGATCAGCGCAGCCGAAGCCGGTGCAGACGTGTGCAAACCCAACCACCACGAGCTAGCTGAGGCCACCGGAAAACACAGTCTCAAAGACGGGATCGATTATCTGCTAGACGCCGGCGCTAAATCCATCGTGGCTTCACGCGGGGCTGAAGGGCTGGTTTTAGGTATTCGCGGCCACTATTGGGCAGCGAGGCTGAATCGCAGTTTGCGAGGGAATCCGACTGGCGCCGGGGATGCCGTCGTAGCAGCTTTGGCCGTCAGTTTGGCTAGGGCCAAAGAGCTCAACGTCACCGAGCTGCACCAGGCCCTCATTCGAGCCATCGCCTGGTCTGCCGCTGCGGTGCTATCGCCCGTGGCGGGAGAGATAGATCCCGCCGTCGCCAATGAACTCGTGTCCGATATTGAAGTAGAAAAGATCTAAAAATGCTTGCACCTTTGCATCGCTTAGCCCACGACGCTCGAGCAGCCAACGTGGGATTAGGCGCATTCAACGTCATTCACTTGGAACACGCCGAGATTCTGATCGCCGCCGCTGAGCAGGTGAATCTTCCCATCGTGTTGCAGATCAGCGAAAATGCCGTGAAATTCCACCGCAACGATTTGGCTCCCATCGCTTTGAGCACGTTGTGGCTGGCCCGAAAATCGCCTGCCAGGGTTTGCGTACACCTAGACCACGCCAAGAGCCTGGAGCTAATCCAAGAAGCAATCAACCTCGGCTTCACCTCCATCATGTACGACGGCTCCCACTTGCCCGACGAAGAAAACCGTGCCACCACCGTCAAGGTTGCCCAGTGGTGCCACGACAACGGGATCTCGATTGAGGCCGAGTTGGGTGAAGTAGGTGGCAAAGACGGAGTGCATTCCCCCACCGCCCGGACTGACCCGGCAGATGCGGCGCAATTCGTCGCTGACACTAAGGTGGATTTGCTGGCGGTGGCTGTGGGCAGTTCCCACGCCATGACTACCCGTGATGCCCAACTCGACCTGGACTTGATCACTCAGTTGTCGACCCAGGTGCCGGTGCCTCTGGTTTTACATGGATCGTCTGGCGTCAGTGACGCCACTATGCAAGCGGCGATTAGGGCGGGAATCACCAAGGTGAATGTCTCAACCCATCTGAACAAGGTGTTCACCACCCAGGTTCGCCAGGCCTTGGCCGATCACCCGGAGATGGTTGATTCTCGGAAGTGGTCCAAGACAGCAGCCCAGGCGATGCAGGCGGAGACTGCCCGCCTCTTGCGGTGCTACCAGCTGACCTAGATGATCCCGACATGGCGTGAGAGACCTGTCGTCAATAGCCGCGATACCGGGAGCTACCACGGCTAGGGGGCACAACGCCTCCTAGCCGTCTTAGGATTGTCGTCCTCAGGGCAAGACTGCGGTTCCCGGACGCAGACGGCGTCACCGGCCACTAGGCCGAGCGAATCTTCGGCATCCCCAGGGCCACACCCGAAGGCTCTGGTGTCGACTGGGCTCGCTCCCACGCGTCCCCGCCCCGAGTGCGACGTAAATCGGTGATCGGTGAATCCGCCACGAGATGATGGGGGGCAGCATAGGTCACTTTCACCGTGCCGATATCTCCTGGGCGAGGGATCAGGGTCGGATCATTTGGGGTAGCGACGTGGATGAGCCGGTTATCGCGACAACGGCCTGATAGACGCTGGGTGTGCTCATCTTTGCGTCCCTCTCCGACCGAAAACATGACCTCGACATCTTCACCTACGAACTTCTTGTTCTCTTCCCAGGCGATGTCGTTGACTAACTCGACGAGCTGGTTGTAGCGGTCGTGGACCACGGCGGGATCGACCTGGTCGTCCATCACCGCTGCAGGAGTTCCGGGGCGTTTGGAATAGATGAAGGTGAATGCCGCAGAGAAACGTGCCTGGGCGACAGTATCTAGGGTGGATTGGAAGTCCTCTTCAGTTTCGCCTGGGAACCCAACGATGATGTCGGTGGTGATCGCCGCGTGCGGAATCTTGGCGCGCACCTTGTCCAGAATCGTCAAGAAACGCTGCTGCCGGTAGGAACGACGCATGGCCTTCAAGATCCGGTCGGAGCCTGACTGCAGTGGCATGTGCAAGGAGGGCATCACATTCCAGGTTTCGGCCATCGCGTCAATGACGTCGTCAGTGAAAGCTGCAGGATGGGGCGAGGTGAAACGAACCCGCTCCAAACCGGGAATGTCCCCGCAGGCACGCAGCAACTTGCTGAACGCTTGCCGGTCACCGAACTCCACCCCGTAGGAGTTGACGTTCTGGCCCAGCAGAGTGATCTCCTGAACTCCTTGATCAACCAGCATCTCGATCTCGGCGAGAATCTCGCCTGGCCTGCGATCAACCTCTTTCCCGCGCAGCGACGGGACGATGCAGAAGGTGCAGGTATTGTTGCAACCGACCGAAATCGACACCCAGGCGGCGTAGTCGGATTCGCGGCGGGTCGGGAGATTCGACGGGAAGGTCTGGAGAGCGTCGACGATCTCCACCTGGGCTTCGTTTTCAATCCGTGCCCTCTCCAGCAGCAGCGGCAACGAACCGATGTTGTGGGTGCCAAAAACGACATCTACCCACGGGGCTTTTTCGATGATTAGATTCTTGTCTTTTTGAGCCATGCACCCGCCGACGGCAATCTGCATCCCTGGATGGTTGCGTTTGATATCTGCCACATGGCCGAGATTCCCGTAGAGACGATTGTCGGCGTTCTCGCGCACCGCACAGGTATTGAAGACAATGACGTCCGGGGCAGATTCAATGCCTAGATCGCCGTGGAAACGCGTCAAACCGGCAGTCTCGAGCAAACCGGAGATTCGCTCCGAGTCGTGCTGATTCATCTGGCAGCCATAGGTCACCACCGAGTAGGTGCGGGTGTCACCAACCGTCATTTTGATCCAACCTTCTGCGACATTGCCGACGGGGATGTCGGCAGATCTCGAACTCCTGGACTCTAGCAAAAAGACCGGTCAGCCTCCACGCCGTCGGTGCCGGAGCCGATTCAGTAGGCAATCTCGGTTACGCGAGATTCACGCACGACCGTGACGGTGATTCCCCCTGGATAGGTGAGGTCGGAGCGGATGTGCCTGGCGATGTCGCGCGCTAAGACAACTGCGTCGTCGTCGCTAACCACGGTTGGTTCGACCATGACCCGGATTTCACGGCCGGCCTGCATCGCAAAGGCACGCTCCACACCCGGATACTGGGTGGCGATATTCTCCAGTTTTTCCAAACGTTGCACGTATGCTTCGAGACTCTCACGCCTAGCACCCGGCCTTGATCCAGAGATAGCGTCCGCTGCTTGGGTGAGCACATCAACCACCGATGTTGCCGGGATTTCGTTGTGGTGAGCGGCGATGGCATGGACGATCTCGTCGGATTCCCCGAATCGGCGAGCCAGGTCCGCACCCAAAGCCGCGTGACTTCCTTCAACCTTATGGGTGACGGCTTTGCCGATGTCATGTAAGAAAGCAGCTCGCTTACACAAGGTAGTGTCCAACCCGAGTTCGGACGCCATCGCGGCAGCCAACTTGGCCGATTCAACGAGATGTTCTAGGACGTTCTGCCCGTAGGACGTGCGGTATCGAAGCGCCCCCAGATAGCTCAACAAACCATTGTCCAGATCTGAGATCCCAACTTCGGTGCAAGCATCTTCGGCAGCCCTGAGGCACCGATCGGCAATCATAGCTGAATTGCGCGCATAGGATTCTTCGATTCGAGCCGGATGAATACGTCCATCGGCAACGAGATCAACCAGCGTGGCCCGGGCAATCTCTCGACGCACCGGGTCGAAACAACTAAGCATCACTGACCCTGGAGTGTCATCGATCATCACGTCTACACCGGTGATCTGCTCGAAGGTGCGAATGTTGCGACCTTCGCGACCGATGATGCGTCCCTTGATGTCGTCACTGGGAATCTCGACGGTCGAAACTACCGCCTCGAAGGTCTTCTCAGCCGCGATACGCTGAATGGCGGAAACTACTGTCATCTTCGCGATCTGTTCTGCGTCACGAACGGCATTTTCCTCGATGGATTTCGCCAAGCGCGCAGAATCTAATTTGGCCTCGTGTTCGACCATCGCCAGCACTTGGTCACGGGCTTCCTGAGCGGTCAGGCCGCCAATGTCTTGAAGTTGTTCCCGGACGATGAGGCGGTCGCGTTCTAGTTCATCCCTGAGTTGGTCGAGTTCTGCCCGCTGCTGATCACATTCGGCTTCGCGACGAGACAATTCGGCGGTTGCTTCACGCAACAAATCCTCTTGGTTACTGACCCTTTCTTCTCTACGGTCGAGATTAGAGCGTCTCTCACTGAAGTCGTCAAACTCCTTGCGCAGGGAGGCTAGCAACTCGGCACGCTCATTCTTAGCATCGGCAATGATTCGATCCGCTTGCTGTTGGGCCTCAGAGATTCCCTGAGCTGCATGCTCACCTTCTGCGATCTTGGTCGGGACGTGTGGCGCCTGGGAGGCGGGCGGGACGACTCCCGATCCGGACTTGGCCCAAAGAAAAATCAACACCGTCAAGATCAAGTTGCCTGTAACCGCAACGGCAAAGATTGGAACCGCCATATCGAAATCCTGATTCTCAATTGAGGCTGAGCCGGGACCCCCTCATCACCACATATCAGGACAATCAGAGTCTGACCAGCGATCTGGTTCGTCGAGAACTTCTTTGGTCACTGAATACACGATCTGTGCTGGGAACCCCTTACGAGCAAGCATACCTGCTAAACGTCTATTGGCCTGCGGCATAGGCAAGCCTCGGACCCGTCCCAGACGAGATCGAGCAAACCTCAGTGCTAACTCATACTCGTCTTCTTCACTAACCCCTTCGAGGACCTCATCGATCAGGGTCTTTGAGATACCTTTGCGATAAAGCTCCAACCACAAGGCCCTTTTGCCCAAAGATTTGAAGCTCGTCCGTGACTGAACCCAGCGGCGAGCAAAATCTGCGTCGTCGACGAGACCGATCTCTTCATAATAGTCGAGCATTTCGGCCGCAATATCGTCTGGAATCTCTTTCTTACGCAATGCCTGTTCCAGCTCATGACGGGTATGATCGCGTCGATCAAGTTTCCGCGCCACGATTGCCCGCGCCTGCTCTTGCCACTTTTGCCGAGCGTACTGACTGATCTCGATGGTGAATCCTCCTAGATCAGCGCCATCATTGGCCTGATCTAGGAGA
Organism: Actinomycetes bacterium; assembly: GCA_023442485.1. Classification (GTDB taxonomy): domain Bacteria; phylum Actinomycetota; class Actinomycetes; order Propionibacteriales; family Propionibacteriaceae; genus JAEZZG01. The sequence continues at coordinate 41,236 of JAEZZG010000023.1, read as the reverse complement.
TCGTCTGCGTCTGAAGACATTTCCACCGTGGCTCCAAGAATGAAGACGAATCGCGGTTAGTTACCAGCGTTCTGGGCCCCTGGGTCGAGGACTTCACCCGTGACTGGATCGATTCCCTCCATGTCACCTGGGATCAAACCAACTTTGGCACGAATCTTGGTGTCAATCTCGTCGGCAATCTCGGGATTTTCGATCAGGAAGTTGCGGGCATTCTCCTTCCCTTGACCTAACTGATTGCCGTCATAGGTGTACCAAGCGCCAGCCTTGCGGATGAGACCGTTCTCGACACCGAGATCGATCAGGCTGCCTTCACGGGAGATTCCTTTTCCGTAGAGGATGTCGAACTCAGCTAACTTGAACGGCGGGGCGATCTTATTCTTCACAACCTTGACGCGGGTGTGATTGCCAACCAACTCGGAACCGTCTTTGAGTTGTTCCTGGCGGCGAACATCGAGTCGAACCGAGGCATAGAACTTCAGTGCGCGACCACCAGTCGTCGTCTCTGGACTGCCGAACATCACACCGATCTTTTCGCGAAGCTGATTGATGAAAATCGCGGTGGTTCCAGAGACATTCAACGCGCCGGTCATTTTGCGAAGGGCTTGGCTCATCAATCGAGCGTGCAAACCGACGTGTGAATCACCCATCTCCCCTTCAATTTCTGCGCGAGGGGTCAAGGCGGCAACCGAGTCGATAACAATCAAGGCCAAAGCACCGGAGCGGATCAAGGTGTCAGCGATAGCCAGAGCTTGTTCGCCATTGTCGGGCTGAGAAATCAACAAGGAATCGGTGTCGACACCGAGGTTGCGGGCGTAAACCGGATCGAGAGCATGTTCGGCGTCGATGAAGGCGCAGATACCGCCGTCTCGCTGTGCAGACGCAATCGCATGGAGAGCCACCGTCGTCTTACCTGAGGATTCTGGGCCAAAGACCTCGATAATGCGTCCGCGCGGAAGACCACCGACGCCGAGGGCTAAGTCGAGCGCGATAGAGCCAGTCGAGATGACATCAATGCGCTGTTGAGACTTATCGCCCAGACGCATCACCGCGCCTTTGCCGAGATCTTTCTCGATCTGGCTGAGGGCCGCCTCAAGAGCACGTTTCCGGTCTTCAATTGAGCGATCTGGATCCAGCCTTCGGACCTGATTAACCTTTGCCATGTTGTCCTCTCACGTCTGGTTACCTGGATGCAACCTGACGAAACTGTCAAACTGCCCGAGATCACACCAGCGACTACCCTTACTGGCAGACCCAGCCAGTAAGGACGCGTCACGCAGTGAACTCCTTGTCAATACTATCTGCGCTCGCGACTAGGTTGCCGCATGCATATCGAAGGTGTGGAAACACACCCCAACACCCATACTCGAACACTTGTTCGATAATAGTTGATGGGGTTGATTTTTCCAAACACGGCAGATAACGACATGTAAAGGACGCTAAAAACTAACCTGGTTGCATCTAGTCGTGACAGGTAGCAGAGGAGCTTTGGGGTGACTAGCGATCGCGAGCCGGCAGTTCCAGCTCCACCCAGCAAGCACGCCAAATGGTTTTGTAGTCCATCCCGGCTTCGAGAGCTTCTTGGACAGTTCGACCACCAAGTTCACGCAACGCCATCTGCTGCGTCCAGACCCGCGCGTAGGCCTCGCCAAGTGCCTGGTTGAGCCGGGTCCATAGTTCTGCCTCACGCATGAGACAAAGATACGACATCGCACAACTTCAAGGAAGTTAACGGGAGTCAATCAGCTTTACTGCAAACTTCGGCAGATTACGGTATTTTCTGGGTCATGATTGCGTCTTCGACACCGTCTGCAAAACGTTCGCGCCGAATGGTCAAACTCCTTCAAATCCTCGACGAGAGGGGTTCCATCGACCTCAATGAACTCACGGTTCTCCTAGACGCTTCGGCAGCCACCATCCGCCGCGATGTCGCCAAACTCGCCGACCAAGGCTTGGTCTCGCGGATGCACGGTGGCGTCTGCAAACTCGCTCAACGCATCGAACTTCCGCTCAGCCTTCGTGACAAACGCAACTCCCGAGCCAAGAAGGCCATCGCACACGAAGTCGGCAAACGCATCCCAGCCGGCCAACACATCCTCGCCCTCAACGGCGGCACCACCATTTCAGATGTGCTCGATTCCGTCGCACACCGCAAAGATCTCACCATCGTCACCAACTCTGTCTCCCTCGCCCTTGAAGCTGCCGAACACGGCCAGACCCGTGTCCTCGTCACCGGCGGCGTGTTGCGCTACCAGTCTCTAGAGATGGTCGGTTCACTCGCCGAGCACACCTTCCAGCAAGTATCGGTAGGCACGGCGGTGCTTGGCTCTGACGGGGTCTCTGCTGAAGGTGGCGTGACTACCTATGATCAGATCGAGGCGAATACAAATAACGCGATGATCCGCTCGGCCCAAAACGTCATCGCCGTCGCAGATGGCTCCAAGATCGGTGAGGTTCAAGCGGCACAGAGCGCCAAGATCACCGACATTGACCTCCTGGTGACGGATTCGTCAGCCGATCCGGCTGAGATCGCAGCGATTCGACGCAAGGGCGTGCAAGTCATCGTCGTCCCTGTCCACGAAGACGCAAAGTAGCCCCATCCCTGCCTGTGACGCCGTTCAGCTTTGGGCGTCGACAACGATGCCGACGCCCACGATGCCCATGACGCGCACCACGGTCACGTCAGTTACGTCAGTCGCGTCAGTCACGGCCCTCACTGAGTTCGCCCATTACGACGTCAAGAGCCAGCCTCAATATGTGATAGACGGTGTAGTCGCGAATGTCGCCTCTCTCCCCCGCCAAATCCAGGTGATCCGTCCAGGCTTTTCTCGACTGGCGATGATGCACCGCAATCCACACATCCCCCGGCTGGTGACCGTCTTGAGGATCGGGGCCTGCAACCCCAGTCGTCGCCAGCCCGAGATCGGCCCCACAACGCTCAGCGCACCCGCGTGCCATCGAGACAGCGGTCACCTCGTTGATCACACCGTGAGCTTCGATATAGGCGGCGTCCACCCCAGCCAGCGAGGATTTGAGCTCGGATGAATAGGTGATCAAACCTCCGCGATAGACCGCCGACGCACCGGAGACAGACGTCAACACCTCCCCGACTCCCCCACCCGTGAGAGACTCGCAGGTTGCCAGACTCAAGTCCTGCTGGCTGCACTGGAGGATGAGCCGTTTCGCCGCCTCAGCCAGATTCGCTTTACCGCTGACGAGTCCCTTACCCAGAGGGTGATCTGCTGTCTTGGCGCCGGACACGACTACCTCTGGCGGAAATTACGGCGAGTCTCGATGAGATAAATCACACCTGAGACGATGGTCAGCGCCACGGCGATACCCATGGCGATGTAGGCGATCCAATCAAACCAGGTCGGGGTGCGCCACAAACCGAAGATGAACATCGTCAAGGCTAAGGATTGCATCATCGTCTTGAGTTTGCCGCCGCGATTAGCAGGCATGATGATCTGGCGTTTGCGTAACCACTCCCGCAATAAGGTAATGCCGATCTCGCGGACCATCACGACGACCGTGACCCACCACCACAGCTCGGACAGAATCGACAATCCGATGAAAGCCATCCCCGTCATGAATTTGTCGGCGACAGGGTCCCATAACTTACCGAAATCGGTGACGAGGTTATTGCGTCTGGCAATTTGGCCGTCCAAATAGTCAGTAAAGACGGCAATCATGAACAGGATCATCGTGACGGTGCGCCAGGTGCCGTCATGAGGAAAAGCAAGGAGGAAACCGAAGATGAACGGGACCAGGATCAGACGCAAGGTTGTCAGCAAATTGGGGATATTGACCTTTGACCCAACCATTGGGAAACCTCCTCAAGCCTTCCGGTAATCCGTTAATGTCCTTCTCACCAAGACGATTCTTCAGGCAGCCACTCACTGATGTGGACCTGCCCAAACTTCCTCACTACGTCGCGATCCGCTCCCATCCTATGCCGGAAAAGCAAAAAATGGACAGCATCGGCCAGGTCACCTCGACCACGGCATGAAAACAGCTAGCCAGACCTAGACTCGACGAAAATGTCCACACCGTCGGAACCAACGATCGTGACTGGGATGAAATCACCGGGACGAGGGGAATCCTCACGGAGATGATCAACGCCTCCAACCAAGGTGCAGATCCCATCCACCTCCGCGCCTTGGTGTTCCATGCGCCCAACAATCTCGGAACCGATCGTCTCTATCATCATCGTGCCGTGCTCACCGATGCGATCTTCGGCTCGCTGGTTGCACAATTCGTCCACGACGGTGGAGATATAGTCGCGGCGCGCGAGAATCTCGTCCTCATCGATGTGAGCGTCCAGGGACGCAGCCTCTGTCCCGTCCTCATCGGAATAGGCGAAAACCCCTACGATGTCTAGCTGGGCATCGATGAGGAACTGCGCCAATGTCTCCACGTCATCTTCTGTTTCGCCGGGGAATCCGACGATGACGTTCGTGCGAATCCCCGACTGAGGTGCCTGTGAGCGAATTGAGCCGATCAGGTCAAGGAATGAATCTGGGTCCCCAAACCTGCGCATCCGACGCAAGACAGTAGCTGACGCGTGTTGGAAACTCAGGTCGAAATAGTTGACGACGTGATCAAGGTCGATCATCGTCGAGACCAGCCCGGGACGAATCTCAGCGGGCTGAAGGTAGGAGACCCTGATCCACCCCAGGTCATCAATACCATTCAATCGCTTCAATAGCTGAGGCAGCGCGTCTGGATCGGAGAAATCTTTGCCGTAGGAGGACGAGTTCTCTGACACCAGCATGATCTCGCGCACACCCTGGGCGACCAGCCACTCGGCTTCGGCAACAATGTCGTCCATCGGTCGCGAAAGATAGGCTCCTCGAAAGCCGGGGATCGCACAGAATGCACACCGACGGTCACATCCCGACGCGATTTTGAGCGGGGCATAGGGCTCTTTGCCTAGACGAGTGCGCAGAATCCTCGGTCCAGACGCGGGAGCGCCCGGCAGAGGAGTATTGGTGACGGCGCTCGCTGACGACGATAAAGAAGACCCGGCCAAGGGCGCTGACAAAGCCGGAGCTGCCGGTTGTGCTGTAGGAGATGCAAACATCGGATCGAGCCGGACGTCTTGACTGTGGCCGGGCACACTCAACCCCTGAGCAGAGGCGGGACGCGAGACAGGAGTCAGCGGCAGTAACTGGCGTCGATCACCAGGGGTGGGCGGAGATACCTTGCCGCCAGCGAGGACTGTGCGTACCTTATCGGCGATGTCGGGATAGTCATCAAAACCAAGCACCGCGTCCGCCTCGGGCAAGGCCTCGGCGAGTTCAGTGCCGTAACGTTGGGCGAGGCAGCCAACCGCGATCACCTTCGGAGTTGGTGAGCCTCCGGCGTCACTGTCACCTGCGGCACCGCCACTTTTCTCTCGGTGCCCACGGCCGGACTTGGTCTCGGCAGCAGCCAAGACAGTGTCAATCGAGTCCTTCTTGGCTTGCTCGATGAAACCGCAGGTGTTGACGATTACGACGTCAGCCAACGCCGGATCATCAACCAGGATGCACTCCTGAGCATCGAGGCGCGCAGCCAGTTCCTCGGAATCAACCTCGTTGCGGGCGCAGCCGAGGGTGACGATATGTACGCTGACCCGACGCATTCCTTCTGCGTGGATCGACGGTTCAAGAACATCTTTGAGCATGGCAGGACTACCTCCACCTACCTGGTGCACACTATTCACCCCGCAGCGATGCCAGGACGCCGGGTAGATCGTCGAGGGTGGTCAATACCTCACGAGGTTTGGACCCTTCCGACGGGCCCACGATGCCGCGCGTCTCCAGGATGTCCATCAGGCGGCCAGCCTTGGCGAAACCGACGCGCAACTTGCGTTGCAACATCGATGTCGATCCCAAACCTGACTCAACCACGAGCTGGGCGGCTTCGAGAACCAAGTCAAGATCATCACCGATGTCCTCGGCAACCTTCGCGCTTTGAGCTCCGACTTGCTCAATATCCTCACGGTACTGTGGCGAACACTGCTTCTTGACGAAGTCGGCGACCTGACGCACTTCGGATTCCGACACCCACGAGCCCTGAACCCGCACCGGCTTCGATGACCCCATCGGCAAGAACAGGCCGTCACCTTGTCCCACCAGTTTCTCGGCACCCGGCTGATCGAGGATGACGCGAGAATCCGTCATGGACGACGTGGCGAAGGCCAGCCGCGAAGGAATATTCGCCTTGATCAGGCCGGTAACTACGTCTGTGGACGGACGTTGGGTAGCGAGCACCAGATGGATACCGGCTGCACGGGCGAGCTGAGTGATTCTCACGATCGAGTCTTCGACGTCGCGCGGGGCAACCATCATCAGATCGGCCAACTCATCGACAACGACGACGAGATAGGGATACGGGTCGAGACGGCGCTGTGACCCCTCAGGCAAAACCACCTTGCCGGCACGAATCGCCTTGTTGAAATCATCAACATGGCGGAACCCAAAGGCGGCCAGGTCGTCGTAGCGTTGGTCCATCTCCTTGACCACCCACTGCAGCGCCTCGGCAGCCTTCTTTGCGTTGGTGATGATCGGGGTGACCAGGTGCGGGATCCCCTCGTAGTGGTTGAGCTCAACCCGTTTCGGGTCAACGAGCAGCAGCCTCACCTCGTCCGGAGTTGCGCGCATCATGATCGAGGTAATCATCGAGTTGACGAAGGAGGACTTCCCCGAGCCAGTAGCCCCGGCCACTAGCAAGTGGGGCATCTTGGCGATATTTGCCAGGACGAATCCACCCTCGACGTCCTTGCCGAGACCGACCATGAGCGGATTGTGGTTACTGCGTGCCTTGTTGGAGCGCAGCACATCACCGAGGGAGACGATCTCCTTGTCGCGATTAGGAATCTCGATGCCGATCGCCGACTTACCCGGGATTGGGGACAGAATCCGCACCTCGGGAGAGGCGACCGCATAGGCGATGTTCTTGGATAGCGCGGTGACCTTCTCCACCTTGACGGCGTTGCCCAGCTCCACTTCGTAGCGGGTGACGGTCGGGCCTCGGGTATAGCCGGTGACGGCTGCATCAATCTCAAACTCGTCTAGCACAGTCTGCAACGACATGACGATCTCATCGGAGGCTGCGGTCCTCTTTTGTGGGACGGTGCCGTGTTTGAGTAGCTCCAAATCAGGGGTGACGTATTGGACGTCTGCAGTGAGTTGAAGCTGTTCGACCCTGACGGGAGGGGTGTCTAGCGGTGGGGCGGGGATTTTAACGGGTTCGGGCTCGGAGGCATTGGCCGCGCCCATCGCGTATGGCACCCCGGCTCGGCTCGCCGTGGTTGAGTCACCGGAGCTAGGGGTGGAGCTGGACGGGTCGTCATCGTAGAGTTTGGCGAAGTCTTCAAATGGGGTCCCGCCCTGTCCGGGGTTGGATTGGTGTCCGGCGTCGTTGGCGCGATCTGCCGGAACCGCCATGGTCAGCTCGTCATTGCCCTCGAAGTCGTTGAGATCTTGGTCTTCGATCAGTGGGGTGTCGTAGGCGGCGTCGACGCCGTATTCGAGGGAGTCAGCCGATTGGCGGCGCTCGCCGGTGAACTGGCCGAAGAAGTCTTGAATGTCGTAGTAGATCTGGTAGAGGGGTCTGCCGACGATGACGAGGAGGCCAAAAATCGCCAGCACGGAGAGGAGGATTCCGGCAACCCATGCGGGGACGATCTCGGTGAACATGGAGGACGGGATGAAGCCGAGGATGCCGCCAGCTCCGCGCATCGCCTCTGGTTGATCGGGTCCGGGAACTGATTTCATGACGTTGATGACGCCGAGGACCCCGAATCCGAAGAAAGACCAGCCGACGATTTGACGCCCGGCGGGACCGTTGGCCTCGGGATTGCGTAAGGTGCGCCACGACATCAACAGTAAGACGATGGGGAGGGCATATGCGGAAACCCCGAAGATGGTGGCGACTCCGATATGGAGGGCCTTGCCGACTGGCCCGGGGATGCCGAACCAGAACTCAGCGATGACTAAAACGGCGGCGACGAGTAGGCCGAGACCGGCACCGTCACGCAGGGCCTCTGCGGGGATGTCGCGAGCGACGACGCCGAGACGACGGACGCCGCGCCCCAAACCAGAAGCGATCCCCTTCCACAGTTTCGCTAAAGCACGCCCGACCATATTGGTGCGTGGCGCAGCGGTTGTACGGTTCTTCCGCCCGCGCGAGGATGATGAGCGCGTCGAGGGGGATTTTCTCGTCGATTTCGTCACTGGATTACCCGATCTAGTCGATGCACGGGGTGCGCCTTGACGCGAAGTCGCACTCTTGGGCCGCGAACCGCTGCCAGACCTGGCTGTCGACGATGATGGTCTGCGCGTGGGGGAAGTCCCCTCCGATGCCTTATCCACATCGGAGGCTGCCCTCTGTCGGGGCTGTCGAGGTTGAGTTCCGGACGAACGGGGCGTGCCGCGACGTCCTGATCTACCTGTCAGAGACGAGGCAGACCGGGTGTCACTGCGAGGCCGCGTTGGGGAAGACGTGCGGGTCGCCATGGTGGCAAGCCTAACAGACCCGACGACGCTGACCCACTAGGCACCACCGTGGGGCGAAGCAAAATCATCATCTGAAATGACGAAGAACCTTGTCGCCAGGCACTATCGCAGATCGGTAGGGCGATTCAGAGCCAAAGAAATCAGCTCGTCCAGCAGCTGCGGATAGGCCATCCCGGTTGCTTCCCACAAAGACGGGAACATCGAGTACCTGGTGAACCCGGGCATGGTGTTGATCTCGTTGACGATGACGTCTTCGTCAGGAGTGACGAAGGTGTCCACCCTGGCTAGGCCTTCACATCCCACAGTCTCGAAACACCTGGCCGCGAGTTGTTGCACCCGCTGCAAGACCTTGTCGCTGACGTCTGCCGGGATACTCAACTGAACTTGGTTGTCAGGCCGGTATTTTGCCTCGTAGTCGTAGAAGGCGTCCTGATCAACCATCGCGATCTCACCCACCAGGGAAGTGCGCGGCTGCCCACCGTCATGACTACCGAGCACCGCGCACTCGATCTCGCGCGCGCCCATGATGCCTTGTTCGATGATCACCTTCGGGTCGTACTGCGCCGCCAGGTCGATGGCGGCGGCGAGCTCCACTAGATCATTGACCTTGCTGATCCCCACTGAAGAACCGCCCCGAGCGGGTTTGACGAAGACAGGCAGAGTCAACTTCGCGACCTCGTCGAGGCACCCTTGACGATCTGAGTTCCACTGGGCTGGATTGATCACGACGTAGGGGCCGATCGGGATTCCGGCGGATTCAAACACCATCTTCATGGTGTGTTTATCCATGGATAGAGCAGAGGCACAAACCCCCGACCCGACATAGCGCAAGCCGAGCATCTCGAGTTGGCCTTGGAGGGTCCCGTCTTCGCCGTAGGGGCCGTGAAGCAGGGGGAAGACGACGTCGACTGGGGTTAAATCAAACAGTGACGCCCCATCGACGGTAGCGAGCTGAATCCCGTCGCTGGTGGGGACGAAGATGGCCTGGGGTTGGCTTCGATCAACCTCAGGCATGACGGTGCCGTCGATGCTGAGCTGGGCGACCACGGCAGGATCGTAGCGATGCCAGGTACCCGAATGTGAGATTCCGACGGCGAAGAGTTCGTACTTGGATGGATCGAGGGAGGCGATGACACCGGCCGCAGTGAGACAGGAGACCTCGTGTTCGGTCGATCGTCCGCCAAACATCACCACTACTCGATGTTTCATGCTCAATCCTTATCTCGTGAGGCCACCCGGAGCCCGGTTTTCCTATCGTAGCGCCCCGGAGGGGGTTCCTCGTGACGCAACTCTGCCACAATCTCGGTGAGCACATCCATCACCCGGTCGATGCCGCGACGGACGGCCTCACCGCGATCTTCCATGGCGATCAAATCCGTCAGGTCAATCGGTGGCCTGGCAGTGATTTGGAAGGTTTTTCGCGGGAAAATCCTCGGATAGGTGGCGTTGAGGCCCGGCATGAACTGCTGCGGCCCCCACTGCCCAATCGGGATCAATGGCACCCCGGTCTCCATCGCCAACCGCACGGCGCCGGTGTGCCCGGTCATCGGCCAACCCAGCGGGTCTTGGGTGAAGGTGGATTCGGGATAGATGACCACGATTTGGCCGTCCAGGAGAGCCTTCTTGGCCGCGATGAGGGAATCCTTGGCCCGGATCGAGCCGCGTTCGACCGGAATCATCCCCCAGCGACGAAAAAGCCTGCCCCACCAGTGACGCGGATCGAGGAGATTGTCTCGGGCAAGGATGTGCGGCCATCGTCCGGCATAGATCAAGAACTCGCAGATGGCGACCGGATCGGCATTTGATATGTGGTTGACGACGATGATCGCCGGCCCGTCTGCCGGAATGTTTCCTCTGCCACGCCAGTGTCGCCACACAGTGAGATTGAATAGCCATTTCGCCAGCCGCGCAGCCCCGACAAGTTCGATTGGTGCAGGCCTCTTGTTGACCTGACGCAGTCTCAACAGGTTGAAACCTTCAATGTCTCTCACCCGCTCCCCTTCCTTCATCCGCGACTGTCACGCGTTCGTCGCAGCGCCCACTAGCCTCGGGTCTAGCTGCTCGCTAGGGTGATCCTATGGTTTTCAGGTTCACCATCGTCTCATGGCAGGACTCCGGCCCGCCTGGCTGGTTGGCTATCTCTCCCAGCGGGACTCGGCTCATCCTCCCCGCTGACCGGCTAGCCCACCCCGTCAATCACCTTCGCTGCGGGCAACAGGTGCAGGTGGAGACGGCGTCCGGACACGAGCCTACCGTTCCCGAACAGGTCACGCAGTTCTACATCGGCTAACCGGGGTAGACAAGACACCGTCACTACCGTGACGACATCAAGGATCAACACTGAACAAGGCTCGACCCGGCTAGGTGTAACCCCAGCCGACCTGGCCTCACCCATCAACCCCGACACCAATCGAGGCGGCGACTTCTCCCGACGCTAAACTCCAAGGGCCTGGCACAACCCATCCGGTTTTATGCCAGACCCCTTGTTTCCCATTCCACCGAGATGAGCCAGACCTCAGCGCTGATCAACGGTGCGCACCGGAAGGGTGGTGGGTTTGAAGCGTGCCCGCTGAGCCTCATAGGCCGCGATCGCCTCCTCCTTCTGCAAGGTGATCGCGATGTCGTCAAGACCTTCCATCAGACGGTAACGCGTGTAGTCGTCGATGGTGAAGCGGTAGCTGGCTTGCGATGTGGTAACGAGGCAATCTTCCAACGAGACGGTGATCGGGGTCCCTGGATTGGCTTCGGCAAACTCCCAGAGTTGCTCGATTTCGTCCTGGGCTAGCAAACCGACGACCAGGCCTGCCTTGCCGGCGTTATTTCGGAAGATGTCGGCGAAACGCGATCCGAGAATCACCTTGAAACCATAGTTCTGCAACGCCCATACGGCGTGTTCGCGACTCGACCCGGTGCCGAAGTCAGGGCCTGCAATCAAGATGGAGCCGTCTTTGTAAGCCTGACGATTGAGCACGAAATCTGGCTCTTTTCGCCACGCCGCAAATAACCCGTCCTCAAATCCGGTACGGCTGATTCGCTTCAGGTAGAGCGCCGGGATGATCTGGTCAGTATCGACGTTGGAACGTTTCAGCGGGACTGGAACGCCTGTGTGGGTGAGAAATTTCTCCATGACTAGTTCTCCTGTCCTGCCAGGGCGAGGTCCGCCGGCGAACTCAAATGCCCGGTGAGCGCTGTGGCTGCAGCAACCACCGGGGAGACGAGGTGGGTGCGTCCCCCGCGTCCTTGTCGACCTTCAAAATTCCGGTTTGAGGTGGAGGCGGATCGTTCCCCAACACCGAGCTGGTCAGGGTTCATCCCCAGACACATCGAACACCCTGCGTAGCGCCATTCAGCTCCGGCTTCGGTAAAGATCTTGTCTAGCCCTTCAGCTTCAGCTTCGAGACGCACCCTGGCCGATCCGGGGACGACTAGCATCCTCACCCCTGGAGCGATGTGACGTCCCTCGACGATCTTGGCGGCTTGGCGAAGGTCCTCTAGACGCCCATTCGTGCAAGAACCGAGGAATACGGTATCGATGGCTATCTCACGCATCGGAGTTCCTGCGGTGAGCCCCATATATCCGAGTGCGCGCTCGGCAGCCACTCGATCCACTTCTTCGTCAAAAGAAGCTGGATCGGGGATGACATCCCCGAGGGGAACGCCCTGACCGGGGTTTGTTCCCCAGGTGACAAAGGGGGTCAACTCTGACACGTCAAGATCAACTTCGCGATCAAACTCGGCGTCCGCATCGGTGAATAGAGTCTTCCAATAGGCGACTGCCTCGTCCCATTCCTCGCCTTCGGGAGCGTTCGGGCGCCCCTTGAGGTAGGCGAAGGTTTTCTCGTCGGGGGCTACCATCCCGGCCCTGGCACCCCACTCGATGGACATATTGCAGATCGTCATGCGCCCTTCCATCGACATGTTCTCGATGGTCTCGCCGCGATACTCGACCATATATCCTTGACCACCGCCGGTGCCGACCTTGGCGATCAACGCCAGCACGACGTCCTTAGGGGTGACTCCGTCGCGGAGTTCACCATGGATGTTGACAGCCATGGTCTTGGGGCGAGACTGAGGCAGAGTCTGCGTCGCTAAGACATGTTCGACCTCCGAGGTGCCAATCCCGAAGGCCAGCGCACCGAATGCGCCGTGAGTTGCGGTATGGGAGTCGCCACAGACGATGGTCATGCCCGGCTGGGTCAGGCCCAGGTGGGGGCCGACCACATGGACGACTCCTTGATCGCGGTCGCCGAGGGAGTGGATGGGGACTCCGAAGTCTGCGGTGTTCTTGCGGAGGGTGTCCACTTGGAGTTTGGAGATCGGGTCAGCGATGGGGTCAAAAATGTTGAGGGTTGGCGTATTGTGATCCTCGGTCGCTTGGGTGAGGTCGGGGCGACGAACCTGACGTCCGGCCATCCGCAATCCTTCAAACGCCTGCGGGGACGTGACCTCGTGGACGAGGTGGAGATCGATGTACAACAGATCGGGCTCACCATTTGAGCCGGGGTGGACGACGTGTGCGTCCCACAACTTCTCACTGAGGGTTTGACCCATGATTACCTCCCTTTCGGCTGCGCGATTCGATGCGTCAACCGCTCACCATTAAACTACCTTGGCATACCACGATTTGAGATGATAATCTCATCTTATGGAAACATCGAGTGGGGTTGGCGTCCTCGACAAAGCCGCCGCAGTTCTGAGCGCCCTCGAACAAGGGCCGATCACTCTTGCCGGACTAGTTCAGGCCACAGGGCTGGCTAGACCTACCGCTCATCGTCTCGCCGTCGCCCTCGAACATCACCGCTTTGTTGCCAGAGATTTGCAGGGACGTTTCGTCTTGGGGCCGCGCCTGGCTGAACTCGCCTCTGCTGCCGGCGAAGACCGGCTCCTGGCGACCGCTGGCCCGATCCTGGCTCGTCTGAGGGATATTACCGGTGAGTCGGCGCAGCTATTTCGCCGTCAAGGAGATTACCGAGTCTGTGCCGCCGCTGCCGAGCGCCCCTCGGGATTGCGAGATTCTATCCCGGTGGGCTCGCAGCTATCCATGAGCGCAGGTTCAGGTGCCCAGGTCCTCCTCGCCTGGGAAGAGCCGGAAAGAATCAAGGCCGAACTTGAGGGGACGACCTTCTCTGCAGTGGGACTGGCCACAGTTCGACAGCGCGGCTGGGCACAATCGGTCGGAGAGCGGGAATCTGGGGTCGCATCGGTTTCTGCGCCAGTGAAGTCCCCGGCCGGAAAGGTGATCGCAGCCGTCTCCATTTCTGGCCCGATTGAGCGGTTGACCAGACAGCCGGGGCGCCTACATGCGGCAGCCGTGATGGCAGCGGCGGAGCGCCTGAGCGAAGTTCTGCGCTCGACCGCGAAGTAGCTGTGCGGCTAGGGCAGGGAGGTTTAAAACCGATCTGCCCTAGCCTCCTGCTTGCGCACCGATGACTAGGGCAGATCAAGTCTCGCGAGTCTCCCAACCTCGTCGAGATCCATGGTAACCCCGAGCGGATTCGAACCGCCGTTTCGGCCTTGAGAGGGCCGCGTGCTAGGCCACTACACAACGGGGTCACAGGTTGAATCGCCTTCACCGCTAGCGGTGCTGACGCTTCGTTGGGGTACCAGGACTCGAACCTGGACTGACGGAACCAGAATCCGGCGGGCTGCCAATTACCCCATACCCCAGGGTTGATTCATTGAATCGCCGAGGAAAGAGACTACCGGATCGAATCCGAGTTTCCAAATCAGTGTTCTGCCACATCATAGCAACTGCATCGAAGGGATGTCTCGAGCGTCACCGATCGAGGATTTCGGGTCTCCCCGGTGTCGTCGTAGCCAAGCGGAGCCGGGACCCGATCCACCACATCACACCGGCAACTGCGGCGTAGACGATCAGGTCTCGCGCGCAGGTCGCCCAGTCGATCACCGTCACAGATCGAACTGTGGCCACCCCGCCCATGAAAACGGCATAGCCGAAAGACATCAGGTTATTGACAACGTGGATTGCGATGGACGCTTCGAGCCCGCCGGTGACGATCACGAGCAATCCGGCTAAGAGACCAAAACCGAATCGATCCACAAAAAGCGGCAGATTCTGGGTGCCGTGGAAGAGGGCAAAAATCAGTGCGGAGGCCCCGACTGCTGCCCAGCGTAGCCCGGAGATGGCTCCGAATGCCTGGAGCAGATAGCCCCGGAAGAAGAACTCTTCTCCGGCTGCTTGGAGAGGGGTTACCGCTAGGATTGCAAGAACCCACAGCCACCAGCGATCGGGAACAGAGAAGTTCAGCGGGCTCCCCCACAACGTCAGCCACAGCCCCAGGTTGATGACGATGCCGGCCGCCGCCAGGCCGATGAAGAAATAACGCCACCTCATCCCGGGATGGACCGACACCAGCCACCTGGGGTGGATGTGGTGCAGGAAGCGGATCAGCGCGATCGAAACCAGGATGAGGAGAGCGATCCCTAAGTGGGTGGCAAAGAGACCTGCGGGGTTGAGGTAGCTCAGCGCGTCGGAGTAGAAATCCTGGAGTGATTGACCCCGATAGCTGATGGTCCAGCACAAGGAGAGCAAGACGGAGAGGATCACCGGCACCGCAATCATGAAGAAGCCGATCCCGATTAGGACACCGATCACAGCCTTGACCCTCACGTCTCGGCTATTGCCCATGGTTTGATCGTAGGAGACGTGTGGTTGCGGAGCCAAGATCCCGCCCCCATCATTGACCGACCAGCGACTCATTCACAAACCACCGGGTTCGACAAAACCCCGATCTCCTCAATCTCCACATCGACCTTGGAACCGGGCTCGACAGGCCCACAGCCTTCCGGGGTGCCAGTCAGGATGATGTCCCCAGGCAGCAAGGTGGTGAACTCGCTCACCGCGCAGACTAGATGGGCGATGTCGGTACGAAGGAAACGGGTAGATGATTCCTGGGTGAGGGTGCCGTCAACGCTGGTGTGCAAGGTGAGATCACCGGCCTCGGCTAGTTTCAAGTGGGTGGTAATCCATGGGCCAATCGGGCAGAAGGTGTCCCAGCCTTTGGAGCGGGTCCGGTTGCCGTCTTGATCGTATGCGGTATCTGCAGTGACGTCGTTGGCGCAGGTATATCCGAAGATGACTTCCTGGACGCGGTCGAGCGGAACATGTCTGCAGATGCGGCCGATGACGACGGCGAGTTCCCCCTCATAGTGAATGGTGTCAATCCCCGACGGTTTGACGATGGCATCAGCCGGGCCGATCACCGAGGTATTCGGTTTGAAGAAGAGGTCTGGATGAGCGAGATTGGTGTCTGCACCGCGGGCGTCTTTGTACTCCTCAACGCTGAGGTAGTTGCCACCGACACCGATCACCTTTGATCTGGGGATCACCGGTGCGAGGAGACGGACCTCGTCGAGCGGGTATCTTTCAGAGAGCAGGTGGACGGGCCCGGAGAAAGGGTCGCCGCTGATTGCAGCCACCGTGTTCGGGTGAGTGGAGTCGTCGACAGGTAACTCCACGATTCCATATTGGGGGTCGCGCCCCGTAACCGAGAATCTGGCAACACGCATGGTCCTTAGCCTACTTTGCGCTTTCGGATCCGGCTAACGGGCCATGATGACGGTTGCTGTTGTCTTGCCCCCAAACCCGTTGGCTTAGGCACCCGTCCTTGGCGAGCTGCCCGTCGTTCCTGGAACCTAGCCCTAGCGCGGCCCACACCAGGGCGGGGCCGTGCTAACTGAGGGCGATCCCCTTCACTAGTCCATACCGGTAACCTTCACGCAAAGCCTCCCAAGAGGCCTCGACAACATTGGTTCCGACGCCGACCGTCACCCAGGTCTGATGTGAGTCAGACATGTCGATGAAGGTGCGCACCACACCGTCGGTGCCTCTGTCGATCACCCGAACTCGGTAGTCAGTCAGCCTAAACTGGGAAAGTTGCGGGTACTTCTCGCTCAGCGCCTTTCTCAATGCCTGGTCGAGTGCATTCAGCGGCCCATTGCCGATGCCGAACTCTTTGTGGACCTTGCCGTCGAGTTCAACCTTGACGACCGCCTCAGAATCGCCGAGATCGTCCCGGTATTCCTCGGTGTGGACTCGCCAAAACTTGATTTTCACCAGGTCATCTTTGTTTCCAGAGAGGTAGTCATGGATCAACAGGCTAAAGGATGCGTCGGCAGCCTCGTAGGAGTAGCCCTCCGCTTCCCTTTCTTTGACGATGGCAGCCACCTCTCCCGCCTGGACCGAGTCCAGTTCATATCCGGCTTGGGCAGCCTTGATCTGGATATTTGCCCGCCCGGCCATGTCAGAGATCAACATTCTCATGTGGTTTCCGACGGCGGATGGGTCAGCGTGTTGGTACAGATCGGGGTTCACCCGAATGGCTGAGGCGTGGAGACCCGCCTTGTGGGCAAAGGCCGAAGCGCCCACATAAGGAGAGCGCCCCAGCACCGTCTGGTTGGCAATATCGGCAACCGCATGAGAGATATGGGTCAGACAGGACAATTGTTCAGGCTCGAGAAGGTCTAGCCCATACTTGAGTTGCAGGTTGGCGATCAGGGTGCACAGGTTTGCATTGCCAGTTCTTTCCCCGTAGCCATTGATGGTTCCTTGGATGTGCATGGCACCCGCCTCGACTGCGATCAGCGAGTTTGCCACCGCACAGCCAGTGTCGTTGTGGCAATGGATGCCTAGATTCGCCCCGACGGCCCCGGCTGCGGAAACGACATCAGCGATTTGAGTCGGCAAGGTCCCGCCGTTGGTGTCACACAAGACGATGACGGAGGCTCCTGCTTCAGCCGCAGTGCGCACCACGGAGAGGGTGTAGTCGGGGTTAGATCGGTATCCGTCGAAGAAATGTTCGAGATCGACGAAGACTTCCTTACCCATCGCCTTGAGGTAGGTGACGGTCTCGAAGACCATGGCGAGATTCTCATCCTCGCTGGTTCTCAATGCGTCTCGGACGTGGACGTCGTGGGATTTGGCGACGATACACACCACGTCGGTCCCGGCTTCGACCAAGGCCTTGACCAGAGGATCGCGATCAGCGCTGATACCTGCTTTACGGGTAGAGCCGAAAGCCGTCAGCGTCGCCTTCTTCAGGTGAAGGTCAGTTTTGGCGGCCTCAAAGAACAAGGTGTCGTTGGGATTGGCGCCTGGCCACCCGCCCTCGATGTGAGTGACGCCGAGTTCGTCGAGGAGGGTCGCAATCCGCATCCGATCCGCGACGGTGAGCCGAATCCCTTCCTGCTGGGCACCGTCACGCAGTGTGGTGTCGTAGATGTGCAGGTTATCGGGGACGACGATCTGGGTCACTGCCCCACTCCTTCCGCTGGAGGGACGACTTGCTTGGTCCAGCCGTAGAGGTCCGGCTCGGTGCCGTATTGAATACCAAGTAGTCGCTGTCTCAGGGCCAAGGTGGTCTCGAAGTTAGAGTCGAGGCGGTACTCTTCGTCTCCCCGGACGAGTGAGCCGATGGGGGTGATCACTGCGGCGGTTCCACAGGCCAACAACTCTTTGACGTATCCGCAGGAGATCCCGTCGAGGACCTCAGCAAGTTCGATCGGGCGCTGGATCGGAGTCAGCCCCAGTTCTGGGGCAATGGTGAGGATGGAGTTGCGGGTGACCCCGCGCAAGATATTGCCGTTGAGAATCGGGGTGACCAGCTCACCTTGGGCTGTGATCATCATGAAATTCATGCCGCCGAGTTCTTCGATCCAACGGTGTTCGGCGTTATCAACGAAGAGTACCTGGGAGCAGCCATGGGCGATCGCGATTTGCTCACTCATCAGGGAGGCGGCGTAGTTTCCGCCGCATTTGGCTTCACCGGTGCCGCCGTTGGCGACGCGGGCTCGTTCGGTTTCGACCCAGATTTTCACCGGGGTGATGCCGCCGGAAAAATATGCCCCCACGGGAGAGGCGATGACTGCGAATTGGACTTTCTTCGCCGGACGCACCCCCAGATAGTCTTCTTGGCCCATCTCGAACGGGCGCAGATACAGGGATTGTTCTCTCTGGTGGGGCACCCATCGGGCATCGACTCGAATCAGGGTCTCCACGGCAGTGACGAAGTCATCGACCGGCAATACCGGCAGGGCTAGACGCTCGGCGGACAAACCGAGACGGGCACCGTTGCGCTCAGAACGAAATGTCCACACGGAACCGTCTGCTCGACGATATGCCTTCAAGCCTTCAAACACCGATTGGGCGTAGTGGAAGACTGCGGAGGCGGGGGTGAGGGCTTGTGGCCCGAAGTCGACGATTCTGGCGTTGTGCCAGCCAGATTCGTGGGTCCAATCGATCACTGCCATATGGTCGGTGAAGTGGACACCGAAACCTGGGTTAGAGCACACCTGGGCGATGGTTTCATCGGATGAGTAGGTGAGATCTTGGGGAATTTCAATCGTCACTGCCATGAAAACATCCTAGATACTGGCGGTTGCAGGTGATGGTTCGGTCCATCAAATGAAAGAACTGGACAAGTGATGCCAGCATGCGTGGACAACCGGGTTCGCCTTGACGGTGATGGCATAGAGTTGCCCCATGGTCTACAACATTGCCGTGATCCCAGGAGATGGGATTGGCCCCGAGGTGGTCAGCGAGGCCGTCAAAATCCTGGACTTGGTTGCTCCAGGGCAGTTCAACTACGAGTACTTCTCGCTGGGTGCAGCCCACTGGCTTGAGACCGGGGAGGTTCTCAACGACGACACTTTGGCCACCCTCGCAGCCAAGGACGCCTTGATTCTTGGCGCCGTCGGTGCCGCACCGGGCTCGACCACTATCCCGTCCGGCCTGCTAGAGCGCGGCCTACTGCTGAAGCTGAGATTCGCTTTCGATCAAGACGTCAACCTTCGCCCGTCAAGGTCTTACCCCGGGGTTGCCTCACCCCTGGCTCAACACATCCTCGGCGATACCCCGATTGATTTCGTGGTCGTCCGCGAAGGTACCGAAGGTCTCTATGCCGGCAATGGCGGCACCCTTCGCCAGGGAACATGCAACGAGATTGCAACGGAGGTGTCGGTCAATACGGCCTTCGGGATCGAACGCGTGGTCCGCTATGCCTTTGAGCTGGCGACAACCCGGCGCAAGCAGGTGACCTTGATTCACAAACACAATGTCTTGGTTCATGCCGGAGGGTTGTGGTCGCGCATCTTCAATCAGGTGTCCGCCGACTTCCCCCAGGTCGAGACGAACTACCTTCACATTGACGCAGCGACCATCTCTTTGGTCACTAGCCCCGGCCAGTTCGATGTCATCGTCACCGATAATCTATTCGGCGATATTCTTACCGACGAAGCGGCAGCGATCACAGGGGGGATCGGGCTCGCCCCGTCGGCGAATATCTGCACCTCGCGGAAGTTCCCGTCCATGTTCGAGCCGGTTCATGGTTCCGCCCCTGACATTGCGGGCAAAGGTATCGCTGACCCGACCGCAACCGTCTCCTCAATGGCCTTGCTGTTGCGCCATTTCAACCTTCATGACCAAGCGCAGGTGATTGATGACGCAGTCCGGGACGATATTGCCTCCAGGACTGCCCCTCGCTCCACCAGCGAGATCGGTGAGGCGATCGCGGCAAGGATTCTCAACTCCTAGCCCACCTACTTCTTCGGGTGCAGGTGCCGATCTCATCGGCGCCTATACCTACACGTCTCACCTGGCCGAGGCTGGTATCTCAGTAGGTGGTACTCGTCGAATACGGACTTGAGTGAGTCTCAAACTACTAGGGTGAGTACTCCCGATAAACAGCCAGATATCGTTCTCAAGGCATTGAAGAATGGCGGTGAGCTAGCTTTTCTTCGCTCCACTCGAACCGAGACGGGACGCCTGATGGCGACGCTGGCTGCGTGTGCACCAGGGGCGGTGGTGGAGTTTGGCACCGGAGCTGGTGTCGGGATCGCGTGGATGCGCCATGGAGCCCCTGCGTCGACCCGGGTCGTCACCGTTGAACCAGATGAGCAACTGGCTGAACATGCCCGCACAACTTTTGCCGATGACGATATCGAGATCATCTGCGGCACCTGGGAGGAATGCCAACGCATCGACAATATCGGGATGCTCCATGTGTCTTTGCGTAATCTCGACGGGCTTGACCGCGACGAGATTGCCGCATTACTCCCCTCCGGGGCGATCTTGGTGATTGATGACTTCATCCCCAGTCAAGAATGGCCTCCCCACGACTTCTACGGGGTTGACTATGTTCGTCAGACCTGGCTGCTCGACAAGAGGTTTACCGCTGTCGATGTTGCCGTTGCCGCCGACGTCTCAGCGGTGATTGCCGTCAAGCGCTAACCCGTCAGGGGTTACGGACGCCCCCGTCGCGGACTCTCTCCTTCCCCAATGACTGGGATTTTCTGAGCCCACCCCTAGGCGTGCAACTTAAATGCAACCGTGGGGGTGGTCGCCCACCCCCACGATCTTGACCTGGTGGCCTTACCTGCCGACGTGACCTTCCTGGTAGTCGTCGTTGTCGTCTTGCTTGACCCAGGCCATCATGGAGCGAAGCTGCTTGCCGACGGCTTCGATCGGGTGTTCCTCGGAACGCTGACGAAGCTGCTTGAACTTGGCTGCGCCGTTGTCCTGATCGGCGATGAAGTCGCGAGCGAATGCCCCAGATTGAATATCAGCGAGGACCGCCTCCATCTGCTCGCGGGCATGGTGGTCAATGACACGCGGACCAGAGACATAGTCGCCGTATTCAGCGGTGTCGGAGATTGACCAGCGCATCTTGGAAAGACCACCCTCGATCATCAAGTCGACGATGAGCTTCATCTCGTGGAGGCACTCGAAGTAGGCGATCTCGGGCTGGTATCCGGCAGCCACCAGGGTCTCCCAACCATTGATCACCAGGTTCGACATACCGCCACACAAGACGGCTTGCTCACCGAAGAGGTCGGTCTCAGTCTCTTCTTTGAAGGTGGTCTTGATCCCTCCGGCCCGCAGGCCACCGATTGCCTTGGCATAGGCGCGGCACAGATCCCAGGCAGAACCGGAGGCGTCCTTCTCGACGGCGACGACAACCGGGACGCCACGACCGTCGGCATATTCACGACGAACCAAGTGGCCGGGCCCCTTCGGGGCAACCATGCACACGTCCACACCCTCTGGCGCCTCGATGTAACCGAATCGGACATTGAAGCCATGGGCAAAGAACAAGGCGTCGCCGGGCTTCAAATGCGGGGCAATCTCGTCGGCGTAGAGGGTGCGCTGTACCTGGTCGGGGGCCAGAATCATGATCACATCGGCTTCGGCTGCGGCCTCAGCGGGGGTGCAAACCCTCAGCCCCTGCGCCTCGGCTTTGCCCCTTGATCGGGATTCAGGTTTCAGCCCAACCCTCACGTCGACACCCGAGTCACGCAGGTTCAACGCATGGGCGTGGCCTTGGGAGCCGTACCCAATCACAGCAACCTTGCGACCCTGGATCACTGATAGATCGGCGTCATCGTCGTAGTAGATCTCTGCCATTTCTTTCCTCTATTCCTGTAGTCCCGCACACGGTGGGCTGGGGTTTCAATGTGTGAATGTTCACATTTCGGTGTTGTAGCAAAGGCTGAGACGTCCGCCACCCATGATTGGAATGACAGCCGCGTCCCGAACCTCATCAGACGCAGTATTTGCCCTTCTCAGAGAGTGCCTTGTGTCCTCTCGATAGAGCAACTTGACCAGACTGGACCAGCTCGATGATCCCGTATGGGACCAGCATCTGGATGAGGGCCTGAAGTTTGTCATGGGCGCCAGTACATTCAATGGTGACCGACTCGAGATCAACATCAACGGCTTTTGCTCTAAACAAAGAGACGGTGTCGAGAATCTGCGACCGCTTTTCGACATCAGAACGAACCTTGATCAGTACCAGTTCTCTCTTGATCGCCGACTGTTCCAGCTCAATCACCTTGAGTACCTCGATGAGTTTGTTGAGCTGCTTGACTAGCTGTTCGAGAACGGAGGTGGAGTCAAGATCAGCGACCAGCGAGATCCGCGAGATCCCCTCGCGTTCAGTCGGGCCCACCGCCAAGGAGACGATGTTGTATCCGCGACGGCTGAATAATGCCGAAATCCGGGCCAACACGCCTGGAGAATCCTCAACAAGGACGGATAAGGTATGCAGACTCATTCTGATTCCTCCCATTCTGGAGCCATGTCGCGGGCAATCATGATGGCGTCATTCGAGGTGCCAGCGGCAACCATGGGCCACACCATTGCGTCCACGGCAACCACAAAGTCCAGCACCACCGGCCGGTCATTGATCTCAAGGGCGCGCCGGATTGCGTCATCAACTTGGTCAGGTTCGGTGACCCTGATCCCGACCGCACCCATCGCTTCCGCAAGTTTGACGAAGTCAGGCACCGTGTCGGAATGGAGATCGGTGTTGGAGAAGCGTTGTTGATAGAACAGGTTCTGCCATTGACGAACCATGCCTAAGGCGTTGTTTTCCATCACCGCGATCTTGATCGGCAGACGGTTGAGTGAACAGGTGATGATTTCCTGCATCGTCATCTGGAAGCAACCGTCACCGTCGATCACCCACACCACAGAATCGGGATGACCGGCCTGGGCGCCCATGCCTGCGGGGATGCCGTAGCCCATGGTGCCGGCACCACCTGACGTGAACCAGTGGGCTGGAGACTCGAAGGGCAGGAATTGTGCAGCCCACATTTGATGCTGACCAACCCCGGTTGCCCAAAACGCCTTCTCCCCGGTGAGTTCACCGATTCGTTTGATGACGGCTTGAGGTGCGAGACGGCCATCTTCGGGCTCATCCCAGCCGAGGGGGTAGCGAGTCTTGAGGCCTTGCAGGTATTTGACCCACGCAGAGTAATCGGGTAGCTGAGTGCCGCGCATGATCTCTAGCAGACCTGCGATGACCTGGTATGCATCCCCGACGACGGGAAGATCAACTGGTTTATTCTTGCCAATCTCGGCGGGATCTACGTCAGCGTGGATCACCCGGGCTCCAGCGGCAAAGGACTCGATGTGGCCGGTGACCCGGTCGTCGAAGCGGGTGCCAATGGCGATCAACAGGTCCGAGCGTTGCAAGGCCCCCACAGCGGCAACCGTGCCGTGCATACCAGGCATCCCCATGTTGAGAGGGTGCGAATCCGCAACCACACCTCTAGCCTTCAAGGTTGTCACGACGGGGATACCAGTGAGGTCTACCAACTCGGTGAGCTGTTCCCAGGCCTTGGCACGGACCACACCGCCGCCGATGTAGAAGACGGGACGCTCGGATTCGAGGATCATCCGCTTAGCTGATTTGATCTGCTTGGTGTGCGGTTTCGTCGTGGGACGGTAGCCGGGCAGTTCCTGCTGTTTGGGCCAGATAAACTCGGCGACCTCATTCTGAGCATCCTTGGACACGTCGACCAGTACCGGCCCGGGACGTCCGGTCGCGGCCAGATGGAAGGCGTTTTGAATCGCGCGCGGAATATCGGCGGCCTTGGTGATCAGGAAATTATGCTTGGTGATGGGCATGGTGATGCCGCGAATATCGGATTCTTGGAAGGCGTCGGTGCCGATCGCGGATGACGCGACCTGCCCGGTGATCGCCACCATCGGGACCGAATCCATGTAGGCGTCCATCAAGGGGGTCACCAAATTGGTTGCACCAGGGCCTGAGGTGGCAATGCACACACCGACGCGCCCGGTGGCTTCGGCGTATCCTTCAGCGGCGTGGCCCGCTCCTTGTTCGTGGCGGCAAAGAATATGACGAATCTTAGAGTCGTAGAGCGGGTCATAAGTCGGAAGAATGGCCCCTCCGGGGATGCCGAATACGACATCGACACCGATTTTCTCCAGCGATCGAATGATGGCTTGCGCACCGGTGAGCATTTCGGGCTTGTCAGTGCTGTCCGACATCGTTACTCCCTCCTCTGAGATAGTCATGTGGCGGTGATTGCAGGGCTCGGTTCTAGGTCTTCAACAAAAAACCCTCGCCGCCTACCAGGCATGCGAGGGAGCGCTTCGACCAGTGACAGTAGAAGCGCTAGGGAATAAGTACGAGCACCAGGGTGAACACGAGTTACAGCTTTCCTTAGATTTAGACTTGCGTCAAGAAGACATTATCTCTTGTAACACATCGTCTAAATCATTCTCAGATTCTGGACCAAATAGTGCTGCCATCCCGGGTTTTTCAGCGTAACGAGGGACGACGTGGATGTGGGTGTGAAAGACCGACTGCCCGGCAACCTCTCCGCAGTTGGAGACGATATTGACCCCTACGGCTCCCAGCTTTTCGACGAGCAGCTGAGCCACTGTCGGCACCACCGCAGCGGCGAGGGTAAAACTTTCTGGGCTCTCTAAGGCGTTGACGCCGTGAGTCTTGGGGATCACGACGGTGTGGCCACGCTGCCACGGGGACATGTCTAAGAAGGCGACGGTATTTTCGTCCTGATAGACGATCCTGGACGCAATGTCACCTGATGCAATCGCGCAAAAAATACAGTCCATGCCACATTCCTACCATGATGTGACCCGAATGGGGCAGTTTTGAGGGTTGATTGGTGGACTTGTTGTCGACGTTGGTGGCAGGTCCAGGTCTTGGCCCTCATCGCCCACTGTCAGGATTGGAAGATGAGTTATTTCACCTAGGCCTGGCGAATCTCGTAGCCCGCGGCTGCCAACCCCGCTTTGACCTCACTGATGGTTAGGGTCTGGAAATGGAATACCGACGCTGCCAGAATCGCATCAACGCCAGTGGCGGCAATGTCGATGAAATGCTGGACTGTTCCGGCACCGCCTGAGGCAATCAAGGGAACCGAGACGACCTCGCGGACGGCCTTGGTCATCTCAATATCGAAGCCTGCAGTAGTACCGTCGGCATCCATCGAGTTCAGCAGGATTTCGCCGACTCCGCGCGATACCGCCTCTTGGGCCCACTGCAGCGCGTCGATACCGGTATTGACCGTCCCAGAATGGGTGGTCACGGTATAGCCGGATGGTTGAGACAGGTCTCGTTTGGCGTCGATAGAAAGCACCAGCACCTGGTTGCCGAATCGCGCACTAATCTCATCAATCAACTCCCGGCGACGAATCGCAGCAGTATTGACCGAGACCTTGTCTGCACCACAGCGCAGCAAGGCGTCCACGTCGGCCACGGAAGCCACCCCGCCACCGACACACAGCGGGATGAAAACCGTCTGTGCACACCGTCGAACCATCTCCCGGGTGGTGGCGCGGCCTTGGACTGATGCCGAGATGTCAAGGAAGGTGAGCTCATCGGCACCCGACTGGGAATAGAGATGGGCAAGTTCTACCGGGTCACCGGCATCTTTGAGATTGGTGAAGTTGACGCCCTTGACGACGCGTCCGTCGGTGACGTCGAGACAAGGGATGATTCGCAAGGCAACACTCATGGCGGCAGTCTAATCGGCGATAGATAACTTCTGGGTCTCTCTCATGACGGCGGCGGGCTGGGGGGGCTTGGGGAATCGCTGGCAAATCCGGGTGTTAGAGGCCCAGGTGACGGGCATGGCTTGTGAGCTAGACCTAGTCCGTCCGCGAATCCACAACTTCGCGCAACATTGATGCAACCACCTCGCGACAACGCTGAGCGAGTTGCACATCTGTTGCATTAACTGCTCCGGCGATTTGATTGGCGAGATCGATCACCTGACGTACCCAGCGCACGAAGTCGCCGGCACTCATCGCAGAATCAGCCAGGACGCTTGCTAAGGACTGCCCCGAGCACCAGGCATGAGCGGCCTCTGCAAATCCGAGGTCCGGAGCTGGTTGCCGATCGATTCGATGGTCTCTCTCCAGTTGGCTAAGCTCAAGCCATAGCGACCGGATTCGTGACATGGCGTGAGCCGAATCTGGGTCAGGCATTCTCGCTGAGGTGGTCAAACCGCCAGCCCGGGACTCATAGACCATCGTCGAAAGCACGGCTGCGAGTTGGGGTGCATCCAAGTCTCGGTAAATCCCGGCGCGCACAGACTCACACACCAAGAGGTCATGTGGGCAGTAGATTCGCGACAGCATCACGCCAGCGTCGGTGACCCGATCGGCGTCCTGATCGAGATAGCCGAGTGCAACTAAGACGGAACAGATCCGGTCGAACTTGGTGCCGATGGACTTGTGCCTGGTCTCATTACGTCTTTGAAGTCTGCCCTTATCCCTCATCAAACGCATCGCCCGCTCGGCGAATCGGGCGTGAGTTTCGCGGTCAGGGCAGGAATGACAAGGATGATCACGCAGCTTGCGACGTAGCCGGGTGATCTCCGCCTCCAGCGCAGCACTCCCCTTGCCTCGATCCACTCGATTATCCTGCCGGTCCAAGGAGATGATCCTGGCGTCCAGAGACGCCGCCACATTCTTGCGGTCCGTCTTGGATCTGATATCAAAGCGTTTGGGTATCCGAATCCGTCCAGCTACGGTCACTGCGGCTGAGAGGGACTGCGGCGAGAGATTGTACGGTTTGTGATTATCTGCGATCACCAGCGCGCCCGCGTCCCGTGATCTGGCAGGGCGAATCACCACTGCCCAACCGGTGAAGGTGCGGCTATCCACCCAGATCACATCACCCGGGTCGAGGGCGATCAGGGATTCCGCGATGGCTTCGACCCGGTAGGAGCGGCGCAGTTTGGCGTGTTCGTTCTCTAGCCGAGAGATCTCCGCCCGCATGGTCGCGTATTCGGTGAAGTCGCCTTGGTCGCACTGGGCCGATTCCAGCAACCCGGCGATGTCGTCACTCGTTTTCGCCGCTGCCCTGGCAGATGCCACCACCGACCTGTCGATCTGAAATTGAGCGAAGGAGAGTTCCAGGAGGACCCGGGCTCGTTGCTGCCCAACAGTGTTGACCAGGTTCACTGCCATGTTGTAGCTGGGGCTAAATGAGGAACGCAGCGGATAAGTTCGGGTTCCGGCCAGGCCAGCAACGGCGCGGGGGTCCATTCCCGGCTGCCACACCACCACCGCGTGCCCTTCGACGTCTATGCCTCGACGCCCGGCCCGTCCGGTGAGCTGGGTGAACTCTCCTGGAGTCAGGTCAACGTGGGCTTCGCCGTTGTATTTGACGAGTTTATCGATGACGACGCAGCGCGCCGGCATGTTGATCCCCAGCGCCAAGGTCTCGGT
This sequence comes from Actinomycetes bacterium, assembly GCA_023442485.1. Taxonomy (GTDB): domain Bacteria; phylum Actinomycetota; class Actinomycetes; order Propionibacteriales; family Propionibacteriaceae; genus JAEZZG01. The sequence continues at coordinate 13,708 of JAEZZG010000023.1, read as the reverse complement.
TGCGAAGACGACCTTGATTAGGCCTGATTCAAACCCTTCCTCGACGATGTTCTTGAAGGCAGGCAACAACCCAGCGTGGTGGGCGGCCACCCCTTTGAGTAGGCCGTCGAGAAATTCCTGGTATCCGGCTGCTAAGAGATCTGTCGGCGACAGAGCGCGCACATGCTTTTCTGCGATGGCTCGCAGCGTCTCGGCTTCGCGGGCGGAGGTCAACCGAATCTGACTATCGACGAGTTGTTTGACTGCCGCGTCACAGCCAGCTCGCGAGAAGATAAAGACGATCGCAGGCAGGAGGTCGGCTCGATCTAGGACCCGCACCATCGTCATTCTGGACGGCTGCAGCCGTCGGCGGTGGTCGCGATTGCGGTCTAGGCTGGCGGCCCCACCGAACCGTCCTGACCCGTAGCTAACCTTGCGTTTGCCCCGTCCGTCGCGTCCCCTAGGGCGGCGGGAATCATCTCGCATATCTCTGGCTTCGCTCTTGGCGATCGACAACAGTTGCGGATTGGGTTTGCGGTTATCGTCAAACATGTCGTAGATCTGCGAACCTGCCATGACATGCTGAAACAGCGGGACTGGGCGTTTCTCGGATACGACGACGCAGACGTCGCCGCGTACTTCGGAGAGCCAGTCGCCGAACTCCTCGGCATTGGACACCGTTGCAGACAAGCCGACGATGGTGACGGACTCCGCCAGCCCTAGGATGACTTCCTCCCAGACAGCCCCACGACTGCGATCAGCTAGGTAGTGGATTTCGTCTAGGACGACGTGGGAAAGCCCCAGCAGTGTTGACGACGAGGCGTAGATCATGTTGCGCAGCACCTCGGTAGTCATCACGATGATCGGTGCGGACGGATTGATCGAAACGTCGCCGGTGAGCAGCCCGACATTCTCTTCTGAGTACCGGGCGAGCAGGTCATGATATTTCTGGTTTGACAAGGCCTTGATCGGGGTGGTGTAGAAACACTTACTTCCCTGACGCAACGCCAACCACACTGCACACTCCCCGACCACGGTCTTCCCCGCCCCCGTGGGTGCCGCCAAGAGAACCGCTTGTCCCTCGATGAGTTGGGTGCAGGCCTCGCGCTGATATTGGTCAAACTCGAAGGAGTAGCCGGCAGCAAATTCCTCGATTATCTCTGTAGTCTGCATCGGCAATCACTCGTGGTCGGGTTGGGTGAGGGCGCATAGAGACGCAACTGGCCTGGTTTGATCGTGGCAGTGATCGGGACTGGGCCAAGCTCTTCACCGTCGGCCATTCCGTAGAGTCCGTCTCCGTCAATGACGACGCGGGTCGCGCTCATCTGGTGAACGAATGGCAGATTGACGAAGTCTCCAGTGTAGAGACTAGGTAGATGTCGCAGCAGGGTGGTCACCGGGACCGGATCAATCATGGTGATGTCCATCTTGCCGTCCGTGACGTCTGCACTCGGACACATCTTCATCCCGCCGCCGATCACTCCGGCATTGGCGACCACGCAGATCATGGCTTCACGCTCGACCTTTTCACCATTGACGATGACCCGGTATGAGTCGGGTCGAAAACTGCGCAGTTCGCCCAGGATCGCGTAACCGTAGGAGAGTCTTCCCAGACTGATCGGCATCTGGTTGGCGCGCCGATTGACCCTCGCATCAAATCCAGTAGATATTGCCGAACCGACGAAGGCCTTGTGGCATGGATTGGGGGTTACCCCGTTGATGAGATTGTCTCCAGTTGCCTCAATCAGGTCGATGGTGCGCACAGAGCCGGAGATGATGGCGTCGATGGCTTGGTTGAGATCTGGCTTAATGTGGAGTCCACGCAAGAAATCATTACCGGTACCAGCGGGAATAATCCCTAACGGAAGGCCGGTTTCTGCGCAAATGTTGAACCCGATGTGGCTCATTCCATCGCCTCCGACGACAGCGATGATATCGGGTTTGTCTGGGGAGACATCCCCACGTTCGAGTCGATGCTGTGCAGCAGCGACTGCCGCATGGCCTCGGGCTAGGGCGTCTGCGAAAGAGGTGGTGCGGTAGGTGAGGATATCGACGCCGGGCAGCCCCTTCTTAAGTCGGTGAACGATCCACGACAACAGCCGGCCAGCTTTCCCTCTGCCAGACGTGGGGTTGACCAGGAGGGTCAGCCGAGGCTTCGTCACAGCCCCATCTCCTTGTCGGTAGGGACGTGAATCTCTGGTTCACCGATCTCTGTTGGCCCGATATCAGGCTCGCCGATCACCGTAGGGCCGATATCAGGCTCGCCGATGATTGCTTCTCCGATGACGACTTCATCGGATGCCTCGCGCCGGGCCTGTTTGGCGTCACGTCGTCCACAAATAACCTCCGACATCACATACATCAAACAGATCGGGACAGCGAGCATCGACATGGTGAAGGGGTCACCGGAGGGAGTGGCAACCGCGCCGAAGACGAAGGCTAGGAAGAAAGACCACATTCTGCCTTTGCGTAGCTGTTTGGCCGAGACTACCCCGACGATATTGAGGGTGACGATGACGACCGGCAGCAAGAAGCTCAAGCCGAAGATGATGAGGAGTTTCATCTCCATCGACAAGAAGTTGGACAAGTCTTGAAGGTTGACGATCTCTTGGCCGCGAGGGGTGAATTCCAGCATCATCGCGAACCCTTGTGGAGTGGCAAAATAGCCCAGTAACACTCCGCTGAGGAAGAGCGGGATTGCGGCAAGGAGGAATTTCAGCGCGTTCTTCTTTTCGTTGGCATATAGCGCCGGTGCGATGTAGGCCCACACCTGGTAGAGCCAGAATGGGCACGACAGAATCAACCCAGCCAGAGCAGAGACTTTCAGCATCAGCATCATCGGAGAGAACACACCCTCCGTGGTGAGCATGATGGATGCGTCGACATTGGCGGATTGATACCTATCCATGGCCACGTTGATCGGCCAGAGCAGGGTCGGGACCAGAAGGGACTGGTAAAAGATGGCGGCGAGGATGGTGCACAACACCAAAACAACGAAGGACACGATGAGTCGGTAGCGCAGTTCCCTCAAATGATCGAAGAGGGACATCGAGCCAGAGTTGTCGGGTTTGGGTGGGCGCAACCACGCGAACCGACCTTTGGACTGAGCTCGTTCTTCAGACCCCGTCCGGGTTAGCAAAGCCATATTTAAAGATCCATTTTCTCGTCAGCGAGAACCACAAGATGTGCCACCGGCGTGTTCTGCGACATCGCACAGGTCGATCTGCCTGGGAATCTCTCGAGCCCCTCACTTGATGTGCCCGTCAGCTATGTCTAGGGGCGCGGGATCGAAGCGGGGTCTCGAGAAATGTTGGTCAACGACCGACACTAGGTCAGCTCACTACTGCTGAGGGCGCTCCGGATCGACTACCTGGCTTTCGGTCACGGACGGCTGAGTCGGGGCGGCCTGGACATTGTTGGTCAGGTTGACGATCGGGGTGGATGGAGATTCCGGTTGCGGTTTTTCGTTCAGCGCTGCGGTTTCTTCTTTGAACTCTCGGATCGCACGTCCCGAAGCCTTGCCGATGCCGGCGAGTTTCGAGCCACCAAACAGTAAGATGGCGACGACGACGAGGGCGATGATCTCGCCGGTACCCAAAAACATGGGAACAATATTCATAAAAGCTCTCCTCTGATCTTTGTGACAGGCTTTGTCACCCATCGCGCAGATGGACGGTTGCGATTGATCAAACCTGGACGGCCAGGCGAGATAGATCGTCTGTGACGATCTAACCGATCAAAATCCAACACCCATCATGTCACACCCCGCCTCGGGCTGAACGAAAACCGGCTCAACCGCGACCGAGGATCTACTCCAGATTCTAGCCCGAAACTCAATCGGCTCAGGCATGGCCGCCCCTGAGATACCTAGTTTGTGGCAGTCTGGTTCGGTGATGTGGACCGCGATTGTTGACGCCGCTCGTGCAGACAACCCTGCCCCGGCAGGCCGATATGCACCCTCCCCTACCTCAGATCTTCACCTAGGGAATCTGCGCACCGCGCTGATCGCTTGGCTTGCTGCTCGTCTGGACGGGTTGAGATTTCTGCTGCGGATTGAAGATTTGGATCAGGCTAGGGTTCATGCGGCGGGAGATATTGCCCGCAGACAGTGTGACGACCTTGCACGTTTAGGCCTTGATTGGGATGACGATCCCTGGGTCCAGTCGCAACGCACCGAGATTTATCAGGCGGCGTTAGATGCCTTAGAAACCTACAGATGTTTGTGCTCACGCAAAGATATTGCAACAGCTTCCCAGGCCCCGCACGGGTATTACCGCCCATATCCGGGGACATGCGCGAGGCTCAGCGCTTGGGAGTTTGAGGCCAAGCAGCAGGCTAATCCTCATCGACGCCCAGCGATCCGTGTCCGTGCTGGGCAAGAATCGAAGACTATCTGCGATCTCCACGCCGGGTCGGTGACGGGGACGGTGGACGACTTCGTCGTGTGCCGATCCGACCAGGTCTTCGCCTATAACCTCGCGGTGGTCGTTGACGATGGCCTGTCGGGGGTAACCCAGGTGGTCCGAGGCGCAGACCTGCTCGAATCGGCACCGCGGCAGGCCTGGCTGGCAAGCCAACTCGGGCTCGCCGAGCCGAGCTATATTCATGTGTCCCTCGTGATGAATCAGGACGGGAAACGGCTCGCTAAACGCGACGGCGACACCACCTTGACTGACTTGCGTCAGCAAGGCGATGCCACCGGAACGATCGTCGCTAGGCTTGCCAGCTCCCTGGGCCTGCCGCCCGCACCGTCCCCGCAAGCCCTCTTGGAGATGACCCGCAACGAGGGGATCGCCAGCTCAGCCGATCTTGGACGGGTGAAAGAGATCTGGCGCCCCTGGATTGTGTGAGGGGCCGTTCTGCCGTGCGTCGGCACACATCAGCCGGGCCCTACAAGCCGACCCCACAACCCAGAGCCCAACAACCCAGGCACCACCATCCAGGCACCACCATCCAGGCCCCACGACTACGAGCCAATACCGCCGAGCTATGACTGAGTAGCAGTCTTAGTGACCATCAGCAGATCGACGATGAACACCAGGTTTGTGCCCTTCTCGATCTTCATCGCGGTATTTCCATTGGGGTAGGCCTCGGCGGCTGGGGCAACAACCATGACCCGAGAGCCGGCTTTGTGCCCCTTCAGCCCAGTCTTTAGCGCCGTCACGAGCTTGGCATACTCCACCGAACCGGGAGTCTCGTTCATACTCGAATACAGAGATGACCCGTCAGCCAGGTTATAGACGGCGTACTTGAGCGTAATGGTGGAATCGTCGGCGACCGCAGCCCCGGTACCAGTAACCAGGTCAACCGCAGTCGTCGTGGCAGGAACAGCTACCCCAGCAGTGGAGACCTTCAGGCCATCGTCACCGCTGACCGAGGGGAATCCTGCAGGGTTCGGATTCATTGCCGACAGATCGATCTTGGTTAGACCGTTGATGATCTCGCAGAAGAAAATCAGGGTGTCTGAGGCGTCAATACCGGCACTCGGCTGGCCTTGGGGATATCCCTCAGATGAGGGGATCACCAACAGTACCTTCGACCCGATCTTTTGCCCGGCCAGTCCCTTGGCGAATCCGGTGATCACCTGGTTGAGGCTAAACGTCGCCGATGAGCTACGCGCATACGAGGAGTCGAATATCTCGCCGGTTCGGGCATTCATACCCAAGTAATTGAGTTCAACGGTGGCCCCTTCGGCAATGACCGGCCCGGTTCCTTCCGAGATCACTCGGGTCTTGAGTTCAGAAACACTGAACGGGATGGGCGCCTCGATGGTAGGTGCCGCACCCTCCTTTTCTGTCACCTTCACGCCATCGATCGAGTCGATGACCGGTGCCGGAGTCACCGTCGAGGACGGGGTCGAGGATGGATCAGAGCTAGCCATGACTGACGGGGAGGCATCTGAGGATGAGTTATTAGATGAGCACCCAACAAGAGCCACCAGGGCTAGGCTCGTAAGACCAGCCGCGATGAGTTTGACACTATGCCTAGGACGTCCGGGGACAGATTCAGGTTTCATATTCACACGAAGTAGGATAACCCACTTTGCCAAGACGCCCTAAGCCTGGATTACATGCCGACGAGATCAAGCAGGGACCCGAGTTCGTCACGAGTCAGCGGGCGCATCTGCCCCACCGCAAGTTGGCCAACATGCACCGATCCGAATCTGGTGCGCGAGAGTTTGCGCACCGGATGACCGCAGCTATCCATCAGGCGCCGAACTAGCCGGTTCCGTCCTTCATGCACGGTCAATTCGACGAGGGATTTCGGGTCAGAACGCATCACCAGCTTGACCTTATCCGGGGTTACCGGGCCATCTTCCAGTACTGTCGTCTTCCCCAAAGCTCGCAGAGTCTTATTGTCTAGGAAGCCCTCGACTTCGGCGACGTAGGTCTTCTTCACCTCATAGCTGGGATGGGATAGACGATGGGCGAACTCCCCATCATTGGTCAACAGTAGTAGCCCTTCAGTGTCGGTATCGAGACGGCCGACATGATAGACGCGCGGGGTGCGGGCAGGGATGAAATCCGTCAGGGTGGGGCGTCCTTGTGGGTCATCCATGGTGGAGACCACCCCGCGAGGCTTGTTGAAGATCAGGTAGACGTGTTTGCGCGCTGAGGGGATTCTGGCACCATCAACCCGAATCTGGTCACGTTCAGGATCGACGCGGGTACCCATCTCGGTGACGATTTTTCCATTGACCTCGACCCTGCCTTCAGCGATCAACTCTTCACTAGCCCGACGCGAGGCCACCCCGGCCTGGGCAAGGACCTTTTGCAACCGGATCGGTTCGTCAGTCATGTTTCTCCTCTTCATCGACGTTGAGGGCGGGCTGAATCGCGGTTGCGGGCCCTGAATCAGCGAGTTTAGCCAATTCCGCCTCCAGGTCTGTAGCCTCAGGTAGAAGTGGAGCCAGGGGAGGTAGGTCGTCGAGGGAGCCAAGTCCCATCCGCTCCAGGAAATAATCTGTGGTGTGCAGGGTGCGGGCACCGGTGTCTGAATCAAGCCCTGATTCGTCGATGAGCCCGCGTGCCATCAAGGTTCTGACGACGGAGTCGACGTTGACCCCACGAATCGCCGACACCTTCTGCCGCGACACGGGTTGAAGATAGGCGATCACAGACAAGGTTTCGAGTGCGGCTTGGGAAAGTTTGCCTTGGACGCCAGAAACCACCCACGCGGCGATGATGTCACGATATTCCCTGCGTGACCAGTAGCGCCACCCACCGGCGACGAATCGTAACTCGAATCCGCGATCATGTTCGCGGTAGAACTCGACCAGATCGTAGAGCGCCTCTTCAACAACCGGTTCTGGAGCCCCCACCGCCTCGGCCAACACCGACGTAGACAAAGCTTCTGGGGTTTGGATCAAGATAGCTTCGAGAACAGGGGCGATCTCGGTGGCGGTCTTGACGACGAGGGCATCCTCCCCGACCGCTTCATCATCGCCGATTCCCTCAGCCGCCGGAGCCTCAGGGCCCGTCTCCTCACTCACCGGCCCATCACGGCCCGCGTCCTCAGCCGACGACGCACCTTCCACTGCGTCACTGACAGCACCATCAAACCCAACACCATCACTGACAGCATCATCGAGCCCAACACCATCAATAGCAACATCCTCGATGGTCACACCATCAACTGTGGGCTCTTCGTCGGTGTACCTGGTGTGCGTCATAGTCTTGGTCCTATTCAGATGGGTTGTCATATTCATCCACAATCTCAACTTCGGTCTGGTCATCCCCGGTCCATCGAATGGTTAATTCTCCCAGTGGGGTGAGCTGTTCAAAACTCACCAGACGCTGCCGAAACATTTCGAGTAGGGCGAGAAAACGAGCAACTGTAGTGGTCCGGTCAAGCTGGGCGGTCAAGCTGCGGAAGGTGGTGACGCGGGAGCGTCTGAGAGTGTCAGCGATGTGGCGCGCTTGTTCGCTCACTGACACCTTAGATGAGTGGAGGTGGGCGAGGCTGATCTCTAGGGCAGGTTTGGGCGCGAGGAGATTGGCAACGATCTGGGCGAATCTCTCCCAAGAAACTGCAATCACAGGTTCGGGGAGTAACGCGGTGAACTCAGGTTCAAGTCCGCCGGGCCTAGGCACTCGATTGACTTGGTTGGACATCGTGACTTCAACCCATTCGGCGGCCTTCTTGAATGCCCGATACTGTAAGAGCTTGGCAAATAGCAGGTCGCGCGCTTCGAGGATGGCGATGTCTTCTTCATCCTCGACCTCACCGCTGGGCAAGAGTCTGGCGGTTTTCAAGTCCAGCAAGGTGGCGGCGACGACGAGAAATGAGCTGGTCTGTTCCAGGTCCCAGGATTCGGAGGCGGCCAGGACGGTCGCGATGAATTCGTCGGTAACCTGAGATAGGGCGACCTCGGTGACATCGAGTTTGCGTCGGGAAATAAGCTGCAGCAGCAGGTCAAAAGGCCCCTCAAAATTGTCGAGTTTGACGACGAAATCCGACGATTCTTGGGTTAGCTCACTCACGACTGGGTCAACCGCCGGGCTAGGTCGGAATCAACTCCACTGAGGTTCCACCCCTCAATCGCAGCCGCAATGGCAGCCCGAATCAAGCGTCCGCGATCAATCTTGGTCCCGGTTTCGCGCCTCAACTGCAAGGTGACGTGGTCAATAGTCAGCAGTTCATCCGAGGACAAATAAACGGTGATCTTCTCGTCGTGACTGACCCGGCCGGTAAAAGCAACCTGCTGCGACTCCCCTCCCCGACTGCGGGTTTTACGGGTCTTGACGACGGGCGCCCCGGCCGCAGGTACAGACTCAGCACCCGCCGAACCTGAGACACCGGCCTTCGCAGCGGCACCCTCATCGACGATATCGACACCATCGACTACTGAGTCACCACCGCCAGTCGCCGAATCCGGGCCTGTCACGGCGTCGTCGTAAACATCCTTCGTCGGGCGAAATAGCTCGTCGGCACCAGGGAGCCTTATGCGTCGGGACACCGAGCCAGCACCTCCTTGGCAAGCATCCGGTAGCTATCAGCGCCGGCAGAAGTCGGCGCGTAAGTCGTGATGGGTTCGCCGGCCACTGAAGTCTCCGGAAACTTCACGGTGCGACGAATGATGGTGTGAAACACTTTCTCGCCGAATGCCTCAACGAGGGTGCCCATGACCTCCTTGGCATGCAAGGTGCGCACATCCACCATCGTCGCCAACAAGCCGAGAAGTTCTAAGTCTGGGTTGATTCGGTCTTGCACCTTGCGCACAGTCTCAGTCAGCAAGGCCACGCCTCTCAACGCGAAGAACTCGCACTCTAGAGGAATCAACACATAATGCGAAGCGGCCAGCGCATTGATGGTCAGCAGGCCCAAGGACGGTGCGCAGTCAATCAAGATCACGTCGTAGTCATCGCGGACCTTAGCCAGGACCCGTTTCAAGGTGAGTTCGCGAGCCACCTCATTGACTAGCTGCACCTCGGCGGCAGACAGGTCGATATTGGATGGCAGAATGTCGAGGCCTTTGACCGATGTGGGGCGAATAACGTCGTGGATATCGTCGTCGTCCGACATCAACAAGGTGTAGATCGACTTGTCGAGCTGATGCGGATTGACTCCCAAACCGACCGACAATGATCCTTGCGGGTCACAATCAACGAGCAGGACGCGACGGCCTAGCTCAACCAGACACGCCCCAACATTGATCGTCGTGGTGGTCTTGCCCACACCGCCTTTCTGATTACACATCGCAATCACCGTGGCGCGCCGCGGTTCACGCGGTGGTTTCACCTCTGGCAAGGCGGGAAACGGACGTCCGACGAAATCCAGCTCAGGCTGTTGAGTTGCCGATTCTTGTGATAAATCGAGGTCAACCTTGAACAGCGGGGCATCTGATTCAGCCATAGTTTTCTCTCCTGAATGTCCGTTGAGCCAAGCATACCTATTTGGCCCGCGGATGGGCATGCGCATAAACCTCGCGCAGGTGCTCGATCGTCACATGAGTATAAATCTGAGTTGTCGTGACGGACGAATGACCGAGGATCTCTTGGACAACTCTGACGTCGGCTCCCCCGTCAAGCATGTGGGTGGCGAAAGAGTGCCGCAGCGAGTGAGGCGAGATTTTCTGTCTAAGCTGGGCCCGTTCAGCACATTCCTGCAAGATCAGCCACGCAGATTGTCTCGACAAACGATTCCCTCGGTTGTTAAGAATCAACGCTGGTGACGGTTGCCGCGACTTTGTGATCAATGACGGACGCGACCGGACCAAGTAGGTTCGCAACGCGTCGCGGGCATAGGAGCCGAGCGGAACGATCCGCTCTTTATCGCCTTTGCCGATGAGTCTCAGCCCTGCCCCGGGGTGATCAATGACGGACGCGACGTCGTCAACATCGAGATGGACAATCTCGGAAACGCGCGCCCCTGTGCCATAGAGAAGCTCCAGCAACACTGCGTCCCGGATGCCGGTAATAGTGTCGCGACTAGGGGCTTGCAACAGTTGTGCAACCTCATCAACGGTGAGGGTATGCGGTAATCGTTGCGGGATTTGCGGAGCCGGGATGGTGGCAGCCGGGTTATCAGGGGTGACTTGTTCATCAACCAAGAAGGCATGCAGATTTCTCACCGCGACGATCCCTCTGGCCACCGATGCAGCCGCCAGGCCCGGTTGATTATCGTCCCCCGAACTCAACCAGATCTGGTACTCAGCAATATCGGTTGCGCTGACGGCGTCGAAAGAAAGGATCGATTTGCGGGTGAGCCAGCCAAGATAGCGATTCAAGTCTCGCCGATATGCGGCGACTGTATTGTCAGACAGCCCCCGCTCAGCCTGAATATGGTTGAGGTAGTTTCTCAGTCCCCTCCGCAGAGAAGGTGAGGCACTGGACTCAGCATCAGACATGGCCGTCAGCGAAGGTTTCGTCCCGGGCAGCCTTGGCTTGACGGGCAGGCCAGGGGCTGTTGGCCGGGCGAAGCTGATCGACGGTGCCCGCTAGTCTGGCGATTTCGAGGGCCATCACTCCCGCCACCAGACTCGGGCTCGACAGGTGCCCGGCGAGGATGCCATCGACGAGGGTCTGACGCGGAACCCAGGTGTGCCCCATATCTGCCTCTTCACCCTCGATGATGAAGCCGTCGGGGCGATCGGCCTGGGTGATGTCTCGGGCGAGGAAAACCCGGATACTTTCTTGGACACCGCCGGGGGTGGTGAAGACGTCGACGAGGACGTTCCAGGTCTGAGCGGCAATCTCTGCTTCTTCAGCGAGTTCTCGCTGGGCGGCCAGGAGGTAGTCTTCACCGGCGATGTCGAGTAATCCGGCGGGTGGCTCAATCAGTCTCATTCCTACCGGGTGACGGTATTGGTCCACCACCATGATGTGGTCGTCATCTCGCCAAGCAATGACGGCAACCGCCCCCGGATGAGTGCACCATTGCCGAGTGATGGTGTCCCCTGTCGGGGTGGTGATGACGTCTTCAACGAAGTTCATCACCCGGCCACGCCCTTCGATGGTGCGCGCACTCACCGGCCACTGCTCGAGCTGGTCCCGCACGAAGGAAGTGGCGCAATCGTCCATGTGACCCCGCAGATCCATGTTTCCTCCTCTGCCGTCTTGGTTCTCGACGGGATTGTCTGCCGCTTGAATCAGCGGCTGGAAGCTCTAGCCCGCCGGTCACCCCGGCCAAGCCCCAGCCACGTCGTCACCGCCGCCCCTCATCGAAAACATTGTCCGCGACGGTACACCGCTAAGCTCTTATCCTTATTCCTTACCTTCGTCATCCGTGACTGGAAGACGCTGGGCAACCTTGCGTTGTACCGCCGCCCGGATTAGTCCGGCAAATAACGGGTGCGGACGGGTCGGGCGTGACTTGAACTCGGGATGTGCCTGTGTCGCAACATAGAAGGGGTGCACATCCTCAGGAAGCTCGATGAACTCGACGAGGGTGGAGTCAGGCGAGGTGCCGCAAATCGTCAGTCCAGCCTTGGTGAGTTGATCACGGTAGGCGTTATTGACTTCGTAGCGGTGGCGGTGACGTTCAGCGACCTTGGTGGTGCCATAGAGACGGGCGACCTGAGAGCCTTTGGCCAAGGTTGCCGGGTAGGTTCCCAAACGCATCGTCCCACCCATATCTCCACCTGCACCTTCAACAAAGTCGACCTGCTCAGCCATGGTGTTGATCACCGGGTTGGGTGTGTCGGGAGTGAACTCTGCAGAGTCTGCCCCCTCAATCCCGGCCAGATTACGGGCCACATCGATGACCATACATTGCAGGCCAAGGCACAACCCCAGGATCGGGATCTTGTGTTCTCGGGCGTATGCGATCGCCCCGATCTTTCCTTCGACACCTCGAATCCCAAAGCCACCGGGGACGCAGACCCCGTCTAGGTCCCGCAGTTGCTGTCGGGCACCCTCTGCGGTTTCGCAAGCGTCTGATGGGACCCAGACGATGTTGACCTTGGCCCGGTTGGCGAAACCGCCTGCACGCAAGGCCTCTGACACCGACAGATACGCGTCGGGAAGATCGATGTACTTGCCAACCACACCGATGCTGACTTCCTCGGTGGGGTTGTCGACGCGGTCAAGTAGATCATTCCACTTTGACCAGTCAACGTCTTTGAAGAAGAGATTGAGGCGTCGGACGACGTAGGCATCAAGCCCTTCATTGTGCAACACCTTCGGGATCATGTAGATCGAGCTGGCGTCGGGACAGGAAATGACGGCTTGAGCCTCTACGTCACACATCAGCGCGATCTTTGACTTGACCGCGTCAGTGATCTGGCAATTGGCGCGGCAGACGATGGCGTCGGGCTGAATACCGACCTGACGCAGGGCGGCCACCGAGTGCTGGGTCGGTTTGGTTTTAAGTTCCCCGGACGGACCAATGTAGGGAATGAGTGAGACATGGAGGAAGAAGACGTGATCGCGACCGATCTGGTGACGGACCTGACGTGCGGCTTCCAGGAAAGGCTGGGATTCGATGTCGCCGACGGTACCGCCGATTTCGTGGATGACCACATCAACATGTCTAGACTCCATGGCAAGCATGCGGTCTTTGATCTCGTTAGTAATGTGCGGAATCACCTGAACACATTCGCCGAGATAGTCACCACGGCGTTCCTTGGCGATCACCGTTGAATAAACCTGGCCTGTGGTCACATTGGCAACCCCGGCCAGATTCCGGTCAAGGAATCGTTCATAGTGGCCAATGTCAAGATCAGTCTCGGCACCGTCTTCCGTGACGAACACTTCACCGTGCTGGAAGGGGTTCATCGTTCCCGGGTCAACATTGAGGTAGGGGTCGAGCTTTTGCATCGTGACAGTCAAGCCACGGCTACTCAACAGATTACCGAGGCTTGAGGCGGTCAAGCCTTTGCCCAGAGAGGAGGCGACGCCTCCGGTTACGAATATGTGCTTAGTCTGTTTGGAGGCTTCCACGGGGTTCCAATCTATCTCACATCCAAGGCCATCTCCGAATCGACGCGCGTCCGTCATCATTTTGCCACCATCGCTGCACAGATGGGGGATGGTCAACGAACCGATCCACTCCCGATGCACGAGATCAGGCCACTGCCTGACCACCACGCGACCCAGGGCGCTACCACACCACCAGGCCATCACCGGGGACCGATCTATTCACTTCCAGGCACCCCGTTTACTTCCAGGCACCGATCCCCCCTGAACAACACACCGCTCACAAAGACCAGGCCACCGCACAGGCTCCGCTGCCCTAATCACAGGCTTGGGCGGAGGCCAGCAGTTCACGGGCGTGGTCGATTGCGGTG
>JAEZZG010000077.1 GCA_023442485.1 Actinomycetes bacterium | reverse complement strand
AGGCGGGCTCGAGACGAAATAGTCGAGCGGGAAAGGAGCGGCGAGGGTGGGATTCGAACCCACGGAGGTTTCCCTCGGCCGCTTTCAAGGCGGCTGCACTAGTCCACTATGCGACCTCGCCACGACTGATGTCGCTGTCACAGCATACATGATTATGACGGCAACACCCATCACGGACCCCATCGCGGGCCCACTTGCGGACCCATTTGCGACTTCAATTGCGGTGCTCATCACGTCTCAGATAGGTCAGACGCGGCGACGGAACCCGACTAGTTGAGCGCCCAGCGCAAGTAACCAGGTGGCCGACCCGAGCTGATCGCCGAGGCCTGAGACGTCGGGGAGATTGCAGGCAGTGTTTGGGTATCTGTGGCAGAGTGAAAACATGTACGCGATCGTGACACATGAGTTTGGTGAACCGTCAGTGATGACCTGGGAGCAGGTCGACACCCCGAAACCTGCACCCGGAGAGGTCCTCGTCAAGACGGTGGCCGCCGGCGTCAACAGGGCTGATCTGCTGCAGCGTCAGGGGCACTACCCTCCTCCGAAGGGTGTGACCGACGTGATCGGCCTGGAGGCCTCCGGCATCGTCGAAGCTGTCGGTGAGGGAGTAACCAGTTTTTCACCCGGAGACGAAGTCGTCGCGTTGCTGGCTGGTGGCGGATACGCCGAATACTTCACCGCCCCTGCCGGGCAGCTTGTCGGCGTCCCGGAAGGTGTGGACTTAGTCGACGCCGCCGCCCTGATTGAGGTCGCCGCAACCGTCGTCTCTAACCTCGACCACGTCTGGCTCAAAGCAGGCGAGACTTTCCTGGTCCACGGAGGGACCGGCGGGATCGGGGCCTTCGCGATCCAATATGCGAAGAACTTAGGGTGCAAGGTAGCTTCGACCTCTGGAACAGCACAGAAGATGGCCCAGTGCCTCAACCTGGGCGCCGACATCGCTCTCGACTACCACGACGACTGGGTCAAAGGCATCAAAGAGGCCACCGACGGGCGCGGGGCCGACGTCATTCTAGATGTGATGGGGGCGAAATACCTGCCGCTCAACGTAGATGCCCTCGCCAAAGACGGCCGCCTGGTCGTGATCGGCCTCCAAGGGGGACGCAAGGGTGAGCTGGACCTGAATAAGTTGTTGACGAAGCGGGCGTGGGTGACCGCAACGAGTCTGCGGTTCCGCCCAACCGAAGGAAAGGCTGAGATTTGCCGTCGCGTCGCCGAAGAGGTGTGGCCGATGTATGCCAAGGGCGAGTTGAAGCTACCGACGATCACTCGGTTCCCGGTGACTGAGGCTGCCGAAGCGCACCGCAAGATGGAGGCCGGGGAGATCGCCGGGAAAGTGGTCTTGACGATCTAGCGGGTTGGTGCGAGTGGCGGGCGCGTGCTGGGCGCGTGCTGGGCGCGTGTGGTGGGCGCGTGCTGAACGCGGGAGGTGGGTGCGGGGCCGGTTGGTGCAGGCCCGGTGTTTGACCGCGTCTTTGGGTCCTTTAGCGCGTCAGCAAGGCTGAACAGAAAGTGCGACAACTTCTCGGATGCCGGTAAGCTCCGTGACAACCTCGAAAAACTCTAGGATGAACTCGTGTCGAAAGTTTTAGTTTCTCTGCCCGCCGGCGAACGCGTCGGCATCGCCTTCTCTGGTGGCCTGGATACTTCCGTCGCCGTGGCCTGGATGCGTGAACACGGAGCGATCCCGTGCACCTACACCGCCAACATCGGCCAGTACGACGAATCCGATATCGACTCCGTGCCCGGTCGCGCCCTCGAATACGGCGCCGAGATTTCACGCATGGTCGATTGCCGCGATTTCCTGGTAGAAGAAGGACTGCAAGCACTAGCTTGTGGGGCTTTCCACATCACCTCCGCAGGACGCGCCTACTTCAACACCACCCCGATCGGTCGCGCCGTCACCGGCACCATGCTGGTCCAGGCGATGCGCGAAGATAACGTCAACATCTGGGGTGACGGCTCAACCTACAAGGGCAACGACATCGAGCGGTTCTACCGTTACGGTTTGATGGCTAACCCCGAACTGAGAATCTACAAGCCGTGGCTGGATGAGCAATTCGTCCAAGAACTCGGTGGACGGCACGAGATGAGCGCCTGGCTGACCGAGCGCGACCTTCCGTACCGCGATTCACAAGAAAAGGCCTACTCCACCGACGCCAATATCTGGGGGGCAACCCACGAGGCGAAGACGCTGGAGCTTCTGGACAACTCACTCGAGACGGTCGAGCCGATCATGGGGGTGAAGTTCTGGGATCCGTCGGTCAAGATCGACACCGAAGACGTCTCAGTCTCCTTCGAGCAAGGTCGCCCCGTCGCCATCAACGGCAAGACCTTCGGGTCGGCGATCGACCTCGTCATGGAGGCCAACGCGATCGGTGGTCGGCACGGTCTGGGGATGAGTGACCAGATCGAAAACCGGATCATTGAAGCCAAGTCGCGCGGTATCTACGAAGCCCCCGGCATGGCACTGCTCTACATCTGCTACGAGCGCCTTCTCAACGCCGTCCACAACGAGGACACCCTGGCTAACTACCACCAGCAGGGTCGTCGTCTGGGACGACTCCTCTACGAAGGACGCTGGCTGGATCCGCAGTCATTGATGCTGCGCGAGTCCATCATGCGTTGGGTGGCATCCGCGATTACCGGAACGGTCACCTTGCGTCTGCGTCGCGGCGAGGACTACTCGATCCTCAACACCGTCGGGTCGAACTTCTCCTACCGCCCTGAACGGCTGTCCATGGAGCGGGTCGAGGACGCCGCGTTTGGCCCGAGCGACCGGATCGGCCAGATGACGATGCGCAACCTCGACATCGCCGATACCCGCGAAAAGCTAGAGGTTTATGCAGCTCAGGGTCAACTCACCGGGGCTGGATCGGCGAAGCTCGTCGGCCAGATTGAATCGGGCGAGGCTGAGGCGATTCACACCATCGGGCAGAAGAAAGTATCTGAGACCGAGGTTTCACTAGATCGCGCGGCGATGGAATTCGGCACCGACTGATTGACTCGGGGTCGCCCCGGTGCCAGTTGATGGCACCGGATCGCCAGGGCCAGAGCGGCTGTGGGCACCAGGTAGAATCACCGTACCTGGTGCCCGCAGCCGCTTCTTAATCCGTCCATGCCCGCCACAAGGTTGCGTAAGAGCCGCCGACAGCCAGAAGCTCGTCGTGGCTCCCCAGCTCAATGATGCGCCCATCCTCAACCACCGCGATGCGATCGGCGTCTCGGGCAGTATGCAACCGATGCGCAATCGCCACCACGGTGCGACCTTCGAGGAGACTCCCGACCGCTTTCTCCAACTCGCGGGCAGTCTTGGGGTCAATCAAGCTGGTTGCCTCGTCGAGGACCAGGATCTGCGGATCAGCGATGAAAAGCCTAGCCAAGGCAATCTGCTGGGACTGGGCGGGGGTCAGAGAATAGTTGCCAGAACCCACCATCGTGTCAATCCCCTCGGGCAGGCGCTCCACCCACGGGGTCGCCTGGACCGCGTCGAGGGCACGCCAGATCACCTCTTCGGCGATGTCCTCATCCTTGACCATGATGAGGTTGTCGCGCAGCGACCCGGCAAAAATGTGGTGCTCTTGGGTGACCAGGGCGATGTTGTCACGCAGGGTCGGCAGGGACAGGTCCATCACGTCGACCTCACCGATCGTCACTTGACCTTGGCACGGACGGTTGATCCCAGCCAGCAGCCTGCCCAGGGTGGATTTACCTGACCCTGATGGCCCGATGACAGCCAGCCTCTCCCCGTCTTTCAGATCGAGGTCGATGTCGCAGATCACGTCGACCCCATCAACGTAGGAGAATCTCAGCCCGGACGCTTCGAGGTGACGGCCCGCAGGCACCAGCGCGGTCTCCACGCGGTCGTTAGGCACCTGTGAAATACCGATGATCCTTGCCAGCGAGACTGCACCGCGCTGAATCATTTCCATAGTGAAGCAGATCCCGTAGACCGGATCGAAGAGTTGCTGGACATATAGCAAAGCCGCCATGATCTCGCCGAGACTCACCCATCCGCGCGGATAGGCGATGATACAGATCAGCAGAATCAAGGGGGTCAGCATGGTTAGCGTCGAATCCGTGACGACGAACAGACGCAGCCGCAGACTCGTCGCCAAACGTCCGGCTTGAATCTGGCGTTCTACTTCCATGTCGAGACGGTGATTCAGCAATGACCCGACGCGCAACGCCTCCACCGTCCTGGCGCCCTCAACTGTCTCAGTCAAAGCAGTGTTCACTTGTGAGGCCTGGGCACCGATCTGGATGAAAGCCGGGGCGGATCGACGCAGATAGGTGTAGACGGAAGAGAACGGTGCGAACAAACATACGAACACCACTATCGCCAGTAGCCATGAGTTGAGCAGAAACGCCCCCATCAGCAGCACGAACTTCACCAAGAACACCATCAAGCGGGGCACACCGCGTCGGACCGCTAAGGCCATCTCCGACACATCCCTGGTGACGCGCGTGACTAGGTCACCAGTTGATGCGGATTCAATACCCGAAAGGGGCAACCCCAAGATGTGGTCGATAGCTTCTTCACGGGAGGCAGCCAGGACGGTTTGCCCGAGGTAGTTCGAGGTGAACCAGCCCAGGTAGGTGAACACGGCTTGGCACACCACCAGGACAACGCCTAGACCGATAGTGCCGGGCAGGGAATCAACCATGGCGTCAATGTCACGCTGCCCTAGGTCGATCAGGTTCGCTATCAGTTTGGGGATAGCTAGGCCACACACGGCTGCGACCCCCTCCAAGACAACGAGGAGAAACACCAACCATCTGCGCTGCCGGATCAACCGGAGGATATGACGATAGGCCTCGGAAACCTTGGCGACGGGGAATCCGTACTCAGGGTTTTGAGACTGGCGCATACTCTCAGATGCCAGACGTCTGCGGGCGCGGTCACGGAGCCGGAATCCACCCATCCAATGCGCCCACCTCGCCCAGGCACGGCCAGGAGGTTCCACCAGGTCAGCCGGGAAATCTTCCAGCGGGGCCGGGTCGTCTTGCCAGGTATCAGCCGATGATCGCAGCAGGTCACTATCCTCGTCAATGATCGACTTGTTCACTCAGACACCTCCTCGCTGGCACTGGTTTCAGAATCGTTGCGCGAGACGATGGAACGGGAGAGGTCACTGCCGGTTAGCAGATCGTGGTGGCGGCCAGCGGCAACGACGCGCCCTTGGTCGAGCACGAGGACGTTATCTGCCTGGGCAAGCCACAACGGAGACACCGACGCGACGATGGTGGTTGACCCCTGCCGATGGTTGCGAACTCGTTGCGCAATGATGGCTTCAGAATGGGAATCGACCGCAGAGGTTGGCTCAACCAAAGCCAGTACGGGCGGGTCAGCTAACAGAGCACGGGCGAGGACCATGCGTTGTCTTTGCCCACCGGACAGGCCACGGCCACGCTCGTCCAGCCGCGACTGCCACCCGTGCGGTAACAGGGCGAAGACGTCCTCGGCACCGGCTGAGTGCAGAGCCGCCTCAGCCTGGGCTCGGGTTGCTTCACGATACGGGTCGATGAACTGTTGCAGGGTACCCGCGAAAACCATCGGTGTGGCTTCTGAGACGAGGATGTTGCGTCGGACCTGATCAATGGGGATTTGAGAAAGATCGCACCCGGCGACGCTGACTCCCCACTGCCCTTCGGCTAGCTCACGATTGATCCGGTCGAGCTGTTCCCAGCGTTCCTGATGGTCACGCCTAGCCGACTTGGAATCCTTAGCAGACACCTCGACGGATACGTCGATGTCATCAGGTTCCAGGTTGCTGGCTGGCAGGTAGCGGCCCACCTTGTCCAGCAAGGCAGCGGACTCGTCTGGGTCACGAGAAACCAGGACGGTTAGCTTCCCGCCCGCAAAGGTTGCCCCGGATGCGTCGTCGACGATGTCGCCTCCGACCGGGAAGGGGTGTGTGGTGGCGGGCGATGACCAGGCAGGTTCAATGCGCAGGTAGTTGACGCTCTTGCGGGCAGCCACAAGTCCAGCCACGAGACTTTCAAACCCGGCGCTGACGTATTCAAGCGGCATCATGAGATACCCGGCGAAACCGAAGAAACTTAGCAGGGTTCCCACCGAGATGTGCCCGGCTTGTACCTCGCGGACACCAACCCAGGCCAGTAGGATCAGCAGAATCGAGGTGATCGTCAGAATCGTCGTGACTAGCACCGAACTCCACACACCGGCGTTGATCCCAGCGCGACGCACCCGCTGTGATTGGGCTTTGTAATTCTTCGAAAACACTGTCTCGCCGCCGATCCCGCGCAGAATCCGCAGGCCCGCGACGATGTCGGTGGCCATGCCGGTGAGGATCGAGTTGCGGGAGCGTTCCCGGCCTTGGCTGCGCTGCATCGGTTTCAGGATCGGCACAGATGCGAAAACCAGCATCGGCGTGGTGATTAGCACGATCAGACCGAGCTTGACCGAGATCGTCAACATCAGGATGGAGACACCCAAGAAAGACACCACAGACACCAGGATTCCGGACGCATAGACGGCTGCCCAGCCGAAGGCCATCGAGTCGTTGGAAGCCACGGACAGCACCTCGCCGGTGCGTACCCGCCGGGTGAGGATATGGCCTAGCTGGCAGGCCTTTTGCGAGACCAGTTTCGTGGTGAGCGTGGCTCTACTCCACAACAGTCGCCACTCGTACCAAGGCTGGAAGAGGGCCGTTACCCCGGTGAAGATCGCGCACAGCACCAACCCCAGGAGGTAGGGGAGAACCCCTGAGGCATTGCCTGAGACGATACCGATATCGACGGCTCTGCCAACCAGGATCGGGACGGCGATCATGGGCAGGTGGAATAGGACGTCCCAGATGAACATGACCACGATGCTCCTGAGATCGCAGCAGATCATCCACCGCAAGAACCGCCCTGGGGAGCTGAGATCGGGGGTGATGTCGACGAGGCTGGATTCACCGCCTGGGCTGGATGGGGAGAAGATCTTTCCATCCTCGACTGGGGATAGCCCATGACGATGCAGGCTGCGATGCCCCACTGCGGTGAAAGCCCTGATCGGAGGCGGCAAGATCCTCATAGACATGAGGGGAAGTGTATCAATGAACCTCAACGCCTAGTCACAGCGTCCGAGCCGGGCTAGCGTCCCAGATAGCGCAACGGATTCGGAACCATGTGACATTCGTCACCAATCAGCATCGGGGCAACCTTTCCTGCCTCACGCAATCGCTGCAGTTCGGGCAGTACCCGGGATTTGATGTCCATCGGGGAGAGGGTATTGATGTAGATCTTGGTTCCGCCTTCAAACCCGGCAAGGTTCGACACACGCCATTTCAGCACCACCCGCCACGGCATCGGGGCTTCGATGTCGATGGGTTGAGTGTGCCATTCTTCGTTACACGGCACCCCCGCACCGGTGACGGCGTGCATGGCGTGGATCAGGTCGGACATGGCGTCGACCTCCTCCATCGTCTGCTCCCACGGGAAACACGACGGAGATTTGGAGAATACCTCGAGGCTCGGGTAGCGGTGCCCGAACCCTGCGTAGGCGATGGCGTGGTCGTTTTCGGCGAGAATCAGATCGTGGCGGATGGCGTAGTTCGGTCCGGCCTGGTTGAAGATGTTGTGCACCTGACGGGCTCGGATGGTGGCTGCCTCGTTGTTCGGGCCGAGTTCGTCAATCGCCAAGAGTTGCTTGTGAAGATGGTCGAAGGATGCACCCGCCGGCTTCAACCAGTTCTGGAAAACCGAGACATAGCGGGCGTAGCGGTTCTTCGCATACAGGTCACGCATTCCGTCTACGGCGAGCCGGATATATTCGCGGTGTTCTTCGGGTGTGAGGGTTCCCGCCGACGCCAGGCAAGAAGTGTCGGTGGCGTCGTCAGTGTAGTGCCTGCGGGCAACAATCAAGTCGTGACCGCCGGCGAAGAAATTCTGCGCGAAGAAAGTCAGTTCTTCGTCGGAGAGCTGGGCAATCTGCTCTTCACTCAGCCGAGACGCCTTCAACTTCGTTTTTGCGATCTCCATGACGTGCGCACGGCCTGCAGGAGTACCCATGTACTCCTCCATCCGTTCACGACTCTCATCCGGCATGGAGTAGTAGTAGTTCTCACGCCAATAGTCATAGGAGACGATCTCGAAAAGATTGGGGATTCTGCGAAACTCTGCCTGGGTGGCGTTGATGTCTTCGGCAAGGACGTGATTGAGCTGGGTCCATTGTCCGTCACGGTTGATGACGCGCGACTTCTCGGGCGGCGTCTCGAGGTAGCGGTCCGGGCAAAAGGCGCAGGTAGCGGTATGCGGATCAGCGAGGGGCCGAGGTTCAGGGACGGCAACCGCGAGAGGGCGGTTTCCTCGTCCGGGGACGGTCCAGACGTGGGTGCCGGTGAAAGGGTTGATCTGTTTGACCGTGCCGTCGGCCATGACGCGTACATATTCTGGCTCGGACATCTGAAAACCAACCATGACTCATAGGGTACTACCGAGACCGGAAATACTGTGCCGAGAGTCAACTGCGGTGAGGATTTATTAGCCTTGATCCGCCTCAACCTGGGGTGTTGGGCCTTGTCAGCTCGGTGTTATCCCCTGCCCGCAAGAGACGGTCCCAGCGGGCAGGTCGGCGACTAAGGGCTACAGGTGATTAGCGACCAACCATTGAGTCGACGGGGATCAGACGCTCGCGTCCACCCATGAAGGGGCGCAACGGTTCTGGCACGATCACGGAGCCGTCTTCGAGCTGGTTATTCTCCAAGATGGCAATGATGGTGCGCGGCATGGCGCACAGCGTGCCGTTGAGGGTTGCTAGCGGGCGCACCCCGGCTTCGTCACGGAAGCGAATGTTGAGACGACGGGCCTGGAACTCGGTGCAGTTCGACGTCGAGGTTACCTCTCGATAACACTTCTGGGACGGGATCCACGCGTAGCAGTCATACTTGCGGGCCGCCGACAACCCGAGGTCTCCGGAGGCAACGTCGAGGACACGATAGGGCAGACCAAGTGCTTCAATGAAGTCTTTTTCCGCCTGCAACAAGCGCTCATGTTCAGCCTCGGCGTCTTCGGGTTTGCAGAAAACAAACATCTCCCACTTGTCGAACCAGTGGACCCTAAAGATTCCTCGGGTGTCCTTGCCATAGGAGCCTGCCTCACGACGGTAGGCGGGGGAAAAGCCCGCGTAGTGGAGAGGTAGTTTGTCTCCTGGAATGATTTCATTGGCGTGGTAGGCGGCTAGAGGAACCTCGGCAGTCCCGACCAGATACATATCGTCGGAATCGAGGTGGTAGACGTCCTGGGCTGCCTGCCCGAGGAAGCCGGTGCCGTCCATGGCGTGTGGAAGGACCAGGGCCGGTGGAATCATCGGGGTGAAGCCGCGTTCGAGGGCATGTTGCAGGGCGAACTGAATCAAGGCGAACTCGAGCAAAGCCCCCTGACCGGTGAGGTAGTAGAAACGCGAACCAGACACCTTGGCGCCGCGCTCGATATCGAAGGCTCCGAGAATCTCGCCAAGTTCGACATGGTCGCGCGGGGTAAAACCTTCCGCTTCAAAGTCGCGCGGGACCCCGTGTTCTTCGACGACGACGAAGTCATCTTCACCACCGACGGGGACATCTTCGATCACGAGGTTCCCGACGGTCTTCATCAGTTCGACATAGGCGGTTTCTGCCTCGTCGGCTTCAACCTGGGCTGCCTTGACCTGATCGGAGAGTGCCTTGGTCTGGGCGATCAGGACCTTCTTCTCCTCGCCTTGGGCATTGGCAACAGACTTGCCGATCTCTTTCTGCTGGGCACGCAGAGACTCGAAACTCGAGATCTTTGCACGACGTTGTTCGTCGGCAGCGATGAGTTGGTCAACCACTTCTTCCGACTCTCCGCGAGCTTTCTGAGAGCGGCGGATGCGGTCGGGATCTATGCGCAGCAATTTGGGATCGATCATGTCTCTACCTTAACTCTTAATGACCAGATTGCGGATATCGTCTAGCCACAGCTTGGCGGATCGATATTCCCCGTTAGAGCCGCCGAAAGGCACGGCTGCCGGAACAGCGTCCGCGCGCGGGTATGACCCCAGGAATACGACGCGTTGGCAGATTCGCCTCAACCCCATGAGCGCGTCACCGACCCTCTCGTCCATGACGTGGCCTTCCGCGTCGATGGAGAAGCAGTAACTCCCGAGAGCCTGCTTGGTCGGACGTGATTCGATCCGGCACAGATTGACTCCTCTGGATGCGAGTTGCTCCAAAATCTCCATGAGCGCACCGGCACGGTCGCGATGCATGTAAGCGACAAAAGTGGTTTTATCTGCCCCGGTCGGCGCGGGGGTGACGGTTCGTCCCTGCGGGGAGACGAGAACAAATCTGGTGACTGCTGTGGTGTTGTCGGCAATATCAGCGCGGATTGTCTCGAGACCATACATCTCTCCGGCGATCTCGGCACAGATCGCGGCGTCATAAGCCGAATCTGGGCGGGACACTTCTTTAGCTGCGGCAGCAGTGGAGCCGCCTTCGACGACTTCGACCTCCGGCATGGTGGCCGCTAACCATTCTCGGCACTGCGCTGAAGCATGGGGGTGAGTCAGCACTCGCGTGATCTGTTCAAACTCGGTGTTGGGTCGCACCATCAGTTGAAACTGCACCGAGAGGGTAACCTCAGCGATGATACTGAGCGGAACCGCATCCTCCCCTACCCTCGCCAAGTTGTCCAGTGTGGCGGACACCCCGCCTTCGACGGAATTCTCGATCGGCACCAGAGAGGCCTGAACTTTGCCGTCCCGGACCGCGTCAAGAGCCAGAGACACGGAGGGATAGGGGACGAGCTCTTCCCCATGAGCCTGGGGCAGAGTGAGCAAGGCTTGATGGGTGAACGTTCCTAACGGGCCCAAGAATCCGAACATTGGCTCATCGTAGCATCGACCAACCCGGCCACCGGGACG
The DNA here is from genome assembly GCA_023442485.1 of Actinomycetes bacterium. Classification (GTDB taxonomy): domain Bacteria; phylum Actinomycetota; class Actinomycetes; order Propionibacteriales; family Propionibacteriaceae; genus JAEZZG01. The sequence goes on along the minus strand of JAEZZG010000077.1, from coordinate 914 downwards.
TAACCATTCGCACTCCCCCACCCTGGCCTAGCCACCTTCGCCCTCACCTCTAGACCAAACCACTTGCACCAGCGATGTCTGGTTTCGGGTGACAAGTTGGCCCCTCCCCGGTGGGAGCTTGCACGGCGTGACGGAATGAATGACGACGCCCTCATCCTTGGGCCCGGACATGATCAACACCGGGGCAAGTTGAGCCGCTATCCCGGCCATGAGCGGATCCGTGTAGAAACCGCGTCCGGCCCCGACGATATTGCGCGCGACGATCAGATGGAGGTCCAGCTCTGATGCGTAGGGCAGAATCTGAGCAAGCGCCGCGAATGGCCCAGCGGCCCAATGTTGCCCTCCCCCATCGCATAGTTCATAGTCATCGATAACCAGGAAAATCGCGGGTCTTGGCGGTTCCACTTTGGTGCCTGTCTGGTTCGTCTGGGCTGGATCCGGGTTTGAGAATCTGTCTTGGACAGGTCCACTGAGTTCGACCGTCGCCACGGTGTCGATCGGAGACCCTCCCGGGGTGAGATCAACCATCGGGTTCGGCCCAAGATCGTGGTCAGGGAGCCGAGTCTTTAACGCCTCGACCAGGTTTGACACGGTGGCACCAATCCGATCAGGTGTGGCGGCATAAGCAATGACATGGCCGGATTTGGCCTGGCGGGCCAGGCTCCGGCGAGGGTCAACGATCACGAGTTTCGCCTCGTCCTGTCGGTATCGATGGGTGAGTTCAGCAATCATCGCGCCTAGCCAAGTGGTTTTCCCGCACCCTTGATCCCCGACGGCGATCATGTGTCCATCGCGCGCAGGCTGATAGACGACCGGGGCAAAGCCTTCCTCGTCAAGGGCCCAACGAATCTGACCTGAGCCGCCCCCTGCTACAACTGAACCAACGGCGCTTGCGTCCTGAGGACCTTCGTCTG
>JAEZZG010000076.1 GCA_023442485.1 Actinomycetes bacterium | reverse complement strand
CATCGGCCACGGCTGCTCCCTGACGAGGTGGACCTCAGCACCGTCAAGGATCGCCGAGGTCACCGCGGCGACATCACCGGTATGCGCCCAGCCGAGGGTATCGAGGGCCGGAATGTTGAGCGAATCGGTCGCGGTGGTCACCACAGCGGTTGCCTTGAGGCCGTCGGCTAGCTTGTTCGCGAGTTCATTAGCTCCCCCGACGTGTCCACCCACCAGCGGGATCACGAACCGCCCGCCCTGATCAATCACGACGACACCGGGATCGGTCTTCTTCGACTCGAGGAGGGGGGCGATGATGCGAGTGGTTGCCCCCAGTGCCAGATGTGAGATCACCAGGTCACATTCCTCAAATGCCTTGACCAACCCGGTGGTGGAGGGCTCGTCATAGACCTTGGTTTCGACGCCTAAGATGGAGTTGATCCTCTCCACCCGTCCCTGGGCCTGTTTCGAGGCGACCACCTGGCCGATGGTCAATTCCTCCAGGGGGTGCTCCACGAGGCGCTCTTTGACTGGACGGGTGACCTGGATGCGGCGCGGGCCGACAACATCGACGGCCTCCTCATCCCATTCGGCATCGGGGTGCTTTTCCAGGATCAAGACGACGTTGGGTTGACGCACATCGTCGAGGGCAGCGAGTTCCTCTCCACTAAGAATCTGGACCCGCTCGTCATCTTCTCCCAGACGCTCAGCCAAGACGAAGGTACGGTTCAGCCCGGCGAGGGGCTCGACTAGCTCCGCGAGGGGCTGGCGAGGATCGGTCATCACCGCGACCTTGGTGTACTTCTTCGCCGCGTCGATGGCGGGCTGGATCGGACGTCCGTGGGCAGAGACCGTGATGGAGTCATCCCACGGCAACCCAACCCGTGCGAAGGCTTCTGCTACCGACGATGCCGCCGTCACGACCCGGCAAGTGAGACCGGCGGCGCGAAGTTTGCGAACCACACCGAACCAAAGCGGGTCGCCTGAGGCGATCACGACGATGTTGAGGTCATCACCTGCAGCTTTGATTTGTTCGATTGCGCTAGAGAGCGCCCCCATCACGATGCGTTTTTCTTCGGGGACATTGAGGTCGTCGAGGTGGCGGCGTCCGCCGACGACGAGGTCGGCAGTTGCGGCGGCTTCGACGAGGTCGGCGCTAGGGCGTCCGAGATGTCCAAAAACAGTGATCATTCGTTGTCTTCTTTCACATGGGAGGCGAGGGCACCGTGGGCACGAAGGTCCGCTTGGGCCTGGGGGTCGGCGGCACGATATTCATGCCTGAAACCGGGATGGTAGAGGTGGGAGCGTTTCACCGCCGGGGTTTCGGCCAGAGCTGGGCCGACCAGGACGATGGTGTGCTTCCAGAGTTTGTGTTCTTTCATGGTCTTGGACAGGTCGCGCAGCTCGACTCGCCACAGTTCTTCATCGGGCCAGGTCACCCGGTAGCCGATGATGCATGGGGTCTCCGGTGGATAGCCTCCGGCGAGGAGCTCGTCCTCTAACTGTTTATTTCTCGCTGCAGACAGGTACAGCGCCATCGTGGTTCCGTGCTGGGCGAAGGACCGCACTGATTCCCGATCCGGCATCGGGGTACGTCCGCCTTCTAACCTGGTCAGGATCATCGACTGGGCAACCTCGGGCAGGGTGATCTCGACGTCCATCCTGGCTGCCGTCGCGGAGAAGGCAGAGATACCGGGGATAGTCTCGTAAGGGATGCCGATCTGGCGGCATAGGTCACGCTGTTCGGCGGTAGCCCCGTAGATGTCGGGGTCGCCGGTATGTACCCTCGCGACCAGCAAGGCTTCGTCACGAGCCCTGGTGTAGATCGGGATCAAATCTTCGAGCGGAATCGAGGCCGAATCAATGATTTCTGCCTCAGGTTTGTGGTTGGCGATGATCCCGGGGTGAACCAAGGACGACGCCCAAATGATGATGTCGGCGGCGGCGATAGTGTTCGCCCCGCGCACCGTGATCAGGTCGTCGGCACCGGGCCCGGCCCCGACGAAAACCACGAGTCCAGCCGAAGTGTCGTGGCGAAGTCCACTCATAGTCGTCCTCCTGTGGTGGTTCGAGAGCTGACCGTCAACACGGTCGAGAAGTAGGGCGCGGATTCCTCGGTGAGGTCTGTGACCTTGTCGAGGCGCTGACTGGCTAGCCCGATATCGGTACCGATGACGGCGGTTTCAAGCCGGTCTGCATCGTCGAGGATCGCGGTGATGGATTGGAGTTGACGCCCGCCCTTATAGATGGTGACGGTGTCGGCGACGGCGCACACCTGGCGCAGCTTATCTTCGCCAACTGTGGCTGGGGCTAGACATAGAATCTCTTTCCCCTCACACAGCGGCGTGGTCGTGGCGGCAGCGATGGCCTGCATCGCCGTGATCCCGGGGACCACGATCACGTCCAGGTCGGCAACGGTTTGTCGGACGATGTCGCACAGATAGGAGAAGGTGGAAAAGACGCTAGGGTCGCCGATCGTCGCAAAAGCTACCCGCTCGGCTCCATCCTGGAATGCCTCAATCGCAGCATCTGCCGAAACGCGCCATGCCCGCCGCCGTTTCTCCCCCACCCCAGAGCGTTCCGACATCGCAAAGGGGATGCGACGGATCTTGCCGGCGTGTTCAGGCAGGTTAGCCATGACGATCTCTTCGGCTCGCCCAACCGCATTCTCCTTGGCTTCTGTGGTCGGGACGAAGATCACGTCAGATGTACCCAAAGCCTTCAACGCTTTGACGGTGATCAGTTCCGGATCTCCGGGGCCGACACCAACCCCGATGATGGTCTTCTTCCCGAGCGGGGTCGTCGAGTTCGATTCTGGCTGGTCAACTGGCACCGGTTGGGTCATGCACTCTCCATCTCCGTGGATACTCTCGTCAGGGCGAGTCGACGACTTCACTTTCGATCCTGAGCGAGGACACCAAAAGGTTATCCTAATCGCCACGAAATATATACGAATATCGTTCGTAATTCTCTTTTAGCGCTCACTCCGCCTCCCGAACCCTGCGCTCCAGCTTCCCTCAAGCACCTCCCGCACATAGGTCTGGGCTAGCTGACCAAACCGCCCACATAGCCCACCAGAATCAGATCACCCGACCTGACAAGGCTCTCAACTGACCAAATCGATCAACGCGTCGAGATCGACATAGTCCTCACATGCCTTAGCCAAGGTCTCAATCATCTTTTCTCGACGCTCAGACATGGTCGGGGCCTGCGGATCGGGTCGCCACTGGCTCCCAGACATCTCGGCAACCCTGGTCAAGAAGGCCCGCCGGAACTGGTCCGACTCCAAGGAACCGTGCAGCATCGTCCCCCAGACACTGCCCACCGTGACACCATCCAAGAAAGCCTCGGCATCTGCGTAGGGGGTACAGATTCCGTGGTGAATCTCGTAGCCTTCGACCGGCAGATCCATCCACGACGACGAGGTGCGCGCCAGGATTTTCTCTTCGTGGAAGACCACATCAATGGGCAGCAGCTCCAACCCGACACCACTGTCTATCGACTCAATGCCGTCTTGAATCTGACGTCCAAGCATTTGAAAACCGCCACACACCCCGAGGACGGGTTGACCGGCACGAGCCCGGGCAGTCACGACGTCGGCGATGCCGGCCTGCCGCAGCCAGGCGAGGTCCGTACAGGTGGAGCGAGACCCAGGCAGAACCACCAAATCGGCGTGGGCACACACCGCTGGGTCCTCGGTGACGATCACATCGACGCCCGTCTCTTGGGCGAGGGCGTCGACATCGGTGGCGTTGGAGATGCGCGGGAATCTGACGACGGCGACGCGTAACCGGAAGCGATCATCGTCGCTAGCGGCCAAGTCGTGACGCCAGCGACCTACCTCCAGCGTGTCTTCTCCGTCGAGCCACACCCCGCGCAGGTACGGGACGACGCCAAGGTTGATCATCCCGGTTCGCCGCGTGATCTCGTCGAGGCCCGGGGTCAGGATGGAGTCATCACCACGGAATTTATTGATCACGAATCCACGAAGCAGCCTGCGGTCGTCGTCATCGAGCAGACCCCAGGTACCGAAGAGGGACGCCAGCACTCCGCCTCGGTCAATATCCCCGACAAGGACCACGGGGAGATTGAAATGCCTAGCCAACCCCATGTTGACATAGTCACCGGAGCGAAGGTTGATCTCGGCTGGGCTACCGGCTCCTTCACAGACCACGAAGTCGTGGCTGGATTCAAGTTCGCGATAGGCCTGCCAGGCAGCTTCAGCGAGATGGGTTCGTCCGTGGGCATATTCTCCGGCTTCGAGGGTGCCTGAGGGTTGACCGCGTAGCACGATGAAGGAGCGCCGATCCGAGCCTGGTTTGAGGAGGACGGGGTTCATCGCCGACGTGGGCTCCACCTTGGCGGCAAGGGCTTGCAGGTACTGGGCCCGGCCAATCTCCGTCCCGTCACGGCACACCATCGAGTTATTCGACATGTTCTGCGCTTTGTAGGGCGCGACCCGGTATCCGCGGTTTACCAGCGCCCGACACACGCCGGTGGTGATCAATGACTTGCCGGCATCAGAGGAGGTTCCGGCGATGAGAATTCCTGGCATGGGATTAGCTTAGTGCCCTCGGCGACGTGAACTAGAACTCTTTGAGGCGAAGAATCTGCCTGATCGAGGCAGCCGAGCAGCGCTCCCACACCAGGATCACCACGCCCACACCTGTTGACTAGCTCAGTCACTGACCCGGTCTCGGTTTTTACTCATGACCATCATTCTTGGATGAATTTGTGTAAAAATCAGAGCTGTGACTTTGTATGGCGTTGTTGCCGATCATCACCGTCAAGGGCTAGGCATCGTGGAGCAGCTCACCCCCCTCGTTGACGGGCTTCACACTCATCTCGTCTCGATGGACAAGGTTTCTGGGGCCGTCATCGTCTCCACATGCAACCGGGTGGAAATCTACATCGAGTCGGATTCCGACTCTGGTTTTGAGTCTGCCTCCCATCTTCTGTCTGGCCGCTTCGGGTCGATCTGGCCGAAACTCGACATCGTCCGTGACGACGACGTCGTCAAGCGCCTCTTCCGCCTCGCCTGCGGGCTGGAATCCCAAGTGGTCGGGGAACGCGAAATCACTGGTCAGATGCGCAGGGCATTGGGCCGGGCTCGACAGTTGGGGACGGCCTCTTTCGTCTTGGCCCAAACCTTCGAGGCGGCGATCCGGGCTTCAAAGCGTGTCGAGCACGAGACGGGTTTGGCCGGGAGGGGACGTTCCATCGTCGCGGTCGGTCTGAATCTGATTTCGTCAACCATGCCGCTGGCTGGGAAGACGGCGATCATCGTCGGAACCGGGAACTACGCCGGGGCGGTCGCTGCCCGGCTCAAAGAGAACGGGTTGGGCCTCATCCAGGTGTATTCGGAATCTGGACGGGCGGCGAGATTCGCCCGGATGCACCGTCTGGTTCCGGTCCCGGACGAGGGGCTGATCGAGGCGATGACGGTCGCGGATCTGGTGATTACCTGCCGGGGTTATGGCCGTCCGGTGATCCCGGTCGCCAAGGTTGAGCAGGCTCTGCGGAATCGTCCTCCCGGGAAACTCCTTGCCATGCTGGATTTGGCCGTCACCCACGACATCGAAGCCCAAGTCTGTGAACTCGACGACACCTTGGTGGTCACTCTTGATGACATCCGCGATGCCGTCCCTCCTGCAGATCAGACCCAGGTACATCGAGCTGAGCAAATCTTGGCTGAGGAGCTGGCAGATTTTTCCCGCGAGATGTCGATTCGCGGTATCGGCTCTGATATTGCGACCTTGCATACCTGGGCAGATGCCCATGTGGAGTCGGAGTTGATTCGTCTTGGGGACGCTGATTCCTACTCCCCCGGGCAGGTTGCACAATCGTTGCACCGCCTGGCCAATGCTCTGGTTCATCTGCCGACGATGGTTCTGCGCCAAGCCGCCGCCCAGGGGCGAATCGACCAGGTCCTCGACGATATCAACGAGATCACCACCGGCTATCTCGCTAGCCACGAGACGGTCTGCCGTGAAGACCATTCGATATTGCCCCGGAAGTAGTTCAAGGAGATTTATGCCACGCGGTAAGACGCCGACCCCAGCGCCCGATGACCGGCGGGCAGCAACCACCCGTGAACTGCGCGATGTCGCCTTGACCATCGTCAACACCGGAGACGGGAAAGGGAAAACCACGGCGGCACTCGGGACCGCGATGCGCACCTGGGCGGCAGGCGGTTCCGTCGGGGTTTTTCAGTTTGTGAAATCCGGACGCTGGCGCACCGGCGAACACCAAATCTTCGACCTCCTCGCGCAGCAACGCCCTGGCTCGGTGGAATGGCAGATTCTCGGTCAAGGGTTCTCTTGGCTGCGCACCCCCTTCTCAGAATCCGACAAGGCCCGTGCCGCACTCGAGGGGTGGGAATACGTCGCTGACGGGATTCGCAACGCCCGTCACGACTTATGGCTGCTAGACGAGTTCACCTACCCAATGACTTGGGGTTGGGTTGACCCAGACGAGGTGGTTGACGTCTTGACCCATCGGCCAGGCAAACAACACGTCATCATCACTGGACGCAACTGCCCCGCCCCCATCTTCGACATCGCCGATCTAATCACGAACATGACCAAGGTCAGGCACCCATTCGACTCTGGCCATCGCGGACAACAGGGGGTGGAATGGTGAGGTTACCTCGCTGCGTCTTAGCCGCGCCGACATCTGGCCAAGGTAAGACCATGATGACGGTCTCGCTACTAGCTGCACTCACCCAGCGCGGCGTCCACGTCGCCCCCAACAAGGTCGGCCCCGACTATATCGATCCCGGTTATCACTCCTTAGTGACCGGGCGAGTCTCGCGCAATCTCGATCCGGTGCTGTGCCCCGAAGAGATCGTGGTGCAACTGCTGGCTCATGGCGCCATCGTCCCGGATCCTGCCGACGTGGCGATCATCGAGGGAGTCATGGGGCTTTTTGACGGCAGAATCGGCTCCCACGGCGCAGGCTCGACGGCAGCGGTAGCCAAACTGACCAACTCGCCGGTGATCGCGGTGGTCAACGCAAAACACACCTCGCGCACCGCCGCCGCCACCGTCTTGGGGATGCGGGACTTCGACCCTGATCTGAATCTGGCGGCTGTGATTTTCAACCAGGTTTCTTCTCCGCGCCATGCCGCAGAGATTACTGACGCCATGAGCCGGGTCTCAGACGTCGAGGTGCTCGGTTTTGTGCCATTTGACGCCCAAGCTCAGGCCCCATCTCGCCACCTCGGCTTGATCCCAGTTGAGGAACGTCCAGAGGCGAGCGAACAGCTTCGTTCCCTCGGTGATTTGGTAGGCACCCATGTCGACCTCGACCGCCTACTCGAGATTGCTGGAACCGCACCCGACCTGGACGTTGAACCGTGGGACCCCGAGCGCGTCGTCCATGCACCCGGCCGCGACGAGTCAACCGGCGACTCGGAGGCTAGGTCCACCGTCACCGTCCCAAGCTGTGATGAACCGTACGGTCAGGCTGCGGATCTGACACCCAAGCCCGTGGTCGCTCTCGCCGGTGGCAAGGCCTTCACCTTCCGATATGCCGAGACTGTCGAGCTGATGCAGGCCGGAGGCCTTGACGTCGTCGAATTCGACCCTTTGCGCGACACCGACCTGCCCGAGGGTACCTGCGGAATCTACCTCGGCGGCGGTTTCCCCGAGATTTACGCATCCGAGATCGCTGCGAACCTCAGTTTGCGGCGGCAGGTTCGCCACGCCGTCCTTGACGGAGTGCCGACGGTGGCTGAATGTGCCGGTTACCTCTATCTGTGTCGCACCCTCGATGACCTCGATATGGCGGGAGCGATCCCAGCCACTGCAGCGATGAATCCCCGCCTGACAATGGGTTATCGCCAGGCTACGGCTGAGACCGATACCCTCCTGGCTAAGGCTGGCGACCAGATCACCGGGCACGAGTTCCACCGCACTCGCGTCACCGCAGAAGCTCCGGATTCGTTGCCGATGGCGTGGTCTTTCGACAATGGCAACTCAGACGGAGTCAGTTTCAATCCATCCAACTCCTCCCGCCCTACCGTCCACGCCAGCTATCTTCATACCCACTGGGCCGGGTATCCTCAGCTAGCCCAGCATTTCATTGACGCTGTCCACGCCCGTCACTCCAAGGAGTATTCATGAACTTCCTCCCCGGAACAGTCACCCTCATCGGCGGTGGTCCCGGAGACCCCGATTTGATCACCGTCGCAGGCCTGAAGGCACTCCAGGCTGCCGAGGTGATCCTCTATGACCGGCTCGCACCTATTTCTCTTCTCGATGAACTGGACGAGTCCGTCACCTTGGTGGATGTGGGCAAGTTCCCGCGCGGCGAGTTCACCCCCCAAGACCAGATCAACCAGATGTTGGTGGACTACGCCAAGGACGGCAAGATCGTGGCCCGATTCAAGGGTGGAGATTCCTTCGTCTTCGGACGCGGCGGCGAGGAATGGCAAGCATGTGTGGATGCCGGGGTTCCCGTCCAGGTGATCCCTGGCGTTACCTCTTCTATCGCAGCCCCCGAACTGGCTGAGATCCCGGTGACTCATCGTGGCATCACCCAAGGATTCACCGTCGTCTCCGGGCATGTTCCCCCACACGACCCTCGATCCACCTTGGACTGGAAGGCGCTAGCTACCACCCACACCACCTTGGTGATCCTGATGGGCGTCAAATACCTGCCTGAGATCACCGCCGAACTCCTGGCAGGGGGTATGTGCGCCCAGACTCCGGCCACGATCATCGTCAACGCCGGTTCTTCCGAGATGAGGGTGTTACGCTCGACCGTCTCCGAGATCGCCGAGACTGCTGCCCAAGGTGAGGTCAAGCCGCCAGCGATCACCGTCATCGGTGAGGTAGCTCGCGAAGGATTACTCGCTCTCGGCACACACTAGCCTCTGACCCCAGGCTAGCTCCTGGGGGTTCAGCGGGTTTCGTCCTAAGCCTCAATCCTGGTGGATCGGAGGCGGCGCAGCCAGGTGACGGCCTCGTCGGGGTCCGTCGTGGTTTCGCCAAGACTGTCGGGTCTGCGCACCATGATCACAGGGATCCCACGATGTTTCGCGGCATCGAGTTTGGCCGAGGTTTCGTCTCCGCCAGAATCCTTCGTCACTAAGGCGCAGACATCGAAGCGGGAGAATACCTCGATCTCATCAGTCAAGGAGAAGGGCCCGCGCGTGACGATTTGGTCCCAGCCTGGGGGAATCTCGTCGAGGGCAAGAGCGACCCGGCACACGACTCGACGGTCAGCGAGGTCGAATTGATAGTCCAGGCTGTGTTGGCGACCCACCGTCAATAGCACACTCCCCTGATCTGGGTTGATAAGTAACGCTGCGACCTCAGCAGCCTGTTGGTGAGAGTCCACCCACGTCCACTCTCTAGCATCTGCCCGTTCTGCCCAGCTAGGGCGAGTCAGTCGCAGCACGGGCACTCCGGTATCAGAACTTGCCGCCACGGCATGACGACTCATTTGAGCGGCGAAGGGATGGGTGGCATTGATCAGGGCGTCAATATTTTCGACACGCAGATACTCGGACAGTCCCGCGATCCCGCCAAATCCGCCAATGTGAACCTGGCCTGCGGGTAGCAGAGCGTTTTTCGTGCGTCCGGCCAGAGAGGTGATGACATCGAAACCATCGTCTACGAGACGATCTGCCAAGTGGCGGGCAGCCAAGGTGCCACCGAGAATGAGGACGCGCATAGACTCACCCTAGCGAGATTTCCCAGGCACGCGATACTCGGGCTTGCCTCCGCACACACCCTCGACATGGTTTCCTGGCACCAGACACAGTCGATATCAACGATTTTCGCGGTGCTCCTGACGAGTGCCCGGCGTTGAATTCGGTTAAACGCAAAACACTCGACTGATCATCAATCGAGTGTTTGTGTGGACGCGACACAGCGTGTCGCAATCGAATGCGTCACTCTAGCGGGAAACGCGACCAGCCTTGATGCAGGAGGTGCACACCCGGATCCGCTTGTGAGCACCGTTAATGCTGGCGCGCACACGCTGAATGTTGGGGTTCCAACGACGCTTAGTCTTCTTCTTCGACCAGGGTACGTTGTTGCCGAACCCCGGGCTCTTGGCGCAGATGTCACATACGGCAGCCACTCGGTACTCCTTGGATCTGGTGT
>JAEZZG010000038.1 GCA_023442485.1 Actinomycetes bacterium | reverse complement strand
CTCGACTTCGGCTGGTGTGCGGTAGTCGAGGGCTTGGTGGAGTCGCTTGGTGTTCCACCAGTTGACCCACTCGAATGTGGCGATTTCGACTTCGAGGACATCGGCCCAGCGGTGGGTATGAATGATTTCGTTCTTGTATGAACCGTTGACGTTCTCGGCCAGCGCGTTGTCGTAACTATCACCGACGCTGCCTGTAGATTCCACGATCCCAGCATCAACCAAATGCTGATGGTAGGCCAGTGACACGTATTGAGACCCGTGATCACTATGGTGAATCAGCCCGGTGGTAGACCTCGCGTTCCAGATCGCCTGCTTGAGCGCCTGGAGCGGTAATGCTTCAGTGGTCATAGAATCTGAGAGGGCCCAGCCAACGATCTTCCTGCTGAAAACGTCGGTCACGAACGCGGCGTAAACGAAACCCTTCGATGTCCTCACATAGGTGATATCAGCGACCCACAACCTGTTCGGACCGGTTGCGGTGAAATCGCGTTGGACAAGATCAGGGCGAGAGTCAACACCCTTGCCTTTGACCGTGGTGATCGGGTTCCTCCCTTTACGCTGACCGGCCACTCCAGCAAGTTTCATGATCCGCCGGGTCTGCTCGCGGCCAATGTCGATTCCTTCGCGTTTCAGGGCGCGCCACATCTTCCGAACCCCATACACCCCATAATTCTCGGCGTGAATCCGGCGGGCGATCTCGACCAGCTCACTATCCCGTAGCGCGCGTTTCGAGGGAACTCGTCGTTTCGCGTCGCGGTAACCACGCGAGGACAAGAACCCTCCCTCACGCTCCTTGTTCAGCGTCGAACATATGAACTCGATCGAGAAACGATCCCTATATTGGTCAATAAAGGCGATCATTTCCGACGCTTCGGGTCGAGTTCTTTGGCGAAAAAAGCTGAGGCGGCTTTCAACAACTCGTTCGTGTCTCGTAGCTCTTGATTCTCCCTGCGTAGCCTGGCGTTCTCAGCAATAATGTCTTCCTCGGCCCGCATGATCCGGCCGGTCTTCCGAGCTTCTTGAACCCATTGCCTCGCAGTGTGCCACGAAGCGCCCAGTTTGGGTGCCACTACCTGGCACGCTTCCTGGATCGAGAGTCCTTCAGCAAGGATCCGATCCTCAATCAAACGGACAACCCTGTCCTTAGCTTCCTGATCGAATTTCTTCGGCATAACCCAGATTTTCCCATCTACTCAAACGGAAGAAAACCTGGACCATTTCACCCCCACCTGACGGCATCTACAAAGCCACATTGACTAGGCCTGTGTCGACGTCCAGGGTAACGAGAGCGATGAATCGGGCAAAGACGAGCTTGTCGACGAAAGCGTTCCCGTCAAAGAAAAATTGTGGTCTGCCTATAACGAAAGCGCTACGAAGGAACTAGGTAAGATTGGTATCAAGATCGAGGTGTTGAGCGCTACGAGCGACCGCGGGAGACTGATTACTCAACCACTTCTCTAACAGAAGGACGCAACAGCCATGATCGATATTGATAAAATTGCGCGCTATAGCGAGTTCATCGAAGGCGACTACCCTAACTATTGCAATTACAGGATCGTTGGTATTGATGATCCTGACGTAGAGGATGATGATGAGCTTCTCGAGGACTGGACTGCCTATCTGCCTGATGGGTTGTGGACTGACGAGGATGGCCTGTACCGGCTACCCGATGGGCGTTACCTCCCAGCCGGGTATTACGAAATAAGAGGTGACGATGACCGGCACATGGTTTACGAGCCAGCAGCGTTGACTTACTGGGATGACTTGCTGGATTTAGTCAAAGAGGTTTAGTGGTAGCGGTGCGCAAACCGGCGTCGATCCGGTCTGACCCGTTCAAAAACGATAAACGGAATGTCTCGTGACTTCGACAGCATTGACATGTTGACGTTTGATGGAACCCAAGACCACAGCCAGCCGTCCCTCGATCTTTTCTGGCCGGTCTCTGGGTAGAATGGGCCCGTTCATGCCGTCGCGGACACCGGTCCATGCCAGCACGTCCAGGGGTTGAGATGAGACACAGAAGAATTCTCGCTTCAGGCATTGCCATTGCCTGCGCAATGGCGACTGCCGGCTGCAGTTCTTCGGCTCCTGGCGCCACGAATATGTCTGACCCTCGCTTAGCCCACACCAGCTTCGTCGATATCGTCCGTGCCGCCGACTCTGACCAGATCGTTGAAGTACGCGTCGAACCAGACGTCATCCACGTTGTTTTTCGCCAAGGAGATCGCGACGTGGTGTGGTCAAACGCAGACGAAATCCGTCAGGTCGCGACCCACAACTCTCAACCAGCCGGGATCATGTCGGCTTCACAAATCGACATCGTTGCCCTCATTCACCAGGCTCAGCACGAGGGGCCATGTGCGGATTCGGCCTTCCCGGAAGTGCGTCTTCGTGCGTCATTTTCAGGTGAGTTGCTCGCGACTCAAAGCTGTGTCTCCGACAAGAACCCCTGGCCCAAGATTCGCAAAGTCACGCTGGGGGCTCAAGACGTTACTGAGATTGATCTATTCACAGCCTCCGGAATCCAGACCATCCTTGACGAGGCGGATCAGCTACTTCAAGACGGAGCCATCACCTCGATCGAGGTCACCAATAATGACGCTGCGGCGACGGGGTCGGATCAGTTTTCACCTTCACCGGCGCCTTCACCGTCATCAGCACAGTCATCGCTTAGTCCGCACTGGCCTAGTCACCTAGACCGAGACCCAGACCGGCAGCCAGATCAAGGAGCAGACCAAGATCAAGACTCCCGTCCAGACCAGCTCTCGGAGTCGACGCCAGCAACAGCCCCGGACCAGTCGTCAGCGTCGCCACATCGGTCAACGACGACTGCAACTGTTGCCGGCGTGGAGATGACGATCGGCGACAAGCAGTGCCGTCCTGCCTTTATCCGCGGAGAACGTCTCGGAGATGATTCATCCGTATCGACAGGGATCGACATGTACTCGTGCCTCAAACCCAATCACGACCGCCCATTCAAAGCTTCGCGGGTGACCGGAGAACAAGCCTTGACTGCACTCTCCGCCGCCATGGCACGGCTAGGGATCACCTCAGATTCCGTCGAATCCTGGTCGCTGACGCGGCTCAACCACGATGGACATCCACTCGCTATCCGGGTGAAATCGCCGGTAGGAGCAGTGACCGTAGACATGGACGGTCGAACCTATCGTTGACCGCCTGAGCTCACCGCAAACCCCAGGCCGACTACACACCAGCGCCTCTCCCCATCTTCTAGGACGCCCACTCAACTATCAGCTAGGTGCTTCGTCCCCTCAACTCAGGTAGGTTTGTTCTAGGTAGTGAGCGACCGAATCCTCATAGTGCGGGCCAATCACTTCGTCGGCGAGTTCACGCATGTGCGGGTAGGCCGATTCCGGCACCACAGCCCAGGCGACCTGGCTGAGCCATCCGGCATCGTTTTGCGCGTCTCCAAATCCGATCGCCTGGCTGAAATCCAAGCCAAGAGCTTTCATCGCTGCAGGCACCGACGTGGTTTTACTCGCCGTCGGCGAACTCGTCTCCACATAGTTTGGCAACGTCGCCATAAACATGGGGAATCTCTCTAACAGCGGGCCCGACATCTCGGCAAAGCGAGACTCATGCATCCCGACCATCACTTTCAATGCTCGATCTAGAGGGACTGTCGACCAGTCATCTACCAGGACCGGAGTAAGGCCATTGAGGACAGTCATCAGCTCAAACGGCCATCCGTCTTGTTCTACATACACGTCGTCTGGGCAAAACACGGTAGCCACATAGTCGGTACCGGCACAAAAATCGATCACGTCCCGACAGAAGCGTTGGTCAATATTGTCTTCAAAAATTCTTTCTCCGGTGGCGACATGCGAAATCAAGGCGCCATTGTTTGAGACAACAAGCCCAGAATCAGGGTCGATCCTGCGGGCAATCGCCATCGCTGACGGCTCGGAGCGCCCGGTGACGATAATGGTTTTTGCTCCGGCTCGTGCCAGGCGCTGCAAAACACTGAAAGTGTAATCCGACACGTCATGGGTACGAGCAAGGGTGCCGTCAATATCAGTGATGATGACGAGCTCAGAAACGTTGGTTGGTCGCACAGATTTCATGGTTACCATCGCCAATCAAGATAGGTATGTCTCAGCTAAGAAGCGCGCGACTGAGTCGGTGGAATGGTGCTCAATCACATCGTCGACGACATCCTTAACCTCAGTGAAAGCGTTGTCAGGGGCCACCGCGTAGGCCATTTGAGAAAGCCAGGCAACATCGGTTACACCGTCTCCGAAACCTAGGCACCGATCTGTCGTGAGCCCGAGGATGTCGAGGACGATAGCTAAGCTATTTGCCTTCGTCGACGCGGGTGCCGATCCTTCAAGATAGCGGTCCAGAGACAGTTTCATCAGCGGACAGCACCTGGCGAGATCGTCGGAAAGAAGCCGAATGTGATCCGGGTCACCGGCGAACACCATTTTGAGGACGTGATCGCGAGGAAGTTCGTCAGGATTATCCAGGATTGTCACCGGAGCAGAATTGATCTCGGATAATTCTGCGCTAGCCCAGGTTTGACCCACAGTGAAATACTCGTCCGGCTGAAATACAAAAGGCAGCAGGCCGTGATCGAGGGCGTAGTCGATATAGCCAGCCACGACACCTGGGTCGATGGGGAACTCATGAAGACGCTCCCCCGTCGTCGGGCTCGTGATTAAACCGCCAGCATTAGACACGAATGGGCTAGTGAGCCCGGCAGCTTTGGCCACATCCATCGGAGATGTTTCAGCTCTGCCAGTCAGCAGAATCGGGATTAGGCCCCGATCTTGAAGTCGCGCGAGCACATCAATGGCGAAATCACTGACCGAGTGGGTGGAAGCGAGGGTTCCATCCATGTCGAGCACTACTCCGACCGGAGATTCGGGGGTGGGATACGGAATCGTTTTCACCTTGTCACTGACCTCTCTTGCCTGTTCTCTGATCACTGTTGAGGGAAAATGAGGTTGGTGCCATCGCGTCCTTGGGTGAGCTGATTCCATACATCGTTGTCGCGGCGTTGATGCCTGACTCCAATCTACGCGAAGATGTCTCAGGATGGACTCGAACCAGAAGATCCACCTCCGTCCTGTCCTGCACTTCCTCGATCCTGTAATCCCCTGCCTTGAAGAATCATCGACGCACCAACGACCATGATCCGTCGTGGTGACTGGTCACGCGTCCGTCCTCATTCAGCTTCGCCATGATCGCGCTGACCTTGCGCACGTCGAGGCCGCTAACCAGACAGATCTCATCCAGATTCACCCTGCCTCTGCCCGGAATAGCGTCATAGACTAACTTGTGATCGGCAGGTAGTTGGTCGATCCACCGCACCGCGCCTTCGCGTGGCAGATTGAGGTTTCTGGTCACCGGCTCCATGAATGCTCGAACATCATTGGCACATGTCACCAGTTCCGCCTCACGATCGCGAATCATCCAATTCGGAGTCTGCGAGGTCGGGGCGTAGACAGAACCAGGGACGGCACCGACGAACCGAGACAATATCTGCGCCCAGGCAGCAGTGTTCTTAGCCCCTGATCTGGCGGCGGCCTCGACCACGATGGTTCCCTGGCTCAGCGCCGCGACAAGCCGGTTTCTGACTAAGAAACTCGCCCTAGTAGGACGTCTACCGCAAGGATATTCAGAGATGAGGGCACCTCGATCAGTGACCTCCTCGAATAACTGTTGGTGAGCACGCGGATAGAGGTCATCGAGCCCAGAAGCCATGACGGCGATAGTCACTCCATCGACGTTGAGCGCTCCTCGATGCGCGTAGCTATCAATCCCGAATGCACCGCCAGAGACAATTGTCCAACCTGCTCTGACATCACTGCCCTGGAGACGATGGCTATCCGAACCCTCATCATCGACGATCAGATCAGCCCCACCGGTTCGCTCGTCACGATCCGCCACCGAACTACATGGCCTGTTGATCTCGATCGAATCACACAGATCGACCCGGACCGGAGAGGCAAGATCAGCGGCAATTTCTCGAGTTACTACCTCCCCATAATTCGAGTTCGCTCTAGCGCCGACGATAGAGACAGCCTGATGGCAAGTCAGAGCGTCGACATTGCCCAAAACCCATAACCCCACGGGTGACCCGTGGACCCGATGGTAGGGATCGACGTGGTCGAGGTCACCGAGTTGGGACGGCCATGCCTGATCGCCTGGGATGACAAATCTCGCCCCGACATCACTGGCTCGCCTAAGCTGATCCTCAATCTCCAGGCTTTCCATTCGCCTCGACCAACTGGGTGGAACCCTCGGATCTCGATGGCAGATCAACTCACACAGAAGTGGCGCGCTGAATTGCTCCATCAACATGCTCAGAACCGGAGAGCCGCTGTCGACGACGCAACTCAGTACCGCCCTGTAGAAACGCTCCTCTTCCCAGCCGTCCTCGTGTGCACAACATTGAGGCATCGGGATAGCCTTCGATGCGGTGACCACATCAGGTGATGGCAGTGACAAGTTTTCTGTTACTCGAACAAGTTCGACTCCCGAGTCAAACAAAGTGGGCTCAGACATGGCACTCCTTCACGGCGCAGTAGAGGATGGCGACAAGAAATAATCCACGTCCTACCCCACGTCGAACCCTTAGCTCCGGGTCTTTCCTCATGTTCTTTCTCCTCACGTCGTCGCTGTGCGTAGGGCCATGGCTGATCTCAAATGCTCTCCGTTGATTCGTTCACACCCGGCGAGATCAGCCAGAGTCCATGCGATCCGCAATACCCGATCCACCCCTCTCAGACTCATTTGGCCCCTCTTCATGGCCTCATCAAGGATGGCAACATCGGCAGGTAGGCTGAGCTCTTTGCGGAGATAGCTGCCCGGGACTTCCCCGTTCGTCGTCCACACCGTCCCTCGTAACCGGATCCGCGCACGCCCCCTGGCTTCTTCAACACGGTCTTTGATGATCGCGGAGGTGTCACCGGCTGGCACCGATTTCAGCAAAGACTTCCGCAGTGGAAACAGCCTGACGTGGATGTCGATGCGGTCGCGGATCGGCCCCGAAATACGATTCTGGTAACGCCTGATCTCGGGCACTGAACATCTGCAGCCTCCCTGTGGCATCGAATACATTCCACAAGGGCAATCATTCTGGGCCAGGATGAGTTGAAACCTGGCTGGATAGGTAGCGGTGAGCCGGGCTCGAGAGATCGTCACCTTGCCCGATTCAAGCGGGGTGCGCAACGCCTCAAGAGCTCGGGAAGAAAACTCAGGTGCCTCGTCGAGGAACAGAACCCCTCGATGGGCTAGGGAAATGGCTCCCGGTTGGGGAATGCGTGATCCCCCACCGACGAGAGCAGGGATAGTGGCGTTGTGGTGTGGACTCTGGTAGGGAGGACGACGGATCAACCCGAAGCTGAGATCATGCCCGGCGATGGAATGAATTGCAGAAACCTCAACGGATTCCTCATCGTTGAGATCAGGCAGGATCGAGGTCATCCGTTCTGATAACAGGGTTTTCCCAACCCCTGGTGGGCCATAGAAGGCCAGGTGGTGTCGTCCTGCGGCAGCGACCTCCAATGCCCACTTGGCTGTGGGTTGACCGATGACATCTTGCAAATCAAGTTCTGAGCCTTGGTTAGTGACGGGTTGTTCGACAGCCCTCGGTAGCTCAGCGACCACTTGACCAGACAGGGCTGCTACCAAATCCGCCACAGTTGCGATTCCGACGACCTCGATCCCGTCAACGAGACGGGCTTCGTTAACCTGGGAGACCGGAACTATGGCAGTGGTGAAGCCCGAACCGGCAGCGGAAATCAACCCAGGAAGGATGCCGGTGACCGGCCTCACTCTCCCGTCTAGCCCGACCTCCCCCATCATGACGGTCTTGGCGAATCGTGCGCTCTCAACCACCTGACTGGCTCCAAGCACAGCCGCGATGATACTCAAATCGAAATGGCTCCCCGTTTTTGGCAACGAGGCAGGGCTGAGATTAATCGTCACCAGAGACTGCGGCCAGGTCAGTCCACTAGCCGCAAAGGCAGAACGGCATCGATCTCTGGCCTCGTAGAGAGCAGTGTCGGCCAACCCGACCAGTACTGTTCGGGGAAGCCCGGCACTGATCGCAGCCTCAACCTCAACCATGGTGACGTCCATGCCGACCAGGGCAACCGACCAAGCAGAGCTGGAACTCATTCCACCCCCTCGACGTGGGTGATGGTTGGTTCAAAGCCGGGAAGTTTCAACACCGCGACCGCGTCAATCCGGATGGCTTGCCCATGCCAGCGGTGTTCACCAAGCCAAACCCCGACGAGACGTCTAATCCTGGCTAACTTCGTGGCGGTGATAGCCTCCAGCCCAGACCCAAATCCTTGGCCGCGCCTGGTTTTGACCTCGACGAAAACGAGAGTGTCTCCGTCAGTAGCGATGATGTCGATCTCGCCATGACGGCAACGCCAGTTGCGATCGAGTATCGTCCAGCCGAGGCCAAGAAGATACTCTGCCGCAACATCTTCACCTCTACCTCCCAAGGAAGTATGGGCGAGCTGATCCCACGAATAGGTGTGCGTGAAGGTTCGTCCTTGCCGTTGAGAACCGTTGCCCGCAGGTTTCGGCGCCGGTGGCGTCCGCACTGCAGACTCCGCCGCGTCCGCAATACCAAGGGCGGGGCTCTTCCCGCCGCCAGCAAAGGCTGAGCTGCGCCAAGCCTTCGACGGGGAGCTGTGCTGTGTTTCTATCATGTTGGCCTCCGATACCAGGTATCGCAGACCAGATGTACCCTTGCCAGTTATTCACAGCGTGCCCGCACAGACTTGGGTCACGATTTCGTCGACGCCATCGACCTCGGACTAGGCCCAAACCTGCCCTTGGCAAATCTCGAGGTAGCCTCGCCACCGTCCCACAACCTCACCGCCGTGCACTTCTGCGACGCCAGAGGGTGAGCCCAACGAAGCCCCGCTTCCCACGCGAATCGAGCGAGGCAAACGCGAGGCCAAATACTTCTACCGCGCCTCAGGCATCTCAAAGTCGGTGTGGGCGATCTCTTCGATCGATACGTCCCTAAATGTCAGTACCTTTGCGGATTTGACGAATCGGGCAGGACGGTAGAGATCCCACACCCAAGCATCCCCCATGGAGACCTCGTAGTAGACGTCCGACCCTTCTGTGCGCACCTTCAAATCAACACTGTTGCACAGATAGAACCGTCGCTCAGTGTCAACGGCATAGGTAAAAATCCCGACGACATCCTTGTATTCGCGATAGAGCCCCAACTCAAGCTGGTTCTCGTAGTTCTCTAGTTCATCTGCGGTGCTCATCTGATCCTCGTTCTCGCAACATTGGCGTACGTCAACCGATGAATCTGGCTGGGGCCGAATTCATCGAGGGCAGCTTGGTGTGCCGAGGTGGCATACCCCTTGTGTACGGCGAAACCATACCTGGGATATTCACGATCATAGTTTGTCATGATCTCATCGCGGGTGACTTTGGCGATGATCGACGCAGCGGAGATGCAGGCACACAGTTGGTCGCCTTTGATCATCGGCAGCGACGGCATCGGCAATCCCGTCACCGCGAACCCGTCCGAAAGAACATAATCGGGTTGAGGATCGAGCCTCAACACGGCCCGTCTTAGTGCCTGGATATTGGCTTCTTGGATGCCAAACTGGTCACACTCATCGGCTTCAATCCGCACCCAAGCGACCGCCACGGCGTTAGCCATGATGTCGTCGTAGGCCGCCTGCCGACGTTTCGGAGTCAGTTTCTTGGAATCATCGACGCCGACGCATTCATAGACCTCACGAGGGGGGAGGATACAAGCGGCTGCCACCAGCGGACCGGCACAGGCTCCGCGTCCAGCTTCGTCAACTCCGGCGACGAGGGAGAAACCTGATTGACGCAGTTCCTCTTCGTAGCGGTACCGATCCGCCACGACGACGGGGGCGGGGTGAGACGTCCGCGTCTGCCCTGCTCGACCAGATAGTTTTACCATCAGCAACCCGGCCCGATATTGAAGATGATCGGCTCGGACGGAGCTGGTGTGGCGGGATCTGGCACGTCGGCAAAAGTTGCCGGTGTGCTCAATTTCTGCCATCTCGAGATCGGTGCAACGATGAACCTCACCGGCCCTTCGATATTCTGCACCGGGACGAATCCAGACATCCCCTCTGGCTCCCCGGGCACCCGCTCGGGCAGATGGCAGCGAGAATCCTGGGATGAGTTGCGGTGATCACCCATCACGAATACATGCCCGGCTGGAACCACCACGTCGAACTCGGTGGCCGATGGGCTCGACGTGAAGTTACCCGAGGAAAACAGGTAGTCGCGCTCGTCAAGGGGATAATCATTGACCAAAATCCTGCCATCTATATCACAGCACTTGACTCGATCCCCGGGCATTCCGATGATTCTCTTGACCAGGTAGCCGTGTTTGGTAGACGGCAAGAAACCAATCAGCTCCATGAAGTGGCCGATCCCTGTCCTTGGGGTAGGAGGGTTCGATAGCCAATTTCCAGGGTCTTGGAAGACGACGACGTCCCCGCGGCCGTAACTAGCCGATTTCAGTGCCGCGACACGGTCTTTGATTTGGAGCGTGTTTTCCATCGATGACGACGGAATCTCGAACATTTGGAAAACGAAAACCCTCAGGCAGGTAGCTAGCAGCCCCGCGCACAAGATCACCACGATGAACTCAAACACCGCGTTGCGAATCCGCACCGGCAAAGACTTCTTCTCTTTCGCGGCACGCCGTGGGGTCGATTTCTTCACTGAGCCTTCGCTGGGCGGCTGGGCTCCAGAAATACTTGATGGGCTGGCTTG
This sequence comes from Actinomycetes bacterium, assembly GCA_023442485.1. GTDB lineage: Bacteria > Actinomycetota > Actinomycetes > Propionibacteriales > Propionibacteriaceae > JAEZZG01. Next base: position 37,506 of record JAEZZG010000038.1, on the reverse strand, counting down.
GGTAGAGTCAGGTGAAGATGGTGCCGTCGTTGACGGTGACTGCGAGGTTGGCTTCTGCGAATCACCGGAGGATGTGCCCCTGGCCTCATCGCCTCCCAATCTGGGCAGTAACGACGACAATTTGCCCATTCTCATCCTCCTGGCTGACACAAAGGCCCGGCATAGACCTTCAGATAGATTCTACGTCCAGGGTCAAGGGCAAAAGAAAATCCCGACGCAGTGATTGCGCCGGGATCATTCCGCGAAGATTAGTTCTCGCGCTTCTCCTTGATCTTGGCGGCCTTGCCGTGCAGGCCACGCAAGTAGTAGAGCTTCGCGCGACGGACTGAACCGCGACGCTCAACCTCGATCTTGTCGATGATCGGAGAATGAACCGGGAAGGTACGCTCAACACCCTTGCCGAAGGAGATTTTGCGGACAGTGAAGGTTTCGCGGACTCCGTCACCGGAGCGGGCGATCACGACACCGGCAAAAACCTGGATGCGGGAACGGGAACCTTCGATGACCTTGACGTGAACGCGAACATTATCGCCAGGGCGGAAAGCCGGGATGTCGTCGCGCAGCGCAGCAGCGTCTACAGCGTCGATGAGATTGCTCATTGTTTTCTCCTCGCCAGTGCCACAGGACACTCGTGAAATGCTTACAAGGTTCCGTATCTTCAGACAATCCCCCTGTGGCAGGAGCTGAACATACCGAACAACAGCTAGTTATTCTTCCACAACGATGTGGTTTTCGCTAATCCGTGGCGAGCTAACTCTTCAACGAGGCTGGAAACCTCGTCTCAACTAAGAAACCGTGCGAATCGGCAGAAGAAAACCGACCCGAGACTCGATGGTGACTGGAGGAGTGGCTGACCGGCGTGGGTACTGATGGTGAAGAGTGGTTCCGGGGTAAAACTCAACTGTCCTCGGCTGAGAATAGTTCCCCAGCCGAGGACAGGTGGCGATTGGTGGTGAAGCGGCTCCCTGGTGATGCCAAGGGCAAGAGCCGGGGAGCCTACATCGACTTAGTGATTACGCATCTTGTCCTTGCGGAACAGCGATGCAATCAGATCGCGGTTGAGCTGACTAATCGACTCGAGCGGGATCTCCTTCGGGCAGACCTGAGCACACTCACCGATATTGGAGCAACCGCCAAAGCCCTCGTGATCATGCTGGGCAATCATGGTCTTGACCCGTGAGTAACGCTCCGGCTGGCCCTGCGGCAGCATGGCCAGGTGGGTGATCTTCGCCGAGGTGAACAGCATTGCCGAACCATTCGGACAAGCGGCGACACAGGCGCCACAGCCAATACACGCCGCATTATCGAAGGAACGATCAGCATTGCGCTTCGGGACGACGTTGGCGTGGGCGTCGGGTGCTGCACCGGTGTTCACCGAGATGAACCCGCCGGACTGGACTAGACGATCCAATGCGCTGCGGTCGACGACGAGGTCCTTGATGATCGGGAATGCCTCAGCCTTCCAGGGCTCAATCGAGATTGTCGCGCCATCGGCGAAGTTGCGCATGTGGAGCTGGCAGGTGGTGGTGTGCATACCGCCGTGGGCGATACCGTTGATGACCACGCCACACTGGCCACAGATACCTTCGCGGCAGTCGTTATCGAATGCCACAGGTTCTTCGCCTTTGACGGTGAGCTGTTCGTTGAGCATGTCGAGCATCTCAAGGAAAGACATGTCTTCGGAGACACCATCCAGCTCGTAGGAGACCAATTTGCCCTTGGTGTCCTTATTGGCCTGACGCCAGATTTGCAGTGTGAGTTTCACTTGTAGCTCCTCTGTTTCAGCTCGATGGCCTTGTACTCCAGGGCCTCCTTGTGCAGCACAGGTTTGTTGCCGGTACCGGTGTACTCCCATGCAGCGACGTACAGATATTCGTCATCGTGACGCAGAGCTTCGCCGTCCTCAGTCTGAGACTCGTGACGGAAGTGACCACCACAAGACTCACGACGCTGTAGGGCGTCGATGCACATCAACTCACCCAGCTCGAAGAAGTCGACCAGTCGGCCTGCCTTCTCCAAGGTCTGGTTGAAGTCTTCGTTCACACCGGTGACCTTGACGTTGGTGTAGAACTCTTCGCGCAGTTGGCGAATCATACCGATGGCCTTCTTCAAACCAGCCTCGGTGCGATCCATACCGCAGTACTCCCACATGATGTGGCCGAGTTCCTTGTGGATCGAGTCGACCGTGCGCTCGCCCTGGATGGAGAGGAGGTTCTTGATCCGGTTTTCCACATCCGTGCGAGCCTCAACGACGGCCGGGTGATCCTGGGTGAGCGGCTCGAACGGGCCCTTGGCCAGGTAATCGTTGATGGTGTTAGGCAAGACGAAGTAGCCATCTGCCAGACCCTGCATCAGAGCCGAGGCGCCCAAACGGTTGGCACCGTGGTCGGAGAAGTTAGCCTCGCCGGCACAGTACAAGCCAGGGATGGTGGTTTGCAGGTCGTAGTCAACCCACACCCCGCCCATGGTGTAGTGAACTGCCGGGTAGATCCGCATCGGAACCTCGTAGGGATCGTCACCGGTGATGCGCTCGTACATGTCGAACAGGTTGCCGTACTTAGCCGACACCTGGGCCTTGCCCATGCGCCCGATGGCTTCTGCGAAGTCCAGGTAGACGCCGCGACGACGTTCTTGCATGTTGCCCTCAGCGTCAACTTCCTTGACGACCGGGCCAACACCGCGACCTTCGTCACAGACATTCTTGGCCTGACGAGACGCGATATCACGAGGAACCAAGTTACCGAAGGACGGGTAGATCCGCTCGAGGTAGTAATCGCGATCCTCTTCAGGAATATCGCGAGGATCCTTAGAGCAGTCCTCTGCCTTCTTCGGCACCCAAATGCGACCGTCATTACGCAGCGACTCCGACATCAAGGTCAGCTTGGACTGGTTGGTGCCGTGCTGCGGGATACAGGTGGGGTGAATCTGGGTGAAACACGGGTTAGCGAAATATGCACCCTTGCGGTGTGCGCGCCACGCAGCGGTGACGTTACAGCCCATCGCATTCGTGGAGAGGAAGAAGACGTTGCCGTAGCCACCGGTAGCCAAGACGACCGCATCAGCGAGCCACGATTCAATCTTGCCGGTGACCATGTCACGGGTCACGATGCCGCGAGCACGACCATCAACGACGATGAGTTCCATCATTTCGTGACGGGTGTGCATGGTGACGGTTCCGGCAGCGACCTGACGTTCGAGAGCCTGGTAGGCACCGATCAGCAACTGCTGGCCGGTTTGACCACGAGCATAGAAGGTACGCTGCACCTGGACGCCACCGAAGGATCGGTTGTCGAGGAGGCCGCCGTATTCGCGAGCGAAGGGGACGCCCTGAGCGACACACTGATCAATGATGTTGGCCGAGACCTCAGCCAGGCGGTAGACATTCGTCTCGCGAGCGCGGTAGTCGCCACCCTTGACGGTGTCGTAGAACAGACGATAGACCGAGTCATTGTCGTTCTTGTAGTTCTTTGCCGCGTTGATACCGCCCTGAGCAGCAATGGAGTGTGCTCGACGCGGAGAATCCTGGTAGCAGAAGTTGTCGACGTTGTATCCAGCTTCACCCAGGGAGGCGGCAGCAGCGCCACCGGCGAGGCCAGTACCAACGATGATCACACGCAGCTTACGACGGTTGGATGGGTTGACCAGAGCCGCCTTGAACTTGCGGTCACTCCAGACCTTATCGATGGGGAGGTCAAGATTGGCTTTGGTATCGCGAATCTCGTCACCAGTGACGTAGTACTCCTCATCTCCGGGACGCATGGTGTTTTTCTCAGTAACGATGCTCATTGCTAAATCACCCCAAAGAAGATCAGGAACGGCGGGAACATGAATCCGACGAAGAGGATCACGGCAATCAGGACCGAACACGCCTTCAAGATGCGCTTCGCCAGCGGCCCCACATTGGCACCAAGGGTGCAGAATGCACTAAAGAAGCCGTGGAAGATGTGGGTGCATACGGCGAGCATGCTGATCGTGTACACCACAAGGACCCACCAGTGATCCATCTGGAAGCCGTGGTAGACGCGCTCGTAAGGAGTCGTCGACCCCTGGTAGCCGACAGTAACCACTTCAGCCGTGAACTGGAGGAGGTGGAAAACCAAGAACAGCGCGATGATGATGCCGCCCCAAATCATGGTACGAGCCGCGAAGGACTTCTCCATGTAGCGCTGGCGGGCATAACGGGCCCGACTGGAGCCGCGCTCTTCGAAGTTACGGTAGGTGAGCTTGACTGCGGACCACATGTGCAAGATCGCAGCCAGGAGCAACGTCACCCTAAAGATCCACAAGAAGACCTTCTTGGGAAGAATCGGGTAGAGGAACTCACGCAGGAACTCGGCGTAATGGTTGTATTCATTAGCGCCCATCAGCAACTTAAAGTTGCCGAACATGTGAAACAGCAGGAAGAACACCAGGAAAAGCCCGGTGATAGCCATGAGGCACTTCAGCGCGATCGTCGACCGCACTGCCCGCTGGTGAGGGCTAGGCCCTTCAATCTGGGTAATAAGTTTTTTCGCCACGGCTCAACTGTAGTCAAAACCGACGCGATGACGGAAAAACTTGCCCAAAATTGCATCAATTATTGACCATCTCGGAAGCAACAACTACACATCCGGCATTTTGGAAAAGATTCCGTTTTATAAATAATTTCTTTTCGCGCAGAAATGCTTGGCTTTCTACGGTTGCTGACGGCACCACGCCGCACCGTCAGCAACCGCGACCAACCTAGTAGCAGACATTCTCCATCGGCTCGCCGCGCAGCCACCTAGCCACATCGGCGACGCCGATCTCGACTGATGTCGCCATCGTGTCCACAGACGTCCCCGCCAGGTGTGAGGTCAGGGTGATGTTGTCCAGCTCCAGATAGGGATGATCGGCCGGTAATGGTTCGGTGTCGAACACGTCCACCGCAGCCCCGCCGATCGCCCTCGCCTTCAACGCCTCTACCAGCGCCTCCTCATCAACAAGATCTGCGCGGGCGGTGTTGATCAGATACGCGGTGGGTTTCATCTTCGCCAACACCTCACGGTTGATCAGGTGGTGGGACTGCGGCGAGGTTCGCAGATGCAAAGAGATGAAGTCGCACCTTCCCACCAGGTCGTCGAGGGAATCGACAATCTCAATGTCGAAGTCACCGACTTTATCCTTCGGCATGAACGGATCGTAACCAACGATATGGCATTCAAAACCGGCAAGACGCTGAATAACTCTCCGCCCGATATTTCCGAGACCAATCAAACCTACCGTACATTTGCGCATGTCGTGAATGTAGCCCTGGTTAATATACTTCTTCACCCAGCGCCCCTGATGGAGATACATGTGCGAACGGGCGATATTCTTGTTTTCGCACACCATCATGCCCACCGTGAAATCTGCCACCGCGTTGGCTGAGCGCCACGGGGCGTTGATCAGCGTCACTCCCCTAGCTCTCAGAGCCTCATGGTCAGCATTCTCGATGCCCCCACGCAAAATCCCGACAACCTTGAGCTTCTTCGCCGCCTCGATCACTTCGCGATTGATCGAGGCCACATGGACGCAGATCACGTCCGCGTCGGCGCAGTTGTCCACGAGAGCCGGCAAAGTGGGAGCCGCGTCAACGCCACCTTTTTCAATGATCCCCATTCGATCAGTCACCTGAGTGATTGACGTAATCTGGTCGTCGTCAATAATGACGACTTCAGCGCCAAGCTCCTCCAACTGGCGAAACTCAGCAAATAACTCCGCCGAGATTCCGCCGTCTGCAACACACAAGATCTTCCTTTTTTCGCTCACTTAGAACTCCTTTGTTCTCATCTTTTCACCGCCACAAGTCTGGCGATTACACCAAACCTTCAAACTTGCCTCGAGCACTCAACGGCAAGTCGTTTCGCATTTTCAGTCTTGAAGCGCCACCGCTGTCTCTAGCCACATCCGATATTTTTCGTCATACATCGCATAAGTGGCAGGATCGGGCTCGATCACCGTCGGCTCTGGAACCATCGCCTCTGCTGCTTCTAAAACATCGCGATAGTCTCCGCTAGCGACGGCGCCGACCATCACCGCACCCAAGATTCCGCCCTCTTTGACGTCAACGACTTCGAGCGGGATGTGCAAGACGTCGGCGAACAGCTTCATCCACGGTGCCGAGTTGGTGACGCCACCGGTGATCCTGGCGGAATCAGACACCTTGGCGAATCCGCGTAGACGGTCGATGTGTTCGCGATGGGAGAAGGCGACACCCTCATAGATTGCCCGCACGAGTTGGGTGAGGGAGTCAGCATTGGTCACATTGACCCACGCACCCGGGGCCCCTGGATGAAGGTAGGAACCGAAGACGTAAGGGGTGAAGACGATCGAGGATTTCTCGGCATCCTCGGAGAACGCCAGGCCGTTGCAGACCTCGTAGAGCTCACCATTGCTCTTTGACTGGTACCCCGGCAGCTTCTTCAACACCTGGTTGACGAACCATTCCAGGTTCGACGCAGATGTCGGGGAGCCCTCGGTGATCAAGAACTGCCCCGGCATCGGCGACTCGGTGCACACGAAGAGTTCCGGGTCCACAACGGGCTGGGAGTCGAAGTAGTTATTGATCGACCAGGTTCCGGTGACGATGGAGAGTTTGCGGTCCTGGACGGCGCCGGTGCCAATCGCAGCCCCGGCGATATCGGAGGTCCCGCCACAAATCGGTGTGCCAGCAGCGAGGCCGGTCATCGCCGCGACGGCGGGAAGGACGGTGGCGCACACCTGGGAGGACTGCACGACAGGAGGTAGTTTCTGAGCCCACTTCCCCAGCCCCATATCTTCCAGCATTGACGGGGATGCCTCGCGGGTATTCATGTCATAGAGGTTGGTACATGACATGTCAGTAGCCTCGGCGACCATGACCCCCGACATCATGTAACGGATATAGTCCTTGGCCATGACGACGTAGGCGGTGCGGTCACACACCCCGGGCTCGTTCTCGTCGAGCCACTTCATGATCGGCAGCGGGCCACCAGAGAACAGGGACTGCATGGATTTGTCGAAGCAGTACCTGGAGTAGCTGCCGTCATCAATCCAGCGTTTGACGATGGGGGAAGCTCGTCCATCATTGGAAATGATCCCTGCCCGCACCGGGGCGCCGACTTCGTCAACCAGGTAGATGCCGTTGCCGTGGCCGGTGAGCGAGATCATGCATATTTCGCGGCTGTCGATTCCGGAGCTCTCGACGACGCGGCGGATTACCGCGACGTTGGCCCTCCACAGCTCCAGCATGTCCCGCTCGCTCCAGGACGGATGTAAGGCGGTGCTGATTACCGGCTGGGATTCAACTGCGACCATGGTGCCGTCGATCCTGTACAAGGCAGCCTTGGTGACCGAGCCTCCGTTGTCAATCCCGAGAATGTAGCGCTCCATAAGAACTCCTCAACGATGCGTCATTGGATAGTGAAGTGGGTTTGATTAGCCCTGAAAATAAAACAGGAGAGCCCGCGTCAAGACCCCCAGGAGAACTGGTGGGGGTTGAGCGGACTCGATATGTACTCGCAGTATTTGCTTGTTGCTGGGACTCTAGCACCACTGTCGCGGGCTCGTTGAGGTTTGAATAAATTTCGAGGACAGTTTCGCGGCGACTGATTCGCAGCTCACTGCCTTAGCCATACCCGGCCATCGCGGCGATCACTGGTCAGGGATCAAATCTGGACGTCGCCGACGGGTTAGCTCCAGGGATTGCTGGCGACGAAACTCAGCGACCTTGCCGTGGTCTCCACTCAATAGGACCGCAGGTACTTCGAGGCCACGCCATAGCGCCGGTTTGGTGTAGATCGGATATTCCAAGAGGCCGCCCGATTCGGGTGAATGGGATTCTTCGACCAAGGATTCAGGGTTGCCGATGACCTCGGGAACCAAGCGCCCAATCGCTTCTACCATGGCAAGTACCGCGACCTCTCCACCGTTGAGGACATAGTCTCCCAGGGATATCTCGCGCACGTCGAAGCACTCGGCTGCCCAATCCATCACTCGCCGATCAATCCCCTCATATCGGCCACAGCCGAAGACGAGTTGATCGTGGGAGGACAACTCCCAGGCTAGGGATTGGGTGAATTGTTCCCCGGAGGGGGTCGGGAAAATCAGGGTCGGTTTCGGCTGGTGAGACCCAGGCGACTCGGTCCCGTCGGCATCGTCGTCACCGGATGGCCGGGCGGGGGTGGTTGCCGCAAATCCCTCAGCGACTAGCTGGGCGTAGATGGCGTCGAGACATTCTCCCCACGGCTGCGGCTTCATCACCATTCCGGCCCCGCCACCGTAGGGGGTGTCGTCGACCGTCCGGTGCCGATCGTGGGTGTAGTCACGAAGATCGTGGGTGTGAATCTCGAATAATCCTTGATTGGCGGCCTTCCCGATCAGCGACAAGGACAACGGGGAGAAATAGTCGGGGAAGATGGTGACGATATCAATCCGCATCAACGTCTCCGACGGTAAATAGGCCTGGGGTATCAGCGATCCGCACGGTCCCGGCGTCGAGGTCAACGTTAGTGACGATGGCCTTGACGAAGGGAACCAGCACCTCCCCGCCGTCGGTGGCCACAGCGAGTAGGTCCTGTGCGGGCAAGTGAACTACGTCGGCCACCGTGCCGAGGCTCTTGCCGGTTTCGTCCACAGCGTCGAGGCCGATCAGGTGACGGTCATAGAATTCGTCGTCATCGTCGGGACGCTCACTAGGATCGACCCTGGCCATCAGCAAGGCTCCGCGAATCTCTTCCGCGCCGGTGCGGTCCGGAATCTCGCGGAAATGCAGAATCAGCCGGGAACCGGATTCTGTGACGGAGTCGACGGTAACGAAATCGCGTGGCAGGCAGCCCGGAGCCGACAGCTTCATGGTGGCTCCGGGGAGAAAACGGCGTTCGGGTTCATCGGTGATCACATCGACGAAGAGGTCACCGCGAATCCCACGGGCACGTCCAACCTTGCCCACGACCGCCCAGACTAGATCGACAGATTCCATGATGGTTCCTTGTCATTCCCCGTAAACCAGTGCGTGCCCCGCTGCTGCGAGGCACTCACATCTTCTGGTATTTCAACCATGGTGGAAGAGATTATCGGCGGCGTCCGCGTGGCCTACGATCCACGTCAACAAAGTCGACCCGGACGGATTCGCGGCCGGCGAGAGCCGAGATCACCGTGCGCAGAGCGTTCGCGGTGCGTCCATGCCGACCGATAACCTTGCCAATGTCAGAGGGGCTAACCCTCACCTCAAGCAGTCGAGCACGACGCAATTCCTTCATGCGAATCCGGACATCATCCGGGTAGGACACGATTCCGCGCACCAGGTGCTCTAGCGCCTCAGCTAACACTATTCAGCCTCTTCAGTCTTTTCTTCAGCCTCGGCGGAAGCGGATTCGCCACTGTCGGCTTCAACGCTAGCCTCGTCAGCCTTCTTCTTAGAGATGGCCTCGACCACAGGGGCATCGTCACCTTCAGCCAAGGCCTTGTTGAACAGTTCGACCTTGTCGGGGCGGGGCTTGGGCATTTCCAAGTTAGCCGGGATCGAGTTGTCGCCGGTGAACTTCTGCCAATCGCCGGTGAGCTGGAGTAGCTTGCGCACTGCCTCAGTCGGCTGAGCACCGACACCAAGCCAGTACTGGGCACGTTCGGAATCAATAGTGATGATCGACGGATCATTCTTCGGGTGGTACTGACCGATCTCCTCGATCGGGCGACCATCACGCTTGGTGCGTGAATCCATTACGACCACGCGGTAGTGCGGGGTGCGGATCTTACCGAGTCTCTTCAAACGAATCTTCGTTGCCACGGGTGTGGATCTCCTACAAACTTTGTCGGCAGTGCCGGATGTTACGGGTGGGTTGTCGTGGACGCGTGGGGACACGACCCTACGACCCGGGGAACCTGCGTCTGGAGGTCTGAGAGGGCCCTATGGACACAGATGCACCGCTGATTATGCCAGATATGACACCAGGGACGAAATATCGGTAACTTGCAGTGACACCGTCACCGCTTGACCACAACTCCATTGAGGACAACCACGTCTGGCCGCCCTACGGCCTTGGCGTCATCAAGCGGGTTGGAATGGTAGATCACCATGTCAGCGGGATCTCCGTCACACAGTTGCCCGGCCCGCAGGAACTCCCTAGCACCCCACGACGCAGCCTCGAGAGCGAACTCGGGCCCGCCGATCTGCGACAGCAATTCAAGCTCTTCAGCAATGGTGCCGTGTTTGCGAATACCCCCGGCATCAGTTCCGGCATAGATTCGCACCCCGGCGTCCTTGGCTTTGCCGATCGTCTCCACCCGTCGTGAATGAAGGTCACGCATATGGGCGGCGTAGGTGGGGAACTTCGTCTCTCCCTGCTGAGCGAAGGTCGGGAAGTTCTCGAGCTGGCACATCGTCGGGACCAATCCGACACCGTGATCGGCCATCAGCTCAATCGTGGAATCATCGAGGCCGGTACCGTGTTCGATACAGTCAATCCCGGCACGGACGAGATCGTGGACGGATTCCTCAGCGAAACAGTGCGCGGTCACCCGGGCCCCAAGCTCGTGAGCTTTCGCGATCGCCTCGGCAGCGATATCCGCAGGCCACAGTGAACCTAAGTCGCCAACCTCACGGTCGATCCAGTCGCCGACAAGTTTCACCCAACCATCACCGGCAACAGACTGCCTGGCCACTTCATCAACCAACTGTTCCGGCTCAATCTCGTTGGCATAGTAACGGAAGTAGCGCTTCGGACGGGCGATGTGGCGGCCAGCCCGGATGATCTTGGGCATCTGACTGTTTCGATCCAGCCACCTGGTATCCATCGGGACCCCAGCGTCACGGACCAGGAGAACCCCGGCGTCACGATCCGTCACCGCCTGTTCCTCTGCCGTCTCAAGGGATACCGGCCCGTTGGGGCCAAGACCGATATGGCAGTGCAGGTCACACAAGGCCGGGGCAATGTAGACCCCGCGTAGGCCCTGAGTGGTGGACGGGGCCGGGGAGTCAAGATGACGAATTACCCCGCCGTCCGTGTCGAGATAGACCCTCTCCAGCGACGGCAACACGAAACCCTCGATGTACACGATGCCCCTTTCCCTCCGTCCTAACGAATCGGACCGCGACTATTTCGCTGGTTGATCTGTTCATTGCGCCGCATGTCTTGGAGTGCGCGCATCATCTCTGCCTCATTGAGTTGAGGCTGGCCTGCCGCCTGACCCGAACCGAAGGCGGCTGCCATTGACCCAAAGCCACCACCGAGACCCCCGCCTGCAGCTCCCGGACCAAAGTTGCCGAAGGGGGAGCCACCCATGGCGCCGATATCCCCCATCGGCGTCGAAGCCTGACGCTCGGCGGCTCTGGCTTGGCGCGCGGCTTCCTCTGCTGCGCGTTTGGCGGGGTTACCTGATCCGCGCTTGCCCTTCTTCTTTGCCTGACGCTTAGCAGACCGGTTGAGGCCACCCATTCCAGGCATACGCGAAGCCATAGATTCCATCATCCGGCGGGCTTCGACGAAACGATTGACCAAGTTATTGACGTCAGAAACCTTCACGCCTGCACCCAACGCGATCCTGGATCGCCTGGATCCATTGAGGATGGAGACGTCGGCACGCTCGGCTGGGGTCATCGAGTAGATAATCGCCTCGATCCGGTCAATCTCCTTTTCGTCGATGGCATTGATGGCTTCCTTCATCTGCCCCATCCCAGGCAACATGCCAAAGATCTTCGACAGCGGCCCCATCTTGCGGACAGACTGCATCTGAGACAAGAAATCCTGCAAGGTGAACTGGCCCCTGCCGGCGGCGATCTTATCGGCCGCACGCGCGGCTTCTTCCTTGTCAAAGGCCTGTTCAGCCTTCTCAATCAAGGACAGAACATCGCCCATCCCCAGGATTCGTGACGCCATCCGGTCCGGGTGGAAGACGTCGAAATCATCGAGTTTTTCACCATTCGAGGCAAACATGATCGGGGTGCCGGTGACCTCACGGATGGACAAGGCCGCACCGCCGCGGGCGTCGCCATCGAGTTTCGTCAGGACTACACCGTCATAGCCCACACCTTCCTGGAAAGCCAGGGCAGTATTCACCGCGTCTTGGCCGATCATGGCGTCGACGACGAACAAGACCTCGTGAGGCTGAGTGACCGCCTTGATCTGACGGGCCTGGGCCATCATCTCTTCGTCAACGCCGAGACGACCGGCGGTGTCGATAATCACCACGTCATAGAGTTTGCGTGCGGCTTCGTCAATGGAGGCACGAGCAACCGCCACCGGATCACCGACCCCGTTGCCTGGCTCGGGGGCAAACACGGCCACACCAGCCCTTTTACCAACAACCTGCAACTGGGTTACTGCGTTAGGACGCTGCAGATCGGCGGCCACCAGCAGCGGTGAATGACCAGACTTCTTCATCCACTTCGCTAACTTGCCAGCCAAGGTGGTCTTACCGGCACCTTGGAGACCGGCGAGCATAATCACTGTCGGCGGGTTCTTCGCGAACCGAACCTGCCGGGTTTGCCCGCCGAGAATCTCCACCAACTCGGCGTTGACGATCTTGATGATCTGCTGTGACGGGTTGAGCGCCTTCGACAGTTCCGCCTCGGCTGCCCTCTCCTTGATCCGGGAGATGAAGTTCTTCACCACCATCAAGTTGACGTCGGCTTCAAGTAAGGCAACCCGGATCTCTCTAGCCGTAGCATCGATGTCGGTCTGGGAGAGTCGGCCCTTGCTCCGCAGGTTCTTAAATGTCGCCGCTAACCGCTCTTGCAAGGTATCAAACATAGTCTCCCCGTCGGTTCGTCCTCATCACTAAGCCTCACCCTGCCTGCGCCAACGATCGCGCGCGAGCTAGTCATCGAGGGCCGCTAGCGGCAGGGGTCACCAGGACTCCAGAATAATGCAAAGCTCCAAATCCGTCATTGTCCTTAGCCCTGACTATGCTTGACGGTTAAGATGGTGACGGTGAGCGCAACTTGATCCCCACCCCACCCGTGACGGCAAGTTCACTCTTTCAGCTCGGCTGGCAAACACCGAGCCCCAACTGACTAACCAACGGGGTTTCCCCGGATTTACCCATGGACGAGGAGGTCCATTGATGGCTGACAACCCTCTCGTGATTGCTGTCGATTCGTCGACTACCAGTACCAAGGCGATCGTCGTTGACCAACACGGCACCGTGGTGTCTCAGGCCAAGGTCGAGTTCCCGATGCAAACCCCCAAGGTTGATTTCTACGAGCAAGACCCCCGCGACTGGTGGCGTTCGACGAATGAAGCCGTCGGCGCTGCCGTCTCGAACCTGACCGCTGAGCAGCGTTCGGCGATCTCGTTCATGTGCTGCACCATCCAACGCCAGTCCTTCGCCCTCGTCGACCAGGAGGGTAACCCGATGCGTCCGGGTATCCTTTGGCTCGACGGACGCGCCGCCGACCAGGCTGTGCGGATCGGCACGGAGCGCATCCATCAACTTTCCGGTTTCCAGCCAGACACCACCCCTTCCATCTACAAGATCGTCTGGTTGAAAGAAAACGAGCCCGAGACCCTCTCCAAGGCCTACAAGATCGTCGGGGTTCACGCCTATCTTGCCCACGCGATGACCGGACGCTGGATTGACTCAGCCGCTACCGCTGACTCCCTTGGCCTGCTCGACATGGCGAAGTTGGAGTTCTCTGACGAACTCCTCGAGATCGCCGGGGTGCGACGGGACCAACTGTGTGAACTCGTCCCGGCAGCCTCGGATATGGGCGAGATCTTGCCCGAGATCACCAAGGCGTGGGGCCTTGACCAGCCAGTTCACCTGATCGCCTCGTGTGGCGACGGCCAGGCGGCGGCTCTGGGTGCGGGCGCGATTGGCCTGGACGAGGCTTACCTCAATATGGGAACCGCTTTGGTCGCAGGAGTTCACTCCCCCAAGTATGAGGTAGCCGACGTGTTCCGCACTGACGCTGCCGGCCTCCCCGGCCAATACGTCCTCGAAATTGTGCAGAATTCTGGCGCCTACCTTGCCGGTTGGTTCCGCTCAGAGCTGGGCGACCCCAAACTTGGTGGCGCTCCCGATCCGGAGCTAGACAAGGCTGCCGCTGAAATCCCGGTCGGCTGTGGCGGCTTGGTGACCATGCCATATTGGAATGCCGTCCAGTCTCCACACTGGGATCCGATCGCCCACGGCGCCATCGTCGGTCTCGCCGGAGCTTATGGACGCCCGGCGCTGTACCGCTCCATCTTGGAAGGCATCTCGCTGGAGATGGCCAATAACTTCCGTGGGCTACAACAAACCACCGGCGTTCCGCTGACCTCGGTGCGAGTAATGGGTGGCGGACAACGTTCACCACTGTGGCGTCAGATCATGACTGACTGCATCGGATTGCCGTTGACGAGCTGTGAACAAGAAGAAATCTCAGCGATGGGTGCTGCGGTGTTGGCCATGAGCCACACCGGCGTCTACGACAGCATCGAAGAAACGGCTAAGGCGATGGCTGAACTAGGTGAGACCTGGGAGCCAAACATGGACAACCATCAGATCTACATGGAACTGGCGGAGATCCACTCTGCCCTCTACCCGGCACTCAAACCGGTGATGGATAAGCAGTTTGCTTTCGCCCAGAAGTATCCGGCCTTGTAAGAAAAGGAAACTGGCGGTGGGAGCTGCACAAGCACTCCCACCGCCAGCGCGTTTTATATGCCGTCACCGCCACGGGTTTCGTCCGTGGCTTCTCAGCACCTACTGTTTCGTGGGGTTGATGAAACCGGTGGTCGGCACCTCAGCCTCTGCCCAGTAGCCGCCAGGGGCGAACAACTTCTCAACCATCTCGGCGTAGATACCGAGATCGTAGTAGAGGTCGGTGATGTTGTAGCGGGCGCGGATCGTCTGGGACTGGAAGTAGGTCAACTTCATCTTGTCCATATCGATATCGATCTGTGCCGGGTGGTAGGGGGCTCCACAGCGACGCAACATATCGGCAATCTGCTTAGCTGGAACCACCTGCGGCTTACACCGGGAGATGATGTTATCCCAGTGATCCTTGATCAACTGGACGCGAGCTGCGACCTGATCTTTGGGGACATACTTCTGTTCGGACTGGCCAATAGCCGCCTCCTGGATAGCCGGAACTGGCTGCAGGTCGATCACTCGCTGCCGGTTCTGTTCCGGAGAGAGCTGACGAGAGGCGACCTCTTCGGGGTCAATGGCGTCAATGTCGATCGTCCACAGCAGATCGTAGAGGGCCGAAGACGCGACGGTACCGACACCGACCTTGTTACCGTGAGATAGCGGAGGCTCCCAGTTGAGGCCATGACCTTCCATCTCCCACTGGTGAGAGAAGTTATGGCCGGCACCAGAGGCGGGGCGGGAAGACTGCATCGCCTGCATGGCAAGACCAGACAGGATCAGTTCCTCGGCGAGGCCCTTGATGGCGTCCGGGTTGCCAGAGGAAAGGCCGTCAGGGTCACCCAGCGCATCCATCAGTGGAGGCTGGACCAGGCTCCACGAGACTTCGTGGACACCTTCGATACCCAACTCGTCGGAGATCAACCAGTCGGCACCGGCGGGAATCTTCTCAATCAGATCTCCGTAGCCGGTGGCGGTGAGACGCTTAGGGGCGGCAGCCATGATATCGAGATCAGCGATCAGAGCGGCAGGAGCCGGGCAGTTGCGGGTGATCTTGAATCCGTCGCGGGTAATCGAGGCACCGAAGGCTGCGTATCCGTCCATCGAGGCAGCGGTGCAGACATTCATGTATGGACGGGAGAGTTCACCACAGGCGAGTTTGGCCAGGTCATTGAGGGTGCCGCCACCGATGGAGACAACTCGTGCGTCCTCGAAGGGGGCCAAGTACTCACGCAAGATGGTGACGTTCTCGTACCCGGCATAGAGGGTTGGTGTGCCGGGGAAGATATATGGGTCCAGCAGCTCTACCCCGTTATCGAGCAGAGACTGACGAACCTTCTCGCCTGCGACCTCCCAGGTGTTACCGTCGGCGACGATGATCGCCTTGGACTGACCAAAGAGATCCTTGAAAACTTTGCCGGTTTCGCCAATGACGTCACGACCGAGCGCGATTGCCTTGGTATCGGTTGAGGTCTTCAGGGCCTCTTCGATAATGTTCGACATCTTTGTCCTCCATACAGATTGAGATCCTTGGGATCAGGGGATCATCTAGGACGATCAGCCCTGCAGATAACTCTAATCCGGTTTGCTCCGACGTGCTCAACATCGATCAGACTGAGTATCCATACTAGCCATCGGCTACTTCTGAGCCGATGGCTAGGATCGGCACTACTCCCCGAGGAGACCGGCGACGAATTGGTCTACCTCGAAGGGGGCAAGGTCGTCGGGGCCTTCACCTAGACCGACGAACTTGACTGGGACGCGGAGTTTGCGCTGGACCTGGACGACGATGCCGCCCTTTGCCGAACCGTCGAGTTTGGTCAAGACGATGCCTGAGACGTCGACGACCTCGGCAAAAACCTCTGCCTGGATCATGCCGTTCTGCCCGGTCGTGGCGTCGAGAACCAGCAACACCTCACTCAGTGGGGCTTGCTTCTCGATCACGCGCTTGATCTTGCCGAGCTCATCCATCAAACCAGTCTTGGTGTGTAGGCGCCCTGCGGTGTCAATGATCACCACATCGACGCCAGTGTCGATGCCTTGTTTGACTGCCTCAAAGGCAACCGAGGCAGGATCGGCTCCTTCTGGCCCGGAGACGACATGAACCCCGACGCGCTCTCCCCAGGTGGCCAACTGCTCTGAGGCAGCAGCCCGGAAGGTATCGGCTGCGCCGAGGATCACACTCTTCCCCTCAGCGACGAGGACCCGGGCAAGTTTGCCGACGGTGGTGGTCTTTCCTGTGCCGTTGACGCCAACCATCATGATGATGGCAGGGACCCCGTCAGGATGGTCAAGGTTGAGTGAACGATCCAGAGAGGGATCGACCACTGTCGTCAACTCCTGGCGCAACACCGCCCGGGCTTGGTCAGGGTCGTTGACCCCGTCAATGGCGAGCTCTTTGCGTAACGACTCAATCAAGGTGGTCGTGGTGTCGACGCCTAGATCAGAGGTGATCAAGACGGTCTCGAAATCCTCCCAGGTCTCCTCGTCGATGTGGTCGCGGCTGAGCAAATCACCCAAGGCTCGGGCCAAGGCGTTATTGGACGAAGCCAGGCGGCGACGCAACCTCGCGAAGCGGGTCCCGGCCTGCTCCGGATGATCCAGTGCGCCAGTTTCTGGTTCGGTAACTGCCGAATCGTCGGTAGCTTCGACACCGGCACTTCCCAACTCTTCGTCGGCACGGGCCCCCAATTCCTGCTTGACGGAAGGGGTCAGTTCACGCGATTTGCGGGCATAGAGGGCAACCCCTACCCCGGCGAGTACGACAATGGCGAGTAAGGCACTGATAATCCACGGTAAGTAATCCACGGGGCAAGTCTACCCAACCGGCCTGCCGGGCAAGAACCGGCCCCTACTCCCCCATGCGTTGTGAGATGACGGTTGACACCCCGTCTTGGCGCATCGTGACGCCGTAGAGGGCGTCCGCGATCTCCATCGTGTTCTTCTGGTGGGTGATGACCAGAAGCTGAGATCTGAGTCGAAGCTGCTCATATAAGGTGAGCAGACGCGACAGATTCACCTCATCTAAGGCAGCCTCCACCTCGTCAAGAATGTAGAAGGGGCTGGGACGGGCAATGAAGAGGGCCATCAAGAAAGCCACCGCGACCAAGGATCGCTCCCCGCCAGACAGCAGGGATAGACGCTTGACTTTCTTCCCTGCAGGCCGGGCCTCGACGTCGACGCCTGTGGTGAGGATATTGTCCGGGTCAGTCAACACCAGACGTCCTTGGCCGCCTGGGAAGAGCTGGGCGAATACCTGCTCGAAGGATTCAGCGACATCCCGATAGGCAGCTCCGAAGACTGCCTCAACCCTGGAGTCGACCTCAGCGATGATGTCGAGTAGGTCACGGCGGGTCTTCTTGATGTCTTCTAGCTGTTCGGCGAGGAAGGCGTGGCGGGCCTGCATCGCGTCGAACTCTTCCAAGGCCAATGGGTTGATCTTGCCGAGGATCTGGAGATTCTTCTCTGCCGTCTTGAGTCGTCTCTCCTGTTCCGCACGCCGATAAGGCACCTCCGCTGGCTGGGCATCGTCGGCCTCGGATGGTTCAGCTTGGATCACCGGAACCATCTGGTCAGGGCCATAGTTGGCTAGCAGGGTCTCAACGTCGAGGGCGAGTTCGTCCATCACCTTCTCGGTAAGATTCTCGACCCGCATCTTCAACTCGATCCGGTTCATCTCATCCCGGTGGGCGCCGGCGACGATGTCTTCCACCGTCTTCGATAACTCGCGCACCTTGCGATGGGCCTGGTCAGCCTCGGTTTGAGCGCGCTGACGCTCCTGTTCAGCCTCCACTCTGCGAGCCTCGGCTAGGGTGCGGTTGAGTTCGACTTGTTCGAGCAGCCACTGGGCGCCGGTGACGACAGCTTGGGCATCTTCGGCCTCTCTTCGCATCTGCTCCAGCCGGGCCTGAGCCTTCGCCCTGGCGTCACGCTCCCGACGAGCTGCCGCAAATAGCGCATCCGCCCTGCCCGACAGAGCCTTGGCCCGTTCTTCAGCAGTTCGCAATGCCAGCCGCGCATCCATCTCTTCTTGACGACGTTGACGAGCCAGCTCTGCGCAACGGTCTCGCTCAGCAGGATCCGGTTCAGCCCCGCTGGATTCCGCCGAAGCCAACTCCAGGCGAGCCTCCAGCTCGGCCAGGACTTCCTGATCGTGGACGCGGTTGAGCTTCGCCGTCTCAATCTGCCCGTCGAGACGCTGCGCCTCAGCCCGCGCTGACCGCGCGGACTGAGCTAGCTGGGAGAGTTGCTCGGCTAGTGCAGCCATCTGTGCGTCAGACTCGTTGAGTTTTTCGAGAGCCGCATCGACCCTGACCTGGGCGTCAGCAAGCTGGCCTTCCAACTCGGCCTTGGCGAAGCGGGTTCGTTCGAGCTGATGTTGAGCCTCCACCAAGGCCGCTTCTGCCTCGTCCAAGGCTGCCTGCACCTCAATTAGTGACTGCCCGGCGGCTGATCCGCCCAAAGCGAACCACTGCGACACGATATCGCCGTCGCGGGTGACTGCGGTCACATCCGGCATCTGGGTAGCCAGTTCACGGGCCCTGGCGAGGTCTGCCACACCGACTGCCTTGTACAGTAGCTTCGTCAAAGCCGGACGCATCGCCTCGTCAGCGGTGATCAAATCGACCAAATAGATCTCACCGTCGAGACTCGGCCACGAATCCACATCCAGCTCCGCACCGCCAAGGAGTAATCCCGCCCGGCCAAGATCATCGTCCTTGAGCTGACGCAAAGCACCGACGGCAACGTCGACAGAGGCCACCGCAACCGCCTCAGCGGCCTGGCCGAGGGCGGCAGACACCGCCGTTTCCCATCCAGGTTCGACCGAAATCAATGAAGATACCGACCCAAGCACACCATCGAGACGCCGGTCGGTGGCCAAGAGCGAGGTAGCCCCGTCCTTGCGATCAAGGCCGAGACGAAGGGCGTCAACTCGGGCAGACTGGGAGGCGCGCTGCTGGGCGAATCCGCGCTCTTGATCATCGAGGACGCCGATGCGCTGTTCCAGATCATCGACGATCGCACATGCTGACTCATAGTCGGCGTCGAGGGAGACCTCGCCTGCGTCCAGGCCAGCAATCGAGGATTCGAGTTTGGTGAAATCGGATTCGGCTTGTTCGGCCCTCGCCAAGGCCGCATCCCGGTTGGCTGCCAACCGGCTCACCTCTGAGGCGGTAGCTTCCAGCTTCGATTTCTTGGAGTTGACTTGACCGGTTAGCCTAGCCAGCCCCTCTCTGCGGTCGGCGATGGCACGCAACTGGGCTGCATAGACGCGTTCAGTTTCGTCATGGTCACGTTCGGCTTGGTTGCGCATCTGGGTGGCGGCTGCCAGTGCGTCTTCCTTATCCTGGACGTCTCGGCGCAGCTCGTGTTCTTCGGCTCGGACCTGGTTGGCTTCGGCTTCGAGCTGGTCAGGATCGCGACCGGTGGTGTTGTTCATCGGCAGGTTTGACGCGTTGCGGACGCGCTCGGCTGCGATCGAGATGGTAGAGGAGACCCTCTCCTTCAAGGCCGAGACCTGATACCAATCCTCCTGGGCTTGTTTCAGCCTCGGATCAGCCTCGGCGAGGGCCTGCTCAGCCTTTGCCTCCTGAAAGCGGGCAGCTTCGAGTTCAGTCTCGGCTTGGCGCCTGGCCTGTTGAGCGAGCTTTTCCCCTTCAAGATCTAGGTTCAACGCATCCAAGGCCTGACTGAGGTCGTCAGCGAGTAGACGTGATTTCGCGTCCCTCATCTCCGTCTGGATCACAGCGGCCTTGCGGGCAACCTCAGCTTGGCGTCCAAGTGGTTTGAGTTGGCGCCGGATTTCCCTAATCAAATCGTTGAGGCGATCCAGATTTGACTGGGTGGAGTCTAGTTTGCGCAGGGCCTTTTCTTTGCGTCTGCGGTGTTTGAGAATGCCGGCGGCTTCCTCAATGAACCCCCGCCTCGTCTCCGGGGTAGCTTGAAGCACCTGATCAAGCTGGCCTTGACCGACGATGACGTGCATCTCGCGGCCCATGCCGGTATCGGAGAGAAGCTCTTGGACATCGAGGAGGCGACACGGGGTCCCGTTGATGGCGTACTCCGATCCCCCGCTGCGGAACAAAGTCCGAGAGATGGTGACCTCGGAGTATTCAATCGGCAAGGCCTGGTCGGTGTTGTCAATGGTCAGGGTTACTTCAGCCCGCCCTAACGGAGCCCTTTTCGCGGTACCGGCGAAGATGACGTCTTCCATCTTGCCGCCGCGCAGACTCTTCGCCCCCTGCTCGCCCATCACCCAACTTAAGGCGTCGACGATATTGGATTTGCCGGAGCCGTTGGGCCCGACGATACAGGTGATTCCGGGCTCGAAATTGAGCACCGTCGCGGAAGCGAAAGATTTGAAACCGCGCAGTGACAGGGATTTCAGGTGCACTATCGGGCTCCCGTCCCGGCATCGGGATCGATCGGGTCGGTGTCCATCTCGAGGCTGTCGACAGGACGATCCGGAGCCCCGGCAAGAACCGTTTCACGGCGAACGGGGAGGACGGCGCCACTCTTGCCCCTGAAGGTCCACACCTTGTTGACGATGTAGTTAATCGGCATCGTGATGATGATGGTAAACAACTGCGACCAGTACGCCCTTGCCCTCAATCCTTGATGGTCGTTGAAGAGGCCTTCGGGAAGGTAGAACATGCTGCCTGGGGAGGTGAGTGCATGTTTGATGAAGATACCGACGACGGCTGCCACCAGCCCGACAAAGAAGAAAGGCCAGAACTCGGCCCACCATGACCGGTGGGCGGTGGTGCGGAATGTCCAGGAACGGTTCAACTGATAGTTCCAGGTATTGGCGACTATGAAGGCGACGATCCACACCAGCAAGGTAAAGCGCACCGGCTGGGAGCCGAGGCTAAAGATGACGTCACCGTCACGACTGACACCGCCGTGGAGTTTCGTCATGATGAAGGCGACGATCAGGTTGACGACCACACCTGAACCACCGACGAGGCAGAACTGGATGAACTGGGTCAGATTCCGACCAAACTTACTCCGACTCATCTCTCCCTCTTCCGCGTAGCGCAGCGACGACGTTGCTGACAGGATGGACACCTAAACGAGGACCTGTTCATGAAGCTTTCCCTCACGATCGTTGTCCCGCATCGGCGACAAGGTTTGCCTGCCTGCCCATACACCGTCAAGGATCGATCAAAATACCCTGATTCTCCGTTGACGTTGACGTAGAGGGCATCAAAGCTTGTCCCGCCTTGGTCAATGGCTGCATCCATGACATCACGAATAGCGTCGATCAACCGATAGATCGCAGCCTCGCCGAGGCGATCTCCCACAGAATCATAGTGGAGCCGCGCCCGCCACAGTGCCTCATCAGCGTAGATATTGCCTATTCCCGACACAACTGACTGGTTCAGAAGTAGACGTTTGATCCCCGACGACGATCCCCGAATCCGACTCACCAGGTGAACCGGATCGAACTGCGGGTCGTAGACGTCGGGGGCGATATGGCAGATGGAGGCTGGAATCTGGCGTCCGGGAAGGTGGTCGGCGGCGGGGTTGAACTGGGTGAACCCGAACATGCGCTGATCAAGGAATCTCATCTGGGTGCCGTCGCTGAGCGAGAAGACGACCCGGGTGTGGCGGTGCAGTGGCGCATCAGAGTCGACGATCCGGATTTGGCCACTCATCCCAAGATGGATCGTCAAAGAGTCACCAGATTCAAAACTAAGCCACATGAACTTGCCGCGCCGATCGGTGCCGGTACACACCTGGCCAGACAGTTGAGAGACGAAATCTGCCGTTGAGGCAAGGTGGGGGCGGATGAGTCGCTGGTGCTGGACGGTGACGCGGTCAATGCGACGCCCAACCACCATCGGGGTGAGTCCGCGTCGAATCGTCTCCACCTCTGGTAGCTCAGGCAGAGGGAATCACACCCTCAGCATCGGCGGTACCGTCGTGGGCAGACTGCTGGGCGTCCCGGATGGCAACGAGGGCAGCAAAGGCGTTCCCGGCAGCCTCCTGCTCCGCCTGTTTCTTGTTGTGGCCGTGCCCTGGCGGGTAAGACGTGCCGTTGATGCGCACCGCAGCATCGAAGCGTTTGTCATGGTCGGGGCCGGATTCGGTGATCTCATAGACGGGGGGTTCGTACCCTAGCTGGGCGCAAACCTCTTGGAGAGAGGTCTTGAAATCGAGCCCGGCACCGAGCCGATCGGCATTGATAACCACCGGATCGAAGAGGTGATGAACCAGGGTTTCTGCGCCCAGCCTCCCGGCGGATAGATAGACGGCACCGATCAAGGCCTCGGTGGTATCGGCGAGGATGGAGTCCTTGTTATTGCCGTGAGTGAGGATCTCACCGCGTCCGAGTTTGATCAGTGAGCCCAGGTTGAGAGAGCGAGCGACCTTCGCCAAAGACACGGCGGAGACCACATTGGCACGCAGTTTCGCCAGGCGCCCCTCAGGATAATCGGGGAAGTGCCGGTAGAGGTAGTCTGTGACAGTCACCCCGAGGACGGCGTCACCTAGAAATTCAAGCCGCTCATTGGTGGGGATGCCACCGTTCTCGTATGCGTAGGAACGGTGCGTTAAAGCAAGATCAAGAAGCTGAGGATCGATGGTGATCCCCAGCTCCTCGAGAAGCTGTTCAAACCCGACAGCCGGCGTAGCTGTCGCGGCCACGGCTAGGCCTCGATGACCTGACGACGCTGGCCGCGCGGGCCGTACTGGCCACAGGCAGGGCACGCGGTGTGCGGCAGGTGCTTCTCCCGGCACGCCGGATTGGCGCAGGTGACCAGGGTGGGGGCCACGGTCTTCCATTGGGAGCGACGCGACCGCGTGTTGCTGCGGGACATTCTCCGCTTAGGAACTGCCACGGGATTCTCCTTGGTTGATAGTTGTCTGTCTCGCCCGAGGCCGGTTCTTCACCGATGGCCTCGACGATTCTGGGTCACTGGCTGCCAGAGCCTCGATCATCGTCCTGATCGCCAAACAAGTCAAGCAGCTTCCCCCACCGGGAATCAACTTGATCGCCGTGGCTGTGATCGGGATCACTGTTCAGATTCTGTCCACAATCGGGGCAGAGACCCAAACAATCCTCGTGGCACAACGGCGCAAATGGCAGTGTCAGCACGATGGCGTCCCGGATGACCTCTTCAAGATCAATGGCCTCGTCGACGACAAAGCGACAATCTTCATCAGCTTCGTCGCGTTTTTCTGGCCAGAAGAACAGCTCTTGAACATCAAACACGTCCGAGTAATCGAAAGGTTCGAGGCAGCGAGAGCATTCCCCCTCTAAATCAGCAGTGGCCGTTCCGGTGACGAGAATCCCCTCTACCACCGACTGAAACACCAGGTCGAGGGTAATCGGAGATGATTCTGGCACCCTGATCATGCCGATACCTAGTTCAGCGGGAGCATCCAGTTCAGCCTCGAAGCCCCTCTGATCCCCTGGACGACGCCCCACATCCCGAATCTCTACCCGGAAGCGGTTGTCGTCTCGTCCAGGACGACGAGAGGAACCGGCAGCTCCCTCTGACGGAGAAGATGCCTGCCGCGGAGTATGGGTTGACATGGCGTTCACCTCTCGATTGATGAGTGGCGGCTGTGCTGTCAGCTTGCGCTCCGACAGCATATTCAGATTCGCTGAATAAGCTCTGCTTAGCTAGTCACAAGTCATGACCGAGGGTCTAGTCTAGCCCTTGGGTGCGCTTGGACAAAATATCCTTGATCGCTTCGGCAACCCGGGTCGGGACGAAGGGGGTGATGTCGCCGTCATTGAGGGCAATCTCACGCACGATCGTCGACGAAATCGTGCCCACATTGCGCCCCGACGGCAACAGAATCGTCTCTACCTGGGAAGCCAGAGCCGCGTTGACGTGGGCGATCTGGAGTTCGTAATCGAAGTCAGCCCCGAACCTGAGCCCCTTGATGATCGCGTCGGCGCCGATGTGTGCACAGAAATCGACTAGCAGACCCGACGGCAACGACATCACCGTCACGTTGGCGTCAAGATCGGCGATAGCCAAATGCACTAACTCAAGCCGTTCATCGTGGGATAGCAGGTAGTTCTTCGTGGTGTTATTTCCCACCGCCACCACAACCTCACCGAATAAGTGGGCCGCACGCTCGATCACATCGAGGTGGCCCAGGGTGATCGGGTCGAAACTGCCTGGACAACAAACCTTCATTGATCCCCCTAGTGGTGGTCGTGGATGAATCGACGCTTCAATCTGGTCGGCAAGGTCTCGCGCTTCCCTTCGGCTGCCCCACCCCATTTGCCCGACTGCAAGGATCTGGCTTGGAGATAGGCGAGGTAGCGCTCATAGTTTTCCACAACATCGCGTCGGATCTGCTCGATCGACAGCCCCATGATGTTGTAGTTGATATTGCGTCCCGGGACGCAAACCTCGAGAACCGCAGAGGTATCGGCCTCGCGGACCATGAAACCAGCAAGACCAGGGGTGGGCTTCATCACGACGGTCACCTGATAGTAGAAGGACTCCTGATCCGATCCGACCACGAGTGTGGCGACATCGGATTCGTCGATGAGGGCGCGGCTGGGATCAGCGTCGAGGCTCTCCTCGGCTGAGGCCGCTGCTCGAATCACTGAGGCTTCGGCCCCGAACTCAGTCAAGGTCTCAGCGACCTCGGTCAAAGCGGGGACGACGGTGCGGTTCAATGCCTGGCGGGCCTGTTTGCGGTCGGTGGTTGACAAAGCCGTAGCCAGCAACTCTCCCCAGGGCAGTCTCGACCCGGATTCGTCGCGTTTGGCCACCACCTTCTCTTCAAAGATCTGGGCATGCAGATCGCTGCTGCGTCCCTCCGTCGTGATTGCCCTGTGTAGGCCGAACATGACCGCGACCAGGACGAATGAGAAAGGCACCGCCATGATGATGGTGGCGTTCTGCAGGGCTGGGATGCCGCCGATAGCCAAGGTGACGATGGTCAATACACCTGTGACGGAAGCCCAAAAGATGCGCACCCGGTGAGCTCCGTCAGCTCCGGGATGGGCCAGGTTTGAACACAGATTCGTCATCACCAGGGCACCGGAGTCGGCGGAGGTGACGTAGAACAGCAGCCCAACCACCACGGCGACCGCGATCGAGAACATCGGCAAGGAGTGGGATTGGAGTAGCTGATAGATCCCCTGCTCCGGGCTCTCCAGCACTGCGTCTGCTAGCTCTCGGTTTCCGCGCCTGATCAGGTCTATGGCGTCGTCACCGAAGATGTTGATCCACATCGCGACGTACATGAAGGGGATGACGAGGGAGCCAAAAACGAGTTGGCGGATTGTCCGTCCGCGAGAGATTCTGGCGAGGAACATGCCGATGAAGGAAGCCCAGGCGATCCACCAGGTCCAGAAGAATAGGGTCCATGCCCCCATCCAGGCGCTGTAGTCCCCGTAGGGCATGGCATCGAGGGTGATTCGTGGGAAGGAGGAGAGATAGTCGCCGACGTTGGTCACAAAGGCAGAGAGCAGGAAGGGTGTGTTGCCGGTGAACAGCACCCATCCGCCCAGGAAAATGCCGAGGCAGACGTTGAGTTGGGACAGAAGCCGAATCCCGCGATCCAGACCCGTCGTCGCCGAGATCGCCGCCATCATCACCGCAATGACGATCAAGACGATCTCCATGATTTTGCGGCTGAAGGGCACGCCGAGAATAGATAGGCCCAACGACAGTTGCACGACTCCAATACCCAAGGAGACGGCGATTCCGAAGATGGTGGCGAGAACCGCAGCGATATCCACGCAGTCCCCGATCTTGCCTTCTACTCGGCGACCGATCAAGGGGAACAGAGCTGATCTGACGGCGAGGGGCAGGCCCCGGCGATAGGCAAAGTAACCAAGGGCGATCCCGACGAGGGAGTACATCCCCCAGCCAGTGATCCCATAGTGGAATAGCCCCCAGACGACGGCCTGCCGTGCTGCCTCGATACTTTCTGGCTCGGCGTAGGGGGGTTGGAGGAAGTGAGTGACGGGTTCGGCCACCGAGAAGAATAGGATGTCGGAGCCGATGCCTGCGGCGAAAAGCATGGCCGCCCAGGAGAAGAAAGAAAACTCTGGGCGGGAGTTATCGTGGCCTAGGCGCAGGCGTCCGTAGCGCGACATGGCTAACCACAGCACAAAACCAAGGATGATCGTTGCTAAGGCGATGTAGAAGAAACCGAACCAGGTCGAAAACCACGACACCACCGACATCAAGACCGCGTTGGTTTTAGCAGGCGCAGCAGCGGCGATGATCGACACCACGACGATCAGCACACTCGACGATATGAAAACGGGGAGGTTGAGCTTCGTCGGCCCTGGACTAATCTCGATAGATTGTCTCAGATGTGGAAGCTTCGCCATTTGGTCACCTCGCATTTCTCCGAATGGGCTCAGCCTGAGGGTGGCGCCGTCAGCACCTAGGAAGGGATCACCCCGTGCGTAAAGGACCTCATTTCCTCGCCCCATTCAGTCCCACACGATACAAGATGGTCAAGACGACAACACCTTGGCACGCACACATCTACCCGATATGACCTAGGCGAACGCTTAGCCTCGAGACCGCAGATTCCAGCCTTTCTCCCCTACCCTCGGCGGGATCGGTGGGGCGGAGACGACCAACCGGGTGCCGCTCAGGATTTGGTCAGGCGGGGAATCATGGATTCGCCGGGCACCCAGTAGAACAGCACCGTCTCCCCATAGGTCTTGGTCCACCCGTCCTCCGCCTCGGCTAGATCAAGTGGATCAGACCTCGACGAGCGTTCCGCGATCACAAGTCCGTCCGAAACGACGAGACCAGCGCTGATCACGCGTCGGATCTGGGCGGATATCTCATCCGATCCATATTCATATGGCGGGTCGAGCCAGACCACGTCGAAGGCTGCCCGATCAGCCGTGTCTGGGTTCTCGGATTGGGTGATGAAGTGATCGACGGTGGCGCTGTGGACTCGAAGCGGTAGTTTCAAGGCGGACGCGTTGGCCCGGATCGACTGGGCAACCTTACGGTCACGTTCGACAGCTACCCCTTCAGCTCCGCGACTGACCGCCTCCAGACACATCGCGCCCGTGCCGGAGTACAAATCTAGGAAGCGAATACCGGCGAGTTGGGACTCGGGGGGATCGTCCACCGTCCCCAACCAGGAAGCTAGTCCAGAAAACACCGCCTCCCGGACCCGATCTGAGGTTGGGCGAGTGCATGAATCCACCGGGGCTACGAGTCGAGCACCCTTGGCGCGTCCGGCGATGATTCTGGTCACGCCGCCAAGGCTACCGAAGTGACGTAGGCTTGTCCCAACCCGTGCAAACCTCGCAACGATAGGTGAGAATAGACCCATGGCAGAAAACAAGAACCCGATGATCGTCCTCGACGAAGAAAACGCTTGGGATTACCTCGGCACCGCTGAAGTTGGCCGACTGGCTACCGTTGTCGATAACCGCCCGCAGTTGTTCCCGATCAACTTCTGCATTGACGGCGAATCGATCATCTTCCGCACTGCTGAGGGTTCAAAGCTCGAAGAACTACTGTTGAATAACCAGGTGGCCTTCGAGGCTGACGGCTGGGATAACGAGACTGGCTGGTCCGTGATTCTCTACGGCCACGCAGAGGTAATCACTGATCCTGAAGAACTAGCCCGCGCGGAGAAGGCCCCACTTCGGCCTTGGGTTCCCACGGTGAAGAACAACTGGGTGCGCATCGAGCCAGATACGATTTCGGGACGCACCTTCGAGTTTGGCCCAGAGCCGATCACCAAGTACAACCACTAGAGGAAGTCACCCTCTTCATCACCAATCACTGAGATTGCCGATGCCTAGATGCCGTCGTGTGTCTAGGCATCGGCAATTTTCATCCCGGCTGAACTCCTGCCTCGCTTGGTGATGACGAGGCAGGCAAGCGCTAGTGACCTCGGCGACAGGTGCCGCCCGATCGCGAATCCGCCTCCACGGGCAGCCACTTAGTTACGCAGGAGCCAATCCTGGGAGCCGATCCGCTCAACTGCACTCACCATGTCTTTGATCATCGGATCGCAGAGTGCCCCCTCGGCAGCCAGCAGACTATCGGCTATCTTTCGCGACTGATCAATGACGTGTGCGTCACGGGCCACACTCAACAACTTCAACGATGACCGACCGGATTGATTGGCGCCGAGGATATCCCCCTCGCTACGCAAGGCCAGATCCATCTCAGCGAGGGCAAACCCATCGCGAGTGGACTCAATCACGTCGAGCCTGGCCTTAGCGATCGAGCCTGGCTCCAGCTCCGCCACCAGGAGGCACACCCCCGGATGAGGGCCTCGCCCGATCCGTCCGCGCAACTGATGTAACTGAGAAATTCCGAAACGGTCAGCGTCCAGGATGACCATCATCGAGGCATTCGGGACGTCAATCCCCACCTCGATCACAGTGGTGGCCACCACAATATCGATCTCACCGCCGACCACTTTGCCCATCACCTCAGCCTTGGCGGCGGTATCCATCTGGGAATGGAGCGACGCCACCCGCAACTGTGGGAATCTCTGTTTAGCCAGGTAGTCGGCAACTGCCTCCACTGAGGCTAGCGGTCGAGAAGGCGACCCCACCTTTGGGTCCACATCGTCAAATGCGAGCTGATCCGGCCGCGCCCCTATACCAGAGTCTTCCCGGTCAAGGCTGTCATCACCGCCGAGATCGGCCTCGGGATCGGGGCATGACTCACTGATGGTCGGGCACACCACGAAGACTTGGCGCCCCTTAGCGACCTCTTCGCCCACGCGCTCCCACACCCGACGAATCCAGTGCGGGGTGGCAGATAGGTTGACGACGTGGGTCTCCACCCCGGCCCGGTTACTGGGCATCTGCGTCATCTTGGTCAGGTCGAGGTCGCCGTAGCAGGTCATCGCGACCGAACGCGGAATCGGTGTGGCGGTCATCACGAGTTCGTGGGGTCGCGGTTGACGATTCTCGGTGAGCCGGGCACGTTGTTCCACGCCGAACCTGTGCTGTTCGTCAACAACCACCAACCCTAGATTGTGGAAGAGGACAGAATCAGACAAGACGGCGTGGGTTCCAATGATGATTCCAGCTTCCCCGGACGCGATCCGCTCCACAGCTCGGTTCTTCTCCGCCGCCGAGAGGGATCCGATCAGTAAGGTCACCTCAGCGGAACCGTCTCGATCGAGGCCTTCCCCACTAGTTTCCGCCCCTGCCAAGGCGTCCGCGACGACAGATGTGTGACCAGGTGCAGACGAGCCAGGCTGGGCTGTGGCGGGTAGTGCTGCGCGTCGGCGCTGATCCATGAGCCGGGTGATCGTCGCATAGTGTTGGGTCGCTAGTACCTCCGTCGGAGCCAGCAGGACGGCTTGATATCCGTTGTCGACTACGCGACACATGGCGGCCAAGGCGACGACGGTCTTTCCTGATCCAACATCGCCTTGGAGTAGACGTTGCATAGGGGTTGCACGAGCTAGATCGCCACCGATGACGTCGAGGGCATCTTCTTGTCCTGCAGTCAAGGCGAAAGGCAGATTGGCGTAGAGAGACTCTTCCAACCCTGAAGGCCGGGCGGTCATCACAGCTGCCTTTCTGGATTGGGCGGTGCGGCGTCTGACTCCCATCGCCACCTGCAACCAGGTTGCTTCATCGCAGCGCAACCGGTTTTGGCCCCGCTCGATGTCCTCCTTGGACTGCGGCTGGTGGACCAGACGGCAGGCCTCGTAGAAACCAGGCAGATCCCAGTCACGACGAATCTGTTCCGGGAGCGGATCAGTCAGGGTGGAGATATGGTCAAGGGCCAGATGGACACACTCGGCGATCTCCCAGGTCGCAAGGGAAGCCGATGACGGGTAGAGACCGACCATACCGGACCTGGTCACCGTCTTGACCATGTTGTGTTTGGACTCATTTGCCCAACCGACCACCGTCCCGGATTCGTCCATCATGACGAAGTTCGGGTGGGTCATTTGGAGACGGTCACGGAATTGGGTGACTTTGCCGACGAAGATTCCGCGTTCTCCCTGGCTGAGCGCCTTGGACCAGTATTTGACCAGATATTCCTTACCGAAGAAGACCGCGTCAATGACCCCGTCTCCGTCGGTCAGCTCGGCGACGAGTCGAGAACGATGCCCTCGCAAGGAGGTGCGAATATCTTTGACTCGCGCGATGATCGCGCACACCTGGGAGAGTTGAAGCTGGGTCAAGGAGGAAGTCTGGGTGCCGTAAACATAGGATCGCGGCAGGTGCCTGAGCAGGTCCCAGACGGTGCCCACACCGAGCTTGGCGAAAGCCTGACCGGTTTTTGCCCCGACAATGGCGGACACGTCGTCGAACAGACAGGAAAAGGTGTCGGTCCGCCACATCTGCCCATCCCTCCTTTCGCACCTAGAATACCTGCGAATCCGGCTCCATCCCCTGACGGTGATCCTCGGCGAGGCCAAGAAACCAGGCGCAGGCTTCGACGCCTAGAAGCTGAAATGTGCAACAATAATTGCGTGCATTTCCTCATCGGTACCCGGGCCAGCAATCTCGCCGTCACCCAATCCCGCCACGTCGCCGAAGCCTTATCCCGCCACGGGGTTGCATTAGAGTTGCACACCATCACCACTCAAGGCGACGTAGACATGACCTCGTTGAGCAAACTCGGCGGAATCGGCGTCTTCGCAGCCACTCTCCGCCAGGCCCTACTAGCCGGGGACGTCGATCTCGCCGTCCACTCTTTCAAAGACTTGCCGACGGCACCCGTCACGGGGCTCACCATCGCCGCCATCCCCGCCCGCGAAGACCCGCGCGATGTCCTGGTTTCCCGCCACGGCCTCTCCTTCGCCGATCTACCTCCGGGAGCAAGCATCGGCACCGGTTCGCCACGTCGGGCCGCTCAGATTCGGCACCGCCGCCCCGACCTCACAGTCGTCGACATTCGAGGCAACGTCCCCACCCGCATCGCCAGGGCCCTCTCCGATGAAGCAGACCTAGACGCGGTGGTGTTGGCGGCGGCTGGATTGGCCCGCCTCGGCCTCACTGATGTGATCACCGAATACCTCGATTTCGCCTGGGCACCTGCCCAAGGAGCATTGGCGATTGAGACTAGAATCGACCCTGATCCGGCCCTCGCTGACGTCTTAACCTCCATCCATGACGACACCACCGCCGCCGCCGTGACAGCCGAAAGAGCCGTCCTAGCCGGGTTGCAAGCTGGTTGCGCGGCCCCCGTCGGGGTAACCCACCGTAATGGAGTCTTGACCGCTTCCGTTTTTGCTTCGGACGGCAGCGCCCGTCTCGACGCCTCTTGCCCCACCCCGTCAGATCTCTCCGCCGCCCACAAGGTAGGGCTAGATCTCGCCGATCAGCTGATCCGTGATGGCGCCAACACCATCTGCGATCTCGGCGCTAACAAACCTCGCCGCTAGGAAACCCATGAGATCAGCACCGCCGGTCATCTTGTACACCTCCCGCCCGGGACCGATCAGTGATGGTCTAGGAGCTGCCGGCTTCGATGTCGAATCTCGACGGGTGATTGCGACCTCAGTTATTCCTGGCGCACCCGAACGCGTCCTGGACGCCTTGACTGACTTCGCGCACACTCCCGCACCCGCAGGTGTGTGGCTTGGGCTCACCGCGATCACGGGGGCGCAACTACTAACCCCAGTGGGGCCTCGATTGCGTCAACTCGGCGTCCCCGTTGCCTCCTGTGGGCCATCAACCTCTGCCGCTGCCAGGGAACTCGGGCTAGAGGTTGGCCTCGAAGCTGCCCAACCGTCCTCAGCCCGCACCCTTGCCGAGGCCTTTTCCACGATCGCCACCACTCAAGGCCGCGCGTCAATCGTCCTTGCGATTTCGGCAGCCTCTGATTCTTGGTTGACTGACACCTTGGCTGCACAAGGACATGACGTGCACCGGATCGACCTCTACACCACCGAACCCGATGACTGCGTCCTCGACGACATGGAGACTCGTTGGGGAGATTATGCGGCGGTGATTGCGACCTCACCGTCCTCAGTGGCTGCCTTGGCGTCACGGTTTGAGATCATTCCTGACCGGGCCTGGGTTGCCCTCGGACGCAAAACTGCGGCTCGCGTGGCTGAGTACCATAATGAATACCGTGTCTGTCCGAGTACGGCACCGGAGAGTGTCGTTGAAACCGTCAAAGGAGCGCTGACATGACCCGTCGCCCCCGCCGATTGCGCACCACCACCGCTATGCGCAGTCTCGTCGCCGAGACTAATCTTCATCCCCAACACTTGATCTTGCCGGTGTTCATCGCCGAAGGGCTCACTGAGCCTAGACCAATCAGCGCCATGAGCGGGGTTGTCCAGCACACCCTCTACTCCCTGCGCCAGACCGCACAGCAGTGCGCCGAGTTAGGTATAGGCGGCATTGATCTGTTTGGAATCCCTACCCGCCGGGACCCAATCGGCTCTGAGGCGTGGAACCCGGACGGCATCCTCAACAAGGCCATCGCTGCGGTGCGCGAAGAAGTCGGCGACGCGGTGGTGATCTGCGCCGATACCTGCCTTGACGAATTCACTGATCACGGCCACTGCGGTGCCCTCGACGACGAGGGGCGTGTGCTCAACGACGAAACCAATGAACTCTATGTGAAGATGGCGATCACCCAGGCGGCCGCTGGCGCGCACATGGTCTCCCCTTCGGGCATGATGGATCACCAAGTCGCCGCGATCAGGGCAGGACTCGACGATGCTGGCTTCACCGACACCGCCATCTTGGCCTACTCTGCAAAGTACGCCTCCGGCTTCTATGGTCCCTTCCGTGAAGCCGTCGACTGCCAGCTCCAAGGAGACCGTCGCACCTACCAGATGGACCCGGCGAATCGGCGAGAGGCCATGATCGAGGCCTTACTCGATGTGGCGGAATCCGCAGACATGGTGATGACGAAACCAGCCGGCTACTACCTAGACGTCCTCAGTGACATCAAGGCTGCCGTCGACGTCCCGGTCGCCGCTTACCAGGTCTCTGGCGAGTACGCCATGATCGAGGCCGCCTCGGCGAAGGGCTGGATCGATCGTGACCGGATCATTGCCGAATCCGTACTCTCGATTCGCCGCGCTGGGGCCGACATCGTCCTCACCTACTGGGCTCTCGAACTAGCCCAATGGATTCGTCAGGGAAGGATCTAGCTGTGACTCCAGACAAAACTAATCAGGACCTCTTCTCCCAGGCCTGCACCGTGATCCCCGGCGGGGTCTCGTCCCCGGTGAGAGCCTGGGGATCTGTCGGCGGTACCCCGCGTTTCATTCAGCGAGCTCAAGGGGCTTGGATCTGGGACGAATCAGACACCCGATACCTTGACCTGATCGGCTCCTGGGGTCCTGCGATTCTGGGTCACTGTCACCCAGATGTTGTTTCTGCCGTCCAGGACGCCGCCTGCCGAGGCTTATCTTTCGGAGCCCCGACCAGACAAGAGGTCACCCTGGCTGAGTTGATCACCTCGCGGATGCCAATGATTGACCAAGTCCGTTTCGTCTCTACCGGCACCGAGGCCACCATGACGGCGATTCGCCTTGCCAGAGCCGCAACAGGGCGTGATCTCCTGGTGAAGTTCGTCGGCTGCTACCACGGTCATTCAGATTCTTTGCTGGTCCACGCAGGTTCCGGGTTGGCGACGGCAGGGCAGGCAAGTTCCGCCGGTGTTCCTGCCTCGATCGCAGCCGAAACGATCGCGATCCCCTACAACGACGTTGACGCACTCCGTCAGGTTTTCATCAACTATCCCGATCGGATCGCCGCCATCATCACCGAGGCTGCCCCAGCCAACATGGGTGTCGTCCCACCAGACCACGGCTTCAATCACCGCATCCACAAACTTACCCAACGCCACGGAGCCCTCATGATCTGCGATGAGGTCTTGACTGGTTTCAGATGTTCCCCTCAAGGTTTCTGGGCAATCGATCAGGACCACGGCCGCTGGACACCAGATCTGGTGACCTTCGGAAAGGTCATCGGCGGCGGGATGCCACTCGCCGCCCTGGGTGGACGTGCCGAGCTGATGGAGATGTTGGCTCCACTAGGGCCGGTCTACCAGGCCGGGACCTTGTCGGGTAATCCCCTAGCCACCACGGCCGGCATCGAGACCTTGACTAGGGTTGACGACGATCTCAATCATCTCCTCAACCAGGTCAGCGACCAGGTGGTCTCCTCGTTGACCACCCACTTGAACACCGAGGGCGTCCCCCATCGGGTGCAGCGCGTCGGCAGTCTCTTCTCAGTTTTCTTCGGCGAACAGGCTATGGCGCAACCGATTCGCAACTTCGATGACGCCAATGCCCAAGACCAACAGCTATTCAAGGCCTTCTTCCATGCAGCTACTGAGGCCAAGATACTGCTACCCCCATCGTGTTTTGAGGCCTGGTTCGTCTCTGCCGCCCACAACGACGACGAGGTTCTGGATCATCTTGATCGAGGCATCGCCGCCGCCGCACGGGCTGCTGGCCAATACTTGCTCACCTCGAAGAAAACGGATAGGCGATGATGTCTGAATCACATGAGACGACCGATTCTGCGACAGAACAGAGCGTGAATCGGGCACCAGGTGGCACTCGTCCTCAGCGCCCGCTGCATCAACCCCGCCCGATGGATCAGCTCTGGGAGCTCAACTCATCTGTTCCAGGTCTTCCTGATGACGCATTCATCCATGACGGGTTGGTGACGAAGCGACTCATCCGCGCCTCAGCCTTGACTGCCTTGCGTCCGGCTGAATCAGAGATGCTGTGGGATCTAGGCGCCGGGGCTGGCTCAATCATGATTGAGTGGTTGCGCGCTCACCCGACTACCCGCGCCATCGGGGTGGAACGCAAGCCCGAACGCAGAGCTAACGGGGTGGCGAATCTGGAACGGTTCGCTGTCACAGACCGGGGCTCAATCGTCCTCGACGACGTGGAAAACGCGGTAGAAACCCTGGAAGACCCGGATGCTATTTTCATCGGTGGCGGTCTTTCTAGCGGTATTTTGCAGCGGTGCCTGACCCGGCTCCGTCCCGGAGGCAGATTCGTTGCCCACGGGGTCACCGTCGAAGCTGAGGTCTCTTTAGCCGAAGCCCATGCCCGCTATGGCGGGGAGCTGACTCGGCTAACTATTGAGAATGGCGACCGGATCGGCGCCTTCCGAGGGTGGAAGCCGCTTCGTAGCGTCACCATGTGGTCCTGGGTGAAACCAGGAGATCACTCATCCGATACAGGAGAATTGAATGTCTGATTACGATTACATCAAACACGGTTCCGATATTTATGCCCGCTCTTTCGAGATCATCCGCGAAGAAACCAATCTGGATCGATTCCCGGCCAGTTTGGAACCAGTCGTGGTGCGCATGGTCCACGCGGCGGCCGATCCACAGATCGCCGATCTGATCTCCTTTACTGACGATGTTGCGGTCGCTGCCCGCACCGCCTTGGAGGCGGGAGCGCCGATTCTTTGTGACTCCTCTATGGTCGCAACCGGCGTGATTCGCTCCCGTCTGCCCCGAGACAACGACGTAGTTTCTTTGATCAAGGATCCGCGCCTATCCGATCTTGCCGCCAAACTGGGCTCCACCAAGACCTCTGCTGCCGTGGATCTGTGGCTAGAGACAGGTCAACTCGACGGGGCTGTGGTGGCGATTGGCAATGCCCCCACCTCGTTATTCCGTCTCCTTGAACTGCTGCACACCACCTCGGTGCGGCCTGCTGCAGTCATCGGCATCCCGGTTGGTTTCGTGGGTGCCGCCGAATCGAAGGATGCCTTGATCGCCAATGATCTCGGCTTGGAATACCTGACGGTGCGGGGACGCCGAGGTGGCTCTGCGATGGCGGTTGCTGCGGTGAACGCGATGGCGTCTGGAGCTGAAACCACTAATGTGCACCAATGATGATGCCCTAGCTCGTCAGGGCCAGGAAGCATTACAACCACGCCCGGGTGCTGCCACAGGGCGCAAGGCCCAGTTGGATTCGTCTCAACTGCGCCCGGGATGGACTACGGGCGCCTGCGCTGCTGCGGCAGCCACAGCGGCATGGATATTCATCAACAGCGGCGAGTTCCCCGACCCAGTAGAGATTGATCTGCCTCACGGCAAACACACCGCCTTCGCTCTCACCGCTCACGAAGCTAGCGCGGCTGGGGCGATGGTTGCGGTGACGAAGGATGCTGGCGACGATCCCGACGTCACCCATCTCGCCGTCATCCGAGCCACCGTCACCCCCGCTCAGAAGGGAAGCGGGATCGTTTTTCGTGGCGGAGACGGGGTGGGGACAGTCACCTTGCCAGGTCTCCCCCTGGATATCGGAGAGCCCGCAATCAACCCGATGCCTCGCTCCTATATCACCGAGAATCTCCTAGCTGTCTCGCAGCGTTTCGGCGTCACCAGCACCGATCTGGAAGTGACGATCAGCGTCGATGACGGCGAAGAGATCGCCAAACATACCTGGAACTCGCGCATCGGCATCGTCGATGGTCTATCGATTCTGGGGACGACGGGTGTGGTGGTGCCCTACTCCTGCTCGGCATGGATTGCCTCGATTCACCGAGGCATTGATGTGGCAGTGGCGACGGGGGTCTCCCATGCGGCAGCCTGCACCGGGTCCACCTCGGAGAGGGTTGCCGAAGAGTTGCACCCCGGGATTGAACTCCTCGACATGGGTGACTTCGCCGGAGCAGTCCTGAAATATCTACGCAAGAATCCATTGCCGAGGCTGACCATCGTCGGCGGGGTTGGCAAACTCTCCAAACTCGCCGCAGGATACCTAGACCTACATTCTCACCGCACCCAGATTCAACCTCTCCACCTCTCAAATCTCGCCCGCGCCCACGCAGGCTCGGCCCAACTGTGCAGCGCACTGACTGAGGTCAAGACGGTGGCTCACGCTGTCGAACTGTGTGCGGAGGAAGGCATTGACCTGCCGGCACTCATCGCGGATTCTGCCCGTGACGAGGCGCTCGCCGTCCTGGACGGGGCTGAGGTGTGCGTTGACGTCGTCGTGATTGACCGTCGCGGCACCATCTTGGCGGCATCCGCACCTCGCGGGGCGGCTGTGTCCTAGTCC
>JAEZZG010000034.1 GCA_023442485.1 Actinomycetes bacterium | reverse complement strand
TGGCGAGTTTGTGCTGCAGGTGTGGATCGGCTTCGACGGTGGAGGCGGGGTCGTGATCACTGTAGGTCATGGTTCTCCGAGGAAGATACAACACCACCGAGGCACCCAAGGAGGCGGCCTCGGTGGTGGGTGAGGTCAGATGGGGGTTAGTCGTTGACCTGAATCGACATGATGTGTGCAGGTGAATGCGGGTTCAACCGAACATAGTTTTGTGCGCCCCAGACATAGGACTGGCCACTGAGTTCGTCCTTGACCCGAATCACTGCGTCATGGCGTAGACCTAACGACTCCATATCTAGGCTAATCGTCGATTCAACATCGTGATCATCGGCAAGAGAACAGATCACAATCATCCGATCGTCTCCGTCCTGCTTGGTGAAGGCGATGACTTCGGGGCTCGAAGAATGTTGGATGTGGGTCTGCCGAAGTTGCTGGAGAGCAGGATGGTCGTGACGAATCTGGTTGAGTTTGCCGATCAAGAGATTCAGGTTAGGTTCGGCGTTGAAATTCCTGGGGCGGTATTCGTACTTCTCCGAATCCAGGTACTCTTCTCCGCCTTCCTTCAGCGGGATGTGCTCGAACAATTCCCAACCTGAATACATACCCC
The DNA here is from genome assembly GCA_023442485.1 of Actinomycetes bacterium. GTDB lineage: Bacteria > Actinomycetota > Actinomycetes > Propionibacteriales > Propionibacteriaceae > JAEZZG01. Next base: position 5,945 of record JAEZZG010000034.1, on the reverse strand, counting down.
ACGACGGCGACATCGTCGATGCCAGGATGGTCCGGATCGCGAATGCCGACGGTCGACCAGATCTGACCGACAAAGGATTGATGTCGGGAGTGTTGGTGAAGAAGTTGGGTCGGAACCGGTGGGCTGATTCCTCGCAGACCTCGGTGAGGTATTGTTCAAGCTCTTCTTTGGAGTTTCGCCAGGTGAAGTAGGTGTAGCCTTGGTGGAATCCGATCCGTCCCAAGGATTGCATCATGGCAGGACGGGTGAACGCTTCGGCGAGGAACAACACCTCGGGGTGCTTCTGCCGCATCTCAGCCATCAACCAGGCCCAGAAACTGACCGGCTTGGTGTGCGGATTGTCGACTCGGAAGATAGTGACACCGTGGTTGATCCAAAACTCCAACACGTTGAAAACCTCGTGGTAGATACCCTCGGGATCCTGGTCGAAGTTGATCGGGTAGATGTCTTGGTACTTCTTTGGTGGATTCTCGGCGTAGGCAATGGTGCCGTCGACTCGAGTTGAGAACCATTCGGGATGCTGTTTCACCCACGGGTGATCGGGCGAGCACTGCAGGGCGAAGTCGAGGGCAACCTCGAGACCGAGATCCTTGGCTTTGTCGACGAAGGCATCGAAGTCTTCGATGGTGCCCAGATCCGGGTGAATCTGTTCGTGCCCGCCATCAGGTGAACCGATGGCCCAAGGCGAACCGGGGTCTCCGTCTTCAGGGGTCAAGGTGTTGTTCTTCCCCTTGCGGAACGCGGTCCCGACGGGGTGGATTGGGGGGAGGTAGACCACGTCGAACCCCATCTGGGCGGCTGCCTCGAGACGCTCAAAGGAACCGCGCAAGGTTCCCGAGGTCCACGAATTCGTAGCCGGATCATAGTGTGCGCCCTGGGAACGGGGGAAGAATTCATACCAGGCACCAAAGAGGGCCCGCTTCCGATCAACCCACAAGGGAAATTCCTGGGTGGGAGAGATCAACTCGCGTGGGGCGTAGCTGGCCATTGCGCGCGCCAGTGCCTTGGAATCGACAACCTCGATCAAATCCTCAGGATCGCGCTCCGGGATAAGAACTGAGGCGGCAGAACGCAAGAAGACGGCAGAGGAGCTGTCTGCGGCAGCGTCGGCGTTCTTTGCTGCTTGCTCGAAGATCTGCTGCGCTTCAGCACAGACTAGGTTGACATCGAGATTGAGCGGCAACTTGGCGTCGGCACTATGTTTCCAGGTGTGCCACGGTGAAGACCAGCCTTCAACCCGGAAGGTCCACTGCCCGGGTTCATCGCCGATACGAACCCACGCCTCCCACTGATCAAGACCCTTCGGTTCAACCTGGGTCATATCGGTGCGGTATTCCTTACCTGAAGGAGAGGTCAAGATCACCGAGGCCCACACCGCATCGTGGCCTTCGCGAAAGACGGTGGCGCGGATGGGCAGGAGTTCGCCGACGACGGCTTTAGCAGGGTACTTACCACCTTGAATGACGGGGAATACGTCAATCACCGGGATCCGCCCGATCGCATCGCGATTGGATTGTTTAGCGTTGACATCCATGAAAACCGGCTTTGTCTTCTGCGCGGACGCCGAAGTCGTCTCAGTGACGGGCCGGGCAACCCGCTTCGCCGAAGAACGCGAGCGTGGGGCCGATGATTTCGTCATAGTGTACCTACCTCAGTAGTCAACAGGTTCTCCAGAACACATCAAACGCTATCAAGATAGGAGAAGATATTTCACTGAGTCACACAATCAGCGCAGGTCCCGTCCTTGATCTCTGCCTGCTCGTCAACTCCCATCGGCTGGTCGGAGACTGCGGCATGGAAGAAAACCACGCAACGTTCAGCGATGGTCACCTTAGCGCCAGGGCGATAGTTGCGTTCACGTTGCACAGCATCGGCGGTGTCGTAGAGGACGGTAAAGCTCAACCCGAAATTGGGTCCAGGCAAGGTGACGGTGGCTGGGGCGTCGGCGGCATTGAACCACACCAGGCAGGCGTCGTCGACGGTGGACGAATACATCCCTAGCACCTGAGCGTGATCTGCGTGCCAATCCACATGGGTCATCGGTTGACCAGAGGGGCTGAACCAGGCCAGATCGGGGCGGCCCAACTCGACATCGTCGGCATTTCGCACCTGCTGCCCGTGACGGAAGCAGGCGGGCCGCAGTGACGGATGTTCGCCGCGAATCGAGATCAAGGTCTTCGTTGCCTCGACAATCTCGCCCCAACAGGCCTCACTACTCCAGTCAACCCACGAGATCTGGTTGTCTTGGCAGTAGGCATTGTTGTTGCCGCCTTGGGTGCGGGCGCGCTCATCTCCGGCCAGAATCATGGGGACACCGGTGGAAGCCATCAACGTGGCCATGAAGTTCTTCATCTGGCGGCGACGCAAACCGATGATCTTCGGATCCGACGTCTCACCCTCCCAGCCGCAGTTCCACGACAGATTGTGATCGGAGCCGTCACGGTTGTTCTCCCCGTTGCCCTCGTTGTGTTTGATGTCGTAGGACACCAAATCGCGCATGGTGAACCCGTCGTGACAGGTAACAAAGTTGATCGACCGGGAGGCCAATAGGTTGGAGTGGTTGTAGATGTCGGGTGAACCGGAAAGACGGGTCCCCAACTCTCGAATGTTGGCGTAGTTACGCCAAAACGATCTCACGAAGTCACGGTAGCGGTCATTCCATTCGGACCAGCGAGGCCCCCACGAACCCACTTGATACCCATAGGGGCCGATATCCCATGGTTCGGCGATAAGTTTGATGTCGGCGAAGGTCGGGTCGTTGTCGATTCGCCGCTTCCACGGATGATCGAGATCGACGTGGTGATCTTTGTCTCGAATCAAGGTTGTGGCTAGGTCAAAGCGGAAACCGTCAATCCCCATCTCAGTGACCCAGTACGACAGTGAATCGATGATCATGTCTTCGACCATCTGGTTGGCAGTGTTGAGAGAGTTACCGCAGCCAGTGACGTCGAAATCGTCGCGGAGATTATTAGATAGACGGTAGAAACCCTGGTGATCAATACCGCGCCACGACAAGGTTGGCCCAGCCAGGCTCGCTTCGGCAGTGTGGTTATAGACCACGTCCATCAGCACTTCGATACCTGCCGAGTGCATTACCGAAACCATATTCTTAAACTCGTCAACCTGTTGGCCCATTGAGCCAGTCGAACAGTAGGCGGCGTGAGGCGCGAAGAAGCCGAGGGTGTTATATCCCCAGTAGTTCGTCTTTCCGTTGAAGAAGACAAATTTCTCAGAAATGAAGTGCTGTGCCGGTAGCAGCTCAATCGCACTCACCCCAAGCGAGGTGAGGTACTCGATCACAGCCGGGTGTGCGAGCCCGGCAAAGGTGCCACGCAGGTGGGGCGGAATGTCTGGGTGAAGCTGAGTGAATCCCTTGACGTGGAGTTCGTAGATGACCGAATCTGTCATCGCGCGGCGACCGGGGTGGGGAAGCGGCGGGGCAGAGTCGGCAACGACGACACCGATGGGGACCGATTCAGCGGAATCCCGGCGATCGGGGACGTAGTAGGAGGCCGGGACGTGGTCGAGTACCGGACCGAAGTAGTCAATCCCGGAGGTAATGGCGCGCGCGTAGGGATCGAGGAGTAACTTCGCTGAGTTGAAGCGCAGCCCTGAATCCGGATCCCAGTCGCCGTGGACGCGGTAGCCGTAACGCTGTCCAGCTTGGACCCCGGGGACGTAAGTTGACCAAGATCCGCCAGCGTCCATCAGCATGGCTTCGGTGCGGGGTGGCCGAGAAGGGTGAATCAGTACGAGTTCGACGTGGCTGGCGCGAGGGGCGTGGAGTTTGAAATGACAGCCGTTATCGTCAAGTGTCGCCCCGAATCTGGCGGGATTCGTAGAGTCAAGAGTCACTGCCACGCTCGCTTAGTCCGTGTCTTGGTCAGGAGGTAAATCCAGCGGCGCTCGAGAGATGTCGGCCTCACCCAATCTCGTCCTTGATGGTTTCCTGAGTTTCCTGACCCGGTATTTGCCCTAGTGAGCGAGTAGAACCGGGGAGTTCACGCCAGGCGTTGAACAGGTGTTGCCGGGTTGACGAACCCTTGCGCCGTGGTAATCGTACCCAAAACACTCCGTTGCCGATAGTTGACGAAGAACGGTGTGTCAGGTGGGGTGCACTCCACTCGTCACTCCCGCCAGGTACCCTAGATCGGCCTGGAGGAATGTGGAATAGTTGATGTCTCGATTCGGTTGCACTCACGGACTAAATCCAGGAGGTTGAATGAGGGTAGTGGTGGCTCTGTCTGGCGGTGTGGATTCGTCCGTCGTCGCCGCCAGACTTGTCGAAGCAGGTCACGAGGTGACTGCGGTCTATCTCAAACTGTCCAAGTTCACCGAATCTGGGCGAGGCTGTGGCTCTCCCACCGACGCAGCCGACGCTGCCACCGTCGCGGACATGCTCGGTTGCGAACTCCAACAGTGGGATTTGTCTAACTCCTTCGATCAAGCTGTCGTCGAGCCTTGGGTGGATGGGTATCGCCGGGGAATCACCCCGAATCCGTGTCTGTTGTGTAACCGCGCCATCAAGTTCTCGTCTCTGCAGAAAATGGCGCTCGATAAAGGCTATGACGCTGTGGCAACCGGCCACTATGCCAGGCTTACTAGGGCTGCCGACGGCACCGTGTCTTTGTATCGGGCGGCGAATAGGTCAAAAGATCAGTCCTACGTCTTGTCGGTGCTCACCCAAGACGAACTTCGCCGGGCGATGTTCCCCCTCGGTGACGTCGCCTCCAAGGATGAAGTTCGCGAAGAAGCCCACCGACGCGGACTTCCGGTCGCTGCCAAACCCGATTCACTTGACATCTGTTTCATCCCCGACGGGAATACCGCCGGATTCTTGGACCGCAGAATCCAGGGTGGGGCTGGCAACATCGTTGATTCATCAGGCAATGTTCTCGGCCACCACCAAGGCACCCACCACTACACCATTGGTCAGCGCAAGGGATTGTCTATCCAGACTCCCGCCGCTAACGGTCGGCCCCGCTACGTCCTCCAGATTCGCCCGGCAGATAACACCGTCGTCGTCGGATCCAGACAGGAACTGCAGATCAGCCAGATTCGCGCCGACAATGTTTCGTGGACAGAAGGCGTCATCGACAAGCCTTGGCGAGGATTCGCACAGGTACGTTCCCACGGCACCCCGCTTGCTGCGACCTTCGCATTTGATGGCTCGACGATGACGGCAACCCTGGACCAGCCCACATCAGCAGTGGCGGCAGGCCAAGGAATGGTGTTCTATGACGGTGATCGGGTGGTTGGCTCATCACGAGTGATGGAGTCGGTCGGGAATAGTGTCCAGCCGGACCCGTCGCCAGACAACACCTAGGCGATCCCGGCGCCCCTTGGGTCGCGATAGGGTCAACACATCTATCATCTGGACGAAGGAGACTAGCCGTGCTCGTGACCGGACTGGGGTCGTGGCCAGGAGATGACTTCGCTGAGGCACAGAAGATTGCGATGGACGTTAGCGATCTGCCCTATCTCGTTGAGTTGCCCAGTCGAGGCCCCTACGCCACCATGATCGGTCGGGGAGTCGCGATTATTGACCAGATGGCGATCGAACTCACCAGTGACGGATGGTCGATGACCTCGGTGTCTGGACGTGATCAACGTCGAGCCAGGGCATTGATTCGCGATGACTGGGAGATGGCAGAAGTGCAGGCACAAGGTTATTCGGGGCCATTCAAGGTCTCGTGGGTGGGGCCAGCTACGTTGAGTGCTTGTTTGCATCGGGCTCGCGGCGAACGCGCCATAGCTGATGCAGGACTACGTCGTGACCTCAGCCAGTCATTGGCGAGTGGTCTAGCCGAGGCAGTGACCCAGCTTGCCCGCAGGCTCAACGTGGAACTCATCGTCCAGATCGATGAACCGATGCTGCCGACGATCCTGGAAGGCACCCTGGCGACCCAATCGGGATTGGGCCACTTGGATCCGATCTCCAGCGC
>JAEZZG010000008.1 GCA_023442485.1 Actinomycetes bacterium | reverse complement strand
GTTTGGGACTTGCCATACTGGATGATCTATCCGGACTCAGGATTACTCATCACTATAAAGTTGTCAGGACAACCGGTCAAGTGGTGTGGTCTGGTTTCATTGCGGGGGCGCTCCCGTGACACCTGTCGTGGTCGCGATAAAATGACCTCATGTCTGGGACGTCTGTGGAATCGGAAATGACGGATTTGCTCGTCGGGGAGATCAATCGAGATTCTGCAATCCCGCTGTATCACCAACTCAAACACATCTTGTTGAACCGGATTCGGCTCGAGAATCTCAGGGAAGGGGATCGTTTCTGGTCAGACTACGAGGTGGTGAATACCTATGGGGTGTCGCGTTCCGTCGTCCGCCAGGCCTTGGCCGAGCTGGAAAGCGAGGGGGTGGTGCAGCGTATTCGCGGACGAGGGACATTCATCGCGCCCAGAACCACCGACCACGGTCTCGCGAAGTCACTCGACGGCCTATTCGCCTACACCAAGAAGCGTGGGCTCACGTTGGTGTCGCGTGTGTTACGAAACGAAATCATTCCGGCGGGAGACGTGGTCGCCGACCTGTTGAAACTCCCCCTGGGGTCGCCAGTCTTCCTGCTGCAGCGAACCAGATATGTCTCGGGGACGGCGTGGGCAACCAGCACATCGTGGGTTCCTGTTGATCGAGTACCCGGAATCGAAGAAGTCGACTTTGAATCGGAATCCCTCTACGCGCGGATGCAGGACGGGTATGGGATCACATTCTGCAAAGCCCGTCGCAGCCTCGAAGCGGTCGCTGCCACCGAGGCGACGGCAAGCAAACTTGGAATCGTGGCTGGCTCTGCCGTCCTGATGGTCAAATCGGTGATGTGCGACGAGCTAGATATCCCGGTCGAGGCTTTCATTGCGTTTCACCGAGGCGATATTTCACGGTTCGACATCGAACTAGCCGCAGAGAATTCGTCGGTCCAGATGCATATGGTCAACAATCATCGCGGGGCTGAGGCGAGCTGAGGCGCAGAACTGAAAAACCCGTATCTTCCCTTGTCAGACAGGGAAAATACGGGTTTAGTCGTGGAGCATACGGGGGTCGAACCCGTGACCTTCTGCTTGCAAAGCAGACGCGCTACCAACTGCGCTAATGCCCCGGAGGTGTTGGCTGACTAGCCGTGGAAAGTAGGCCCGTCAGACCCCAAGAATATAGCGCGTTGGAGGTTGATGTACAACTTCAACTCCAAAGCACCGCCTAGGCGGTTCCCGCTGCGTTGCTATTCTTGCTGGAGAGGCGGTCATGATTGACGGCGGCGGCACCCGTCTGAAATCACCACACATCTAGATGAGGGGTAGTGATGGCCGGAAGCAGGAGGAGCTCGTCAACGGCGGGTCGTGGGAAAGCCAAGCACAGCGGGCGCGGAAAGCGTGGAGCGGGTCCGCGTCACGCGACCAACGCTCAGCCGCGCAGCGTCAAGGATAAGTTGAAGACCTTCGCCAAGTTCGCGGTGATCGGCGTGATCTCGCTCATGGTGATTGCCGTGGTCGCCGTCGTGATCGCCTACCAGACGATCAAACTGCCTGATCCGAACTCTGATTTCCAGTCTCAGACCACCTTCATCTATTACAACGACGGCAAGGAGAAACTCGCCTCCTTGGCGGTGCAGAACCGGATCGTGGTGGATTACGATTCCATTCCGCAATCGCTCAAAGACGCTGTCGTCGCGGCGGAGAATCGCAGCTTCTGGGATGACTCTGGCATCTCGATCACCGGCATGGCGCGTTCAGCGCTGGTGATCGCGACCGGCGGTGACGTCCAGGGCGGATCTACGATCACCCAGCAATACATCAAGGTGATGTATCTGAGTCCAGAGCGGACGGTGAGCCGCAAGTTCAAAGAGTTGCTGCTGGCCTACAAGCTCAACCGCGAGGTCAGCAAAGAAGAAATCCTTGCCGGATACCTCAACACGATCTACTTCGGGCGCGGAGCCTACGGTGTCGAGGCTGCGTCGAGGGCCTATTTCAACAAGTCCGTTTCCGCCCTGACCACCCCTGAATCTGTCGTCCTGGCAGCCGTGCTGAACTCCCCGTCAACACTCAACCCGTCATCGGGCCAAGACGCCTACAACAGGTTGAAGGAGCGGTACGGGTATGTCCTCGACGGAATGAAGCAGATGGGCAAGATCACCGACGCCCAATACCACCAGTACCTCGCCGAGTTTCCCACCTTCCCGGAGGTGCCGATCAACAACCGCTACGCCGGCCCCAACGGATTCTTAGTCAAGATGGTTGAGAACGAACTGTCGAAGCTGGGCTTCAGTGAGCAGATGATTCACGGCGGTGGCCTTCAGGTCACGACGACTTTCGATAAGAAACTTCAAGACGCAGCGATCTCAGCGGTTGACGGCATCCACCAGCAGATGAAGAAGAAACTCAGCAAGAATGTGGACCCGTCCCAAGTGAATTTCTCCCTGGCCTCTGTGGATACGAATACCGGTGCAGTGTTGGCCCTCTATGGCGGTGCTGACTTTGTCAAGAATTCGAGGAACTGGGCGACGACTCCACGAATGGCCGGGTCAACCTTCAAGCCATATGCTCTCGTCGCCGGTTTGAAAGCCGGATATAGCCTCGACGACACATTCCGAGGCAATAGCTTCGTCCCGAACGGCGACTCGGAGCCGGTGCGCAACGAATTCGGAATCCAATACGGCACGGTGACCTTGCGGAAGGCGACCATCGACTCCATCAATACGGCTTTCGTCGATATGGTCCAAGATATGCCCAATGGCCCGCAGGAGGTCATCTCCGCAGCGAACCAGCTCGGTGTTCCCACTGAGGACGGCTGGGACGCGAATAACCGAATCTCCTTGGGTACCGCCGAGGTGTCGCCCCTATCGAATGCGGCAGGATATGCCGCCTTCGCCAACGGCGGTTATCGCCGCGACCCCTTCGTCATCCAAGAGGTCAAGGATGCCAACGGAAACGTGATCTACTCCAAGAAAGCCTCTGACGAGCCCGTGCTCGAACCGAGGATCGCCTCGGACGTCAATCAGGCCTTAGTCGCCACCGTGGAGAGTGGCACGGGGTCGAGGGCACAAAGTATCGGGCATCCAGCCGGAGGTAAGACCGGGACCGCAGGGGTAGGTGACAAGGTCCTGTCAGCGTGGTTCGTCGGATACACCCGCGACATTTCGACCTCGGTGATGGCGGTGGTCGGCGATTCAGGTATCGGTGATCTTGACCCTTATAAACGCCCCGGTGACGGCACATTCTTTGGCGGAACCTACCCGACGATGGTGTGGGCCGACTACATGAAGGTGGCGGTCGAGGGGAGAGAAGTCAAGAACTTTGACGTCGTTGACCCATCCCCGTCAGCGCGACCGACGATGAGCCAGACCACCCCGACTCCGTCCGTCACGGAAGAGCCCTCGCGGCCACAGACTCCGGCGCCGAGCCCGGACGTGTCCCCGACCGCAAATCCCGACCAGCCCGGTGGCTCTGGCGGCTCCGGTGGTAACAAACCCGACAAGCCCACCCCGTCACCCACTCCAGAACCGGGAACTGATGTGCCTAAGCCGCGCCCGTCTGGGATGTCCACACCAAAGCCGTAGAGACACCTGGGATGGGGGGCAAGGTAATCTAGCACCGTGACTGACGAGCGAGATGGGTTGATCACGGGCCGTTTGGGCGGCCCGATGGGTGTTCATGTTCGTCATCGGGGAATCTGGTTTTCTCCGCTGACCTGGAGCGTGATCGTCGCCGGGGTGGTGTGGATCATCACCATGGCTCGATATTCGATGTGCATCCACACCCCTGGTGAACGCACCCCCAATGTCTACGCCTCGATGTGCTACTCAGATATCCCCTTGGAGTTCATCCGGGGCAACTTCCATCAAGGCGCCACCCCGTTCGCTGACTTCATCCCGAACCAGCCCGTCCTTGTCTATGCCTGGATGTGGATCGCTCGCACCTTCACGGCGTGGGTGAGCCCGTCTTCGGGATCTGTTCTCGACGTTGAAACCCAACTTCGACTGACGAACACCTACTTCGGTTTTTCGGCGATCCTGCTCTTCATCTTCTTCCTCGTATTCGTCTACGCCCATGTCTTCCTTGCCGGAAAACATCAACCCTGGAACGCGATGATGGTGGCTGCTTCGCCTCTCGTCGTCACCGCAGGGTTGATCAACTGGGATATCTCGGCGGCTGCCTTCGTCGCGGTCTCCATGCTGCTGTGGCAGAGACGGTTGCCGGCCGCGTCAGGGGCGCTATTCGCACTCGCATGTGCAGTGCGCCCCTATCCCTTAGTCATCGTCGCCGTCCTCTACGTCCTAGCTGCTCGCCAAGCCAAGCTGCGCGCCATCGCGACCCATGCCGCAGTATTCGTCCTGATCAGTGCTGCGATCCACCTTCCGGTAGCGATCAACCATATCGATGCGTGGCGGGCTTCCTGGTTTACCGTTCCCGGCTTGGGATCACTGTGGTATGCGCTCTCCCTCATCGGAATCAAGATCGCTAGCCAGACTCTGGTGTCGCTGCTGGTGTCGGGTGTCTGTGTGATTGGCGTTCTCTTCCTCGCCTCCGCCGCCCGGGAAACCCCGCGCTTGGAGACGATGGCATTCCTGGCGGTGTGTCCCTTCGTCGCGTTCGGCACGGTTTATTCACCGCAAAATGTCTTTTGGCTACTGGGTTTGGTCGTCATCTGTTTCCGCGACGTCAAGATCTGGGCGATCTTCACCATCAGTGAGTTGATCTATTTCGCGACCGTGTGGCCCTTCATTTCAGGTTCTTTCGGTATCGGAACCTTCGGCGGTTTCGTCTATGTCGCGGTATCTTGTCTACGGATTGCGGTGCTGATCTGGATGGCTAGTATCGCCATCAACGACGTGATGAGCCACAGACGTGAACCAGAATCGAGTGGGCCCGCTGAGCGTCGTAGTTGTGAACCAGATTCCTCAACGCTGCCCTTGGCGAAGTGAAAGATTGATCCCGATGAAACTATCCAAAGCAACCGTGATCCAGGTCTGGCTTGCCTCGCGGGCTGTGCTCGCCATTGTGGCGGCGGTCGTCGTCAATAAGACCGGCGCGACTTGGGAGGCTGTCTTGTCGCGCTGGGATGTCGCCCACTTCGTCAAGATCGCGACCTATGGGTATCAGGTCGACTTCAAAGAGATCGCCTTCTTCCCGGGAATGCCGGTGCTGATGAAGGGCGGGCTCTACCTGGGAATTCCGCCCTACCTGACCGGTGTGATCATCTCCTCCATCGCGACGCTAGCTGCTGCCCTAGCCCTCTACCACATGGGTGGGGCGGCTGCGGCCTCGCTGTGGTTAATCTCGCCACTCTCGGTATTCACCGCTGTTGGCTACACCGAAGCTGTGTTCTGCGCACTGGCATTCTGGGCCTGGATCCACGCCAAAGAAGATCGCTGGATGATGGCCGCCCTCCTCGCGTCCCTGGCGTGTTTCACCAGAATCAGCGGTCTCTTCCTAGTCGGTGCCCTCGGTGTTCTAGCGGTGACCTACAACCTGCGAGGCAAAGGTGTCAATGCGGTGTCGGTCATCTTCTCTCGCCTGGTCCTGCTGATCATCCCACTCCTGTGCCTGGGCATCTACGCGACCTATCTCCACGACATCACCGGGTCCTGGACGGCGTGGCTATCCGCCCAAGAAAAGGGCTGGGGGCGCACCTTCGTCAGCCCGATTGAATCCATCAAGAACACCTGGGCGGCAACCTCTTTCGACTACTGGCAGGGCCGCGACCTCGTCGCATGGGTCTTCCGGGCAGAGCTGGTCTCTTTCGGTATCGGCGTCATCACAGCCATCGGCTGCCTATTCAAGAGATGGTGGGCCGAATCCGCTTTCATCGTCGTCCAACTGTTGGCCTTCTCGATTAGTTTCTGGCTCATGAGCATCAACCGAGCCACCCTGTTGTGGTTCCCGCTCTTCATCGGGCTCGGCGCTGCAGCGACTTGGCGTCCGCGAAGAGAATCCTTCGCTCTGGTGTGGACGGTGATCGTGTCGATGCTGACGGTGTTGTCGGTACTGCTGATGGTGGGTTGGGCCTGGCTGTTCTTCACCGGGCAGTGGGCGTCCTAGGCTTCCGTATCACCGGACGGGGTCGTTGCATCACCTGACGGGGTCGCTGTGGCGTCGGGGTCGACCGTCTCCGCCTGGCGATCCCACGATCTGGCCACCCACAACGCCATGACCATAAACACGACCAACATGGCCGCCATGGACCAAGACATCCAGGTCAATGCGGTCCAGAAGTCGTGACTAGACACACTAAGAATGACCAGTGGGACCACCATGTAAGCGGTCGAGAAGATCAACATGGTGCCTTGACGCTTGACCACCAGGAACATCAGCGACACCGGCGAGGTGATGAAGTTGAGGAATAGCCACGGCACCAAGATGCGTGCGATATAGCCTGTGTCAACCCACATCGGCCCCAGATACCAGGGCATCAGCATAGGAGAGATGAACCAAATCACGGTGAAAGGGACGATCCCGATCAGGAAAGAGCGGACCATCCCGTGCCGGACCATGCGAAACATCTGGCCGGGTTTCGTCGTCGACATCTGCTGGTAGAAAACCTGAGATAGCGACGTGTTGATCAACGCCATTGGAACCTGCAACAACTGCCAGGCTTTGCCGAACTGGCCCAAATTCGAGGCCCCGAAATACCGGGAGATCAGCAACGGAATCCCATTGAGCCGAATCGCATCCACCACGGCGTTGGGCCCGTTGAGGATCGGCATTTTCCGGAACTCATAGGCCATCTGCTTCGCAGAAGAAGGGGTCCCGGACCGGATAGATCGCCACGTCTTCGAGATGATTCTTCCCGCTCCGATCCCATAGCCGACGATCGTGCCCGCGACTAGGCCGTGGACGCCGAGATGGGGCCCGGACGGCAGCTTAGACAGCCCACCGAGGCCCACCTGAGTGAGATTGAGAGCCATCGCCTGGGTGAGTTTGTTGCCACCCATGACCCGATACATCTTCAACCGGTTACACCAGTAGGCATGGACTTGGATCTGACTAAACAACCAGGCTGCTAACCCAGCCAATGGCAACCATGTTTTTAGTTGCGGCTGATTCACCCAAGCACAGATCGGTTCAGCCAAGACCCACAGCAACACCACCGACGCGGCGCAGACCACGGTATTGAGTCGGGTCGCCAAGGTCACCAGGCCGCGAGCGTCGTCGTCAGAATCAGGAAGCACGATAGCGAGGTCGTAACGTCCAGCCGCCACTGTGGAGATCGTCGCCACCACCGAGGTGAAGGCAGTGAAGATACCGATTTCTGCCGGGGTGAACAATCGCCCGATCAATGGTTGTACGAGAAATGGGACGATTTGGGCAGCCACCGTCCCTGACATCAAGGTGGCAAGGTTCTTGGTGAACTCGCTGCGGTTGAGTAGACGGTGGATGATTCCAGGGCGCTTCGGTGACGTGGAGGCAGTGTTGTGGACCACGGTGAAGCTCCTGATCTTAGGCAGTGTTTCAGTCACTGATGATAGCCCCCCCAGTGGTGATCTATGTGGGTAGGTGCCCCCGTGGGACTACCCGAAGGTTGCTACAAGCTATGCTTACCTCTATGTCTATGGCTCGATTCGATCGGGTGGGCACCTACCTTGGTTGGCTACTCATTCCAGCTCTGATCATCCAGTCCTTCTTCAACTTGAGAATGGGTATTGACGGGCAGCCGTCGGTGATCAGTTCCTACCTGATTGGATATGCCGTTATCACCGTCGTTTGTTTGCCGTGGGTGATTCGCAATCGTGACCTCATCGGCCGAAACGAGTGGATAGTCGCCGGTCTGTTCACCGCGCTGTGCCTGTATAACCTGGTGTCGGCCCTGGTCGTCGAGCCTGCCTTCATCAGTTTCCAGCAGTTCGGCTACACCCCGTCGAGGCTGGTGATGGTGATGCCGTCCATCCACGCTCTCTTGACGATGACCTCGGCCCTGGGGATGGTCTATGTGTCCAGACAACCGAGACTTCCTCGGCTCTGGGCCGCTGCGATGACCGTGTCTTTGAGTGCGGTGGCATTTTCTTGGCGCTCGGCTCTGGCCAATAATGATGGCCGCTTAGCTTCTGGAATGGGCGGGGCGAGCGTCTACCACATGGCCCTTCTGGTGGCTGCGGCGGTACTGCTGGGCTGCGCCTACCGGCACTACCGCACTGTGTGGAGTGTGATTGGCGCCGTCATCGCTGTGGGTGCGATACCGATGACGGGTTCGCGTGCCGGGATTGCCTGTCTCCTGCTTTTCATCGCCGTCGTGGGTGTCGTCTTCACGATCAAACAAGCCAACCGGAAGATCGTCATCGGCCTCGTCGCAGGTGTCGTCCTCGCAATCGCTTTGGCGCTGTGGAAGTTACCCCTGGCGTGGAGACTGTTCTCTTTCAGTGACATTCGGCGCAGCATGAACCTGACGAACTCCCTGTCAGCCTGGGTTGAGAGCTGGCAGACAGTCATTCTTGGCCAAGGTCAAGGACGGGTGTGGCCCTGGTATGGCTTCGACTCTGGACTGTGGGGTTCCCCAGAACTGTTAGTGGTGAATTCCCGGTGGGGAATCTTGTTGAATAATCCGCACTCCACCTATCTTGCGGTGCTGGTCGAGTCAGGGGTAGTCGGGTTCGCATTCCTCATGGGAATTCTGATTTGGCTGTGTTCCCGCGCGGTCGATCTGTTCCGTCACAGTAGAATCACGATTGACCTCATCGTGGTGATTGCCCTACTGGCTGTGTGCGCCGCATCCGTTTTTGAGGCCTATCTGGTGAAAAACTTCGGTGTGTCGTGGTGGTGGTGGATCGCTGCATTCGCCGTCCTGAGTGGCACCGACCCCGATCTGGCCCACCAGAGCGACCAGATACCGTCACCATGACGATGCCCGGCAGCAAATGAGGTCGCCGACCGACACGATCAGAGAGGATCAACCATGTCGGAGAAGAAATCCACATCTGCTACTTATCCTCGACCACAGGAAACAGGTGCTACCCCTCAGCCTTGCCGTAATCGACAACCCGTGATCGTCTGGCAAACCACTCACTTCCCCTACGGCTGTGGGGAACAGTTCATCGAGTCTGAGATCGCGTCGTGGCAAGATGTGGACGCGACGGTGGTGCTGCTGCCATATTCCACCTCCACCCCTTCGGGAGTGGAGCTGCGAGACACCGGGACGGTTGTCGTCTCCACCGCCCTCGATGAGTTGAGACGCAGCCGCAGCTCCCAGGTGAAATGCCTTGTCAAAGCACTCCTTGGGCGGGTGTTGTGGCGTGAGTTGAGGAGCCTTGGCAGACAGAAGAAACTGAAGTTGGCGACGCTGAAACGGGCGGTGATCGCCACTGCCCAAACCCACCTGATGGGCGGGGCGTTGCGTCACCTCGCCAAGAAATACGGCGGCATCGACCTGGTCTACACCTACTGGATCAAGCCGCTGACCTTCGGCGCGTGCCTAGCGAAAGCCGACGGTTTGGTCAACACGGTGGTTACCCGGGCCCACAACAACGATCTCTATGAAGAATCCCGCGACAACGCCTATAACCCTCTGGTTCGTCAGTTTGGCAATGACGTTGACCGTTACTTCCTGATCTCTGACCTCGGCAAGGAATACTTGTGTGACCGCTACGGGGTTGACCGTAATCGAGTCGAGATTGCTCGACTAGGAGTCAAAGTTCCGCAACCATCACCTAGCCCGGACTCAGGCGATGAAGATACGGGCCGGGTGCGCCTTACTCCGCCGACTCCCCCAGGGCAACTGCACCTGGTGTCGGCTTCTGGGATCAGGCGCAACAAACGCGTGGACCTGATCGTCGATGCGGTTCGACTGGTAGCACAAGCCATGCCGGGGACGAAGGTGTCGTGGACTCACTTTGGTGATGGCCCGCTGCGTGACGAGGTTGAAGCCCACGCCGCCGCCGTCTTGCCCGGTGTAGGAGTGGATTACCGGTTTGCAGGTTTTGTTCCCAACGCCGAGGTGTTGGACTACTACGACACCCATCCGGTTGATCTGTTCGTCAACGCATCTGAAGACGAAGGAGTCCCGGTCTCGATCATGGAGGCGATGGTCCGTGGTATCCCGGCTGTCGCCCCTCGCGTCGGGGCAGTTGAAGAAATCGTGACGCCTGAGTCGGGCTATTTGATGCCTGCAGGCCCTACGCCGTCGCTAATCGCGCAGACCATTGTCGCGCTCAGCGACGCCGCCAAAGCCGAACCCCTGCGTCGTGACAAGGCCAAATTCGTCGCGGACAAATACAACGCACCCCTGAATTATCGACGTTTCGTGTCTGGATTGCTCACTGTCGCCGCTCATCACCGGGTGTAATCTCAACACTAAACGTCGAAGGCGCTAAGATTCTCGTGACATCGTGCCAGGTATGGCCGAAAGGAGAGATATATGGCGAATCCGCGAATCCAGCCTAGTGCTGACCTCGATGATGGTGTCGCCATCGGCGATGGCTCATCTGTCTGGCATCTTTCCCAGATCCGTTCTGGGGCCCAACTAGGCGAGAACGTGGGCGTCGGTCGCGGTGCCTATATCGGTGAAGGCGTCCATGTCGGCAATAACTGCAAGATCCAAAACTATGCCCTGGTCTATGAACCGGCCTACCTCGAAGACGGCGTTTTCATTGGTCCTGCCGCCGTGCTCACCAATGACCACTATCCGAGGGCAATCAATCCCGATTCCACACTCAAATCTGCCTCCGATTGGGAGCCCGTCGGCGTCACTCTCAAACATGGCTGTGCCGTCGGTTCCCGGGCAGTCTGCGTCGCACCAGTGACGATTGGCCGCTGGGCGATGGTCGCTGCCGGTGCCGTCGTAACCAAAGACGTCCCTGACTTTGCCCTAGTCGCTGGGGTTCCAGCGCGGCGGATTCGCTGGGTAGGTCGCTCCGGTGTTCCGCTGGAATCTAAGGGGGACAACCTGTGGGTAGACCCGCAGACGGGTGACGAGTTCATCGAAGAAAATGAGACCCTCATCATGACAAAGGAAATGAAATGACTCAATCAATGATCCCTGCTGCCAAACCCATCATTGGCGAAGAGGAGCGGGCTGCAGTCGATGCCGTCCTCAAGTCGGGGATGCTCGCCCAAGGACAACAGGTTGGAGCCTTCGAGTCTGAGTTCTCCCAGCTTCTCTCCGACGGGCGCCCCTGTGTGGCCACCAACTCGGGAACTTCCTCCTTGATGCTTGGTCTCCTCGCCTGCGGGATTGGCCCCGGCGATGAAGTGCTGGTGCCGTCCTTCACCTTCGCGGCCACCGCAAACTCGGTCGCGGCTTGTGGCGCAACCCCTGTTTTCGTCGATATCGAACTCGACTACTACTGCATGGACCCCGACGCCGCCGAGGCTGCCATTACGGACAAAACCAAGGCAATCATGCCGGTCCACCTATACGGCCACCCGTTCAACGCCACCCGCTTCCGTGAGATCTGCGACAAGCACGGCTTGATGCTTTTCGAGGACGCCGCCCAGGCTCACGCCGCCACCTGGAACGGTGAAAAGACCGGCACCTTCGGTGACTTCGGGGCATTCTCCTTCTACCCGACAAAGAATATGACCGCCGGTGAAGGTGGGATGACGACCTGCCGTGACGATCAGATCGCGCGAGGCGTGCAACTGTATCGCAACCAGGGCATGTTGGTTCAATACCACAATGAGGTCGTCGGCTATAACAACCGCATGACCGACATTCACGCCGCTATCGGTCGTGAACAGCTCAAGAAGGTTCTCGGCTGGACTGAGACCCGGCAACGCAATGCGGCTTTCTTGGATCAGGAACTCAGTGGTGTGATCACTCCTAAGGTTGCTCCCGAAGCCACCCACGTCTACCACCAGTACACCATCCGGGTTGAATCTGATCGTGATGGTTTCGCTGAGGCTTTGCGCAACGAACACCAGGTTGGCTGCGGGGTTTACTATCCCGTCCCGAATCACCGTCTGGATAGCTTCCGTCGTCCAGAAGAGTTGCCCAACACCGAGATCGCTGCCGCCCAGGTGTTGTCGCTGCCGGTTCACCCCTCGCTCACCCAGGAGGACCTGGAGCGGATCGTTACTGCGGTCAACACAGTCGCGAAGGCTGGTGCGTGATGGCGAATTTGCGTGCTGGCTTGATCGGGATCGGGTCGATGGGGAAGAACCACGCCCGTAACCTGCGTAATCTTGACGGGGTTGACCTCGTCGGTATTGCTGACGCCGGAGGTGACCCCTTTGGGGTCGCCGGTGACTTGGAGGTCTTGCCTGATATTGATTCCCTGATCAAGGTCGGGCTGGATTATTGCGTCGTCGCCGTCCCCACCTTCTTGCATGAAGAGATCGGCATGAAGCTGGCGGAGGCCGGTGTACACGCACTGATCGAGAAACCCCTAGCCGTCGATACCGAAGCTGCTCAGCGGGTTGCCGACGCATTTGATAAGGCGGGTTTGATCGGCGGGGTTGGCCACATCGAGCGCTACAACCCGTCACTTCAGCAACTTCGTAAGCGCCTCGAAAACGGCGATCTCGGCGATCTCTACCAGATCGCCACTCGTCGTCAAGGACCCTTCCCGAACCGCATCGCCGACGTCGGTGTGATCAAGGATCTGTGCTCTCACGACATCGACTTGACTGCCTGGGTGACCCAGCGCGAATACGAGTGGGTGGCGGCGCGGTCCATGTTCAAGACTGGACGCAAATACGAAGACATGGTGTCTGCGACCTGTACCCTCTCGGGCGGTTTGATGTCGAATCACCTGGTGAACTGGCTGACCCCCACCAAGGAGCGCCGCACCATCGTCACCGGTGAGAAGGGCATGTTCGTCGCTGACACTCTCACCGCCGATCTGTTCTTCTACTCCAACGCGAAGGTTGAGACCGAGTGGGACGACATCGCTAACTTCCGTGGCGTCTCCGAGGGTGACGTGATTCGTTACGCCATCCCTAAGCCGGAGCCGCTCAAGACTGAGCACGAGAATTTCCGCGACGCCGTCCTCGGTAAGGAAGACGCCGACATCGTCACCCTTTCCCAGGGTGTCAACGTGGTCCGGGTGTGTGAGGCCATGATCGAATCCTCCCGAACCAATTCCTTCGTTCAACTCTAGAAAACACGGGGTATATATGAAGATCGCTGTCATCGCCATGGGGAAGATCGGGCTACCCATGGCGGTACAGTTTGCCCTCAAAGGCCACCAGGTCATCGGGGTGGACGTCTCTGCCGACACCATCAAGCAGATCAACGCCGGCCTTGAACCCTTCCCAGGTGAAGCTGAGTTGGCCGAACGTCTCGCCACAGTCGTCTCCTCCGGGGCGCTAGTGGCGACGACAAACTACGCCGAGGCGATCCCCGGCGCCGACGTCGTCGTGGTTTTGGTCCCCTTGGTGGTTGACGACGACACCTGGGCCCCGGATTTTTCCATGATGGACCAGGCCACGCAATCCATAGCCACCCACCTGACCCCAGGCACCCTGATCTCCTACGAAACCACCCTCCCCGTCGGCACTCTCCGGGGCAGATTCCGTCCGATGATCGAATCCATCTCTGGGATGGAAGAGGGGCGTGACTTCCACATGGTCTTCTCCCCGGAGCGCGTCTTCACCGGCCGGCTATTCGCTGACCTACGCCGCTACCCGAAACTCGTCGGCGGTCTCAGCGACGAAGGCAAAGCCCTCGGGGTGAGTTTCTACGAGTCTGTCCTGGATTTCGATGACCGTGACGATCTCCCGCAACCTAACGGGGTGTGGGATATGGGGTCTGCGGAAGCGGCCGAGATGGCCAAGCTCGCCGAGACCACCTACCGTGACGTCAACATCGGCTTGGCCAACGAGTTCGCAAAATACGCTGACTCCATCGGTGTCGACATCTACAAGGTGATTTCCGCCTGCAACTCACAGCCTTTCAGCCACATCCACCGTCCGGGGATCGCCG
>JAEZZG010000070.1 GCA_023442485.1 Actinomycetes bacterium | reverse complement strand
TGTGCATGACGGGCACGGGCTACTCTTGTTCTAGGGGTCGTCGTTTGCGGATGTCTTCAACGCGTGAGTTTGCGATAATCCACTGCGCGGCATCCGGGTCGATGCGCATGGCGGTATTTCTTAGCGCTGTAGTATAACGGTCGAGCTGTTTAGCCTCAGCTGTTGTCGGCAAGGCGTTGATGATGAGCGGTTCTTGGTGGGAAGCCCTGTTGCGTAATTGACGGATGATTTCTACATCAGATTCAAAGGCGGCCCGGTTGCGTTCAGAGTAATGCGGCATGCCTCCATTGTCGAGGTTTATGAGTGCTCGCCAAATAGTGACTTCGTGACGTTTGGTCAACAAGAATCGCCAGTTGTCGAACGAGAGCTCCGCGATGACTTGATCTGCGGTGGCCGTGCGCCCGCGTTTTTTGAGTCGGCGCTCAACTTTGGCTACGGAGTTTTGGAAGGCACCGTTGAAGTGGTAGACGCTGGTTGCGTGATACCAGTCGGGTTGACCATAGTCTCTGGTGAGGTGATTGTGGATGAAGTTACGTAATAGTACCTCGATGTGGCCGACATCCTCCAGAAATGCCTTGGATAATCTTGCGTTCCAGATGTAGAGAAGGTCTGGTCTAGATGCAGCTGCGTAACGGTGTAGCCGCGGTGTTGAAAACCAATTCTCCAGAGACTCCAGGCTCGCTTCTGACTCTGGAAGATGGTATGCTAAGTGGCAGAGAGCCCCGGATTGGTCAATGTCGTGAAACATCGATATACCACTGGGGCTATTGCTCTGTTCCGCAACTGCCTGATTGCGCTCACTCATTAACTTCCTCCTCGCCACCGGGCTCTGCCCTCGACAGGTGATTTTGATTATCTCAATACGGCCGTGTGATCAGAGTTCAACCCACCACCATGGCTCTCGACCGCGCGAAAAGAGGTAGAACTGCGACCACTGCGGGAGCCTTCACGGTCAGCGCGCTTTACTCCAGTTTTGAATGGAAACGTAGGTGCGAGACGAACGTCCACCGAGCAGGTCAAGCAAGTCGCGGCCTTCCTCATTCAAGAAATCGCCTTCCCTAATCTCCATGGCTCGCAGATCTGAAAGTGCGAACCACGTCCTCTTGTCGTCCGCTGCATGTGGAGGAACCTGCGGGAACTCTTCCAGATCGGGCTCGATGGAGGGGTTCTTCTCGCGGTCATTGAAATCTTCAACGCGGGCGATTAAGGCGGTTTTCCCGTTCTTCGTCGTCGCGATGAGGTACTCCAGCTGGTCTTTCCAGTGGCGCAGATTTACGGACTGGCCGAATGTGAACAGGGTCTTGCCTCCGTGCTGTTCCGCATTACGCAACGTTGCGGCAATTTCCTCGCCCGCGCTCCGCTGGTCGGTACTTGTGAGCTTGATAGCGATCGTGTTGTCCATTTTCTTCCTTTCTCGACCGAATGCTGACTATATTCTAACTGCCTTACAACTGCTTTGCAACTACTCGTCGAAATCTGCTCACGGGTTTCCTAAATTGTCGCGTGATGACACCATCCGCAGCACTGCCGATCACCTGATTGATGGTTCATATCCGTTCCTGTTCGCCCCCGCTTCTGGCGGTCGGGTGGTGACAGAACTCAGCACGATGCGGCACAAGGCGCTGTATTCGTGTGGGCAGATCCTGATGAAACAGTCGCACGCCTTCCGCTACACAGCTACAGACAGATAAGAAGGGGTCGCAGGCAAAATAACCGATCGTTCCGATGCACAGCTTCTGTTACTGACATCATTACCGAAAAAGTCCGAAGGGGTCGTACAATCGTCTTAGTAACCTACTCGCATACATCTTCCCACGGCAGGCCACACTTTTGGACGACTCACGCCCTCCCGTTCCTCAACGCGCATAGAAATCAGAAGAATCGTTTAGTCGCGATCATCTGAGAACTGGCACACGCCAACATTCAGCCAACACAGGTCACCCAAAACCCGCGAAAACAAGCAAAAACACCCGTCTTGATCCGCTATCCGGCATTCCCGGGCGTTGTATCAAAATGGGCGTCTAAGTGGAGCCACCTATGGGACTTGAACCCATGACCTACGCTTTACGAGAGCGTCGCTCTACCGACTGAGCTAAGGTGGCGCAGTTAACGCAGCTAACAATACCTAGACCGTCTAAGCCCAAGCAACTCACAACGGTATCCGGGGGCAGGGCTGCCAGGCAGTTCCCGCACGAGACGACACCCAGATCAGCACTTCGTGCCGTCTTGCGGAATCACTCCATTGATCAAGTAATTATCGACAGTCCTTACTGCACACTCGTTATCGGAGAGATAGGCGCCGTGGCCAGCCCCTTCGACCTTGACGAAAACCCCAGACTGAAGTTGTTTAGCCATCGCCTCCGAGTGCTCAACCGGGGTTGCGTTATCACCGGTGATACCCAAGACCACAATCGGGGCCGCCCCTTTGGCTGTGATCTTGATCTGCGGAGAGGGCTTGGCTGTCCACACCGGACAAACCATGTCGACACCCATATTCCCGGCAAACACCGGCGAGGCCTCTTTCAGGCTCGGATACCTTTCACGGGTCTTAGCGATCCCTTCGTCCACAGCATCTAAACACCCGATCGCATAGAAGGACTGATAGAGGGTGCCGTACTTACCATCTGGCTGGCGTTTAAACATCAGATCAGACAACACCAGCAAGGTCTCCCCCTTGCCTGCCGTCGTTTCCGAGACGGCGTGCTCGATCATGGAATAACCCGGTTCACCCATGTAGAACAGCAAGGCAAGTCCACTCGTTGCCAGTGACTGGGTAAGGGTGCGATCCCCCACTTTCAGCGGTTGAGCATCCAGACCCTGCAACACCGAGTCGACCTTGGCGACGATCTCTTCCTTGGTCTTCCCCACGGAACAGCCCTCAGACTTCGCCGCGCACGCCTCCGCCCAGTTATTCAATGCCAGCTCGAAACCCATGAATTGGGTAATCGAATCGTCCTCAGTGATATTCACCGCAGAATCAAGCACCATCCGCCCCACATTCTTGGGGTAGAATTCAGCGTAGAGGGCCCCGATATAGGTGCCGTAAGAGACCCCGAGATAGTTGAGCTGACGCTGCCCGGCCAGGTGACGCAACATGTCGAGATCCTGGATGGTATCGAGGGTCGAGATATGGTCGATCAAAGCTCCTGAATCACGACGGCACGCATCAGCGAAACCCTTGGCCGCATCCACCAAAGCCTGCCACTCTGCCTCGTCGTCTGGGGAATGATCGGCAGACAACAGCCGCTCCATCTCCTTCCCCGTGCCGCAACTCACTGGGGTTGACTTGCCACCACCACGCGGGTCCCAGCCGATGATCTCGAAGCTCTCACCCAGTGACGAATCCTCGAGGGTTGAAACGAAATCAAGACCGGAGCCTCCTGGGCCGCCGGGATTGACGAAAATCGCACCCTTAGATTCACCGTCTGGAACCGACTTCATCACCGACAAGGTGATCGCTTCTCCGTCTAGATTCTGCCAATCCAGAGGGGCCTTGACGGTGGCGCACAGCCTAGAACTACTGCCATCACACGGCTTCCAATCGACAACCTGACGGTAATAGCGAGCCATGCCCTCACCGGTCGGGGGTTGGGTGAACCCCTCAGGTTTGACCTGCGGCTCGGAAGTGACGGGTCTCCGGTCAGGGGAAGCGCCGTCAGTGGCGAAGACCTCGTGATCACCGGGGATAGCTAGTGGCCCGGCGGGGATCAAGTCGTCATTTTCGGAAGACGGCGCAGGAGCGGGAGACAGAATCGGTTTCAACACATCCGCCTGAAAGCCCTTACCTTCGGCCTTCTCAGAGTGTGAAGAGCACGATGTCGTCACCAGACTGAGCGCGAGGACGACAACGGCCAGGGCTTTGAGTGATTTGGACATCAGCTACTCCGTATCTGTTGGACAGAAAGGGATGGGAAGAAGTTGAGGATGCAGGCTCGAAATCTAGGTTAGGGCATAGACGCGACGAAACAATAGGCGGACGCGGGCAAGGCCCAGATGTCACCCTAACCGTCGCGGCGAGAACGAAGCTTGCGGGAAACCACGCATACCGAGGCTAGTGGACACCTGACCACCTCACCGGATTTCATCCGCACATCCACGCTTGAACTAGGGGCGCTGTGACCGACAACCTTGCCGATCCCGCCGTCAACCTGGACGCGCTGCCCCAGCGGAGGGGCCTGACGGTTGAACTCGGCGTAGACGTCTTGCTCGTAGTGGAGACAACACAACAGACGGCCACACGGGCCAGAGATCTGCAAAGGATTAGCCGGAAGCCCCTGCGCGCGGGCAACCCGCATCGACACCGGATCGATCTGGTCGAGGAAAGTGGTGCAGCACAGATCACGCCCACACTTGCCAACCCCGCCGATGATCCGGGCGGCGTCGCGAGAAGCGATCTGGCGAAGATCAATGCGAGAACGCAGCGTCCGGGCAAGATCACCTAGTAGGGCCCGAAAATCCACCCGTCCGGGGGCCTGGAAATAGATCACCACCTGGTGATCGAAGGTGTCGGATTGGTCAACATAGTCAACGCCGACGACGCGCATGTCGAGGCCGCGTTGGGCGATCAAACGTTCAGCAACGAGTTGAGATTCAGCACGGATGCGACGGTTGCGCGCGTCCCGGGCTAGGTCAGCAGCGGAGGCGAAGCCAAGGCAACGCGGGAGAACGGCGGCAGCGGAGACATCGGCGGATTCTGGAACCCACACCACCCGGCACACCTCTCCCCCGGACTCACTAGGGAACAAGACCTGGTCGCCTACGTGGAGATCGAAACCTGCCGGGTCGAGGTAGTGCAGCACACCGTGGGGAGCGAACTCCACTGCAACAACCTCAGCCATGGCACTAATCTACATCGCAGATCAACTGCGGTAGCAGACCGGGACAAATGCGTCTGACTAGTCAAGATGGACGGTGAGACCGGTGCGAAGGCTGCGCAGCTAGACCCATACGGAAGGTCAGCCCCGGGGCAGGAGTGGCAAGACTAGAAGGGTGTAACCGGGGAGCTGGTTTAAACGGCTCTGGCCGCCAGGAATGATCTGACGGCCAGCAATCTAGGTGCCAGGGGTGAGCCTATGCGTCGTCCTCGACACCCTCTTCGCGAGCGCGCTGACGGCGCAGACGCAGACCCGCGTCGATGCCCCAGCGTCCCGAACCGATGAAGAGCAGAACCACACCGACGGTGGCGATCAACAGGTGCAACTCACCCTCGAAGCCCAGCGCGTTGAAGGGGTTGAAGTTACCCCAGTATTCAAAGACCAGGAAGCAGATCGCGACGGCGGCAACCAGGAGACCGGCGAGGCGGGTCGCGAAACCGAAGAACAGCAACACCGCAACCACGAGTTCACCGATGGCTAGACCATAGGCGAGGATGGAGACATAACCGTCCGAGACGAACTTCGCGAAAAGCTGCTCGGTCGCGCCAAGATCGGTGATCCGCTGGTAGCCGCGAATACCGATGATGCCAGCCATCACCACGCGCAGCAGGAACAGCGCCAGCGACCCGGCAAACTTGTCGGTGGTGCGCTTCGGCTTCGGCTCGACGGTGACGATCTGAGGCTGGGGCTCGGGACGGACCGTGCCAAGGCGACGATCCCGGGCTGCGCGCTGAGCCTCGATCAAGGCGGCGGCTTCATCTTCAGCCTTGGCCTGCTGTGCTGCACGCTGCTGGGCGAGCTCATTCATCTGACGATTGAGCTCTTCCTGTTGACTAAGCAGGTCGGCCTCGCGGCTCTCCAAGTCAGCCAAACTACCGGCAGACTCCTGCAGGTTCTCGGCAGAGCTAGCCACGGCATCGGCGGAAAGGTTCGAGCGGTAGAGACCCTCCGGAATACCGGCACTCGAGTGGGTGACATCATGCTGAGTGGTCTCCGCTACCGAGTCGAAAGTCTGAGTCTTCTCGAAATCGCTGGGAATAGCATCGATCTTGTGGACCTCGGTTGCGTCCGCATCGAATGCTGCATCTTCTGGCTTAGTCACGGTTTCTTCCTCATCTTGATTGAGATACCTGCGTCCGGGGAACACCAAATGTTAATGTCGCCACCGCTCGCCAAGGCACATCACGCCTATCTACCTCAGTTAGCCTAGACGAGAATCAAAGAGAACAAAGGTGCCACTCCGCCCGACAACGATAAATCGGCCCACAATACACCCATTCGGGTTGAGTGCGGGCCAGACTAATGTCCGGGCCTGCCCGCCTGGGTAGACCCCAACCGAACCAAGAGATCCTCCATCGCTAACAATGGAGACACATTCAAGCCAAGTTGTGTTCGGGTATCGAGGATGGCTTGGATTCTAGTCACCGACTGCTCGGCACTACTCGTCCGGGATTGGCTATCGAGCTGTTCCAGGTGGGCCCGGTTGATCACCCGTCCCACATCGTGACCGAGTTGTAGGCTCAACACGTCTCGATACCACGTCGTCAACTCCGTCAATACCCGATCCAAGGTGTCGCGCTGCAACCTCTTTTGGCGAATCTTCTGCTCGTCAGCAAGGGCCTTCAACGCGGACTGATCCTGCTGGGATTGACGACGACTCCGGCCCGTCTCGCCGATCCCTAAGGCCGACTTCAGTTCCTCGGTTTCCTTCTCGTCCAGCGGCGCGCAGACCCGCTCGGCTTCAACCTTCGCTTCCTCGACCAGTTCATTCGCCACCATCAAACAAGCCCCGACCGACGTCAACCGCTGCGGAATCGACACCATGCGGTCACGCCTTTCCCTTTCCACCGGATCGGTAGCGAGACGGCGGGCGCGCCCGATATGGCCTTGGGCGATTCGGGCTGCATCACGGGCGGCGTCCGGATCGATCCCGTCACGTCGAACCAGCAACTCGGCGACGGCTGCATCAGATGGCGTCACCAGTTGGATTCGCCGACAGCGAGAACGGATGGTGACCATCACGTCGTCTGGATTCGGGGCGCACAACATCCACACCGTCTTCGGGGACGGTTCCTCGATCGCCTTCAGCAAGGCGTTGGCCCCTTGGACGGTGATCCGGTCGGCGTCCTCGACGATGATGACCTGACAGCGGCCACGGGAGGGAGCCAAGGCGGAGCGCACCACCAGGTCGCGGATTTCGTCAATCCCGATCGACAGTTTCTCGGTGTTGACGATGGTGACGTCGGGGTGAGCACCCGAAACTGCGGTTGCACAATCGTTGCACTGCCCGCAGCCTTGATGCTCGCATTGCAAGGCAGCCGCAAAATCCTTGGCGGCGACGGAACGGCCCGAACCGGCGGGCCCCGTAATCAGCCACGCATGTGACATTGCTCGCGACATCGCCCGTCCAGCCGCACCCGTTTCGGGGTAGGCACCGGCGACGGCATTACTGAGCCGCACCACCACCTCGTCCTGACCGACCAGGTCATGCCAGATGGGGGTGGCTTCAGCGGCGGCAGAGATGAACCCGGGCCGGTCAGTCATCGCCGTTCCGATCAGTGGGTAACCCTGGGATGCCGAGTCGTCGAACCCGGTCAAAAATCATCGCGGCGTTACTCGCTTTCGACGTCAGCGCCTCGACCACGAGATAGTTTCGCGGGTCGCGCGCGGCGATCTCGAGGAAATACTGGCGCGTGCGGGCGTGGAGTTCATAACCTGCCTGTTCGAGGCGATCCTTCTCGACGATATTGCCCATAGCCCGCTCCGGATCGACGTCAAGAAGGACGGTTAGATCGGGACGCAGATCAAAGGTGGCCCACCTCGCCAGGGGTTCAATCTCGCTGATTTCTTGCTGCCGGCCAGCACCCTGATAGGCCAAGACGGAGTCAACGAAGCGATCGCACACCACGACCTTACCTGCAGCCAAGGCGGGGAGGATGACCTCTTGAACATGTTGTGCCTTGTCAGCGAGGTAAAGCAAGGTTTCTGCGCGAGGGTCGATGTCCCCGGATGCGGGATCGAGGAGGATCTGACGAATCGTCGCGCCCACGGGCGTCCCGCCGGGCTGACGGGTCAACACCGGGTCGATGCCGTACTCGTTCAGCTTCTCCACCAGCAACCCAGCCTGGGTTGTCTTCCCGGTGCCGTCACCGCCTTCAAACACGATGAAGAACCCTGGCAGCTCTCCCATTCACTTACACCTTCCGCGTCCGAGCTCGTCTCGCACCTGAGTCTTAGCCCACATTCACTTCGCGCAGCTTCTCGGCGCGCTGCGGCCACTGCTCCACAAACTCCGATCTGGCAATCCGCACCGCGTCCTTCCGCTGCTGGAAAGACTTCCCCAACTCGTAGGCAGCCTGCGGGGTGAGCTCAGCGATCTCTTCGGCACTCGGCTCTGCCTGGACGTGTAAGGTGCGCCCCAGCAAGGCAGACAGTTTCGACAGATTCTTCTCCAGTTTCTTCGACAGCTTCCCCATCAGGGGTTTCGTCAACCGAGTCATGTCCAGGGCACGAGAGACGGTGTGTTCGAGGGTCCCCCACCGCTTGTCGAGGGAGATCGGACGCATCGCATCCCCCAGCTCGATCACGGCAGCCACCGCTTTTTCTAGCTCGATATTCATCACCGAACCGGCATCGTCATTGACGTCGTCTTGGATTCTGGGGCTAGACACCGCGTTGACCAGACGGTCCAGGGCGACGAAGTAGTATTCGCCGAGCTGATCAATGTCGACAGGGCCAGGGGCGCGATCGGTGATCGCCCGCAACATCGCCCGGAAACCCTCCGCCCATTGCGGGTCGAGGATGCCGGAAAGCCCACGGATGTCGTTCGACAGATTCTGTAGCTGCAGGATCACTGCGGACGCGTCACTGGTCGACCCCGAGCGCACCGCCAGGTCAGCCTGGATGAGTTCACGCAGCCGCACGGAAAAGAGCCAGGACACATACTCGCGGACCTTCATGTCCTTGCGCCACTCATTGGGTTCTGGCAGATCCGTCGTCCCCAGGGCGGGGGCGCCGAGATGATCGACGAACTTAGCTAAGGCGTCAACGGAACGTCCCCCCACCGCTTCAAGGGAGGCGACGATGTAATCCCGCTGGTTCTGGTTGAGGGATTCCACCCACAAGGTGACCTCGCGGACCTGGGTGGTAACCGTGTGGCCGCGCTTGACCTGGAAACGGTTATCGCGCAGCTTGGCTAGCCGGTTGCCGTCGGCGTCACGAATCAGATACTCGTTGCGCACCTGGTGAATCTGGGCACATTCGTCCAGGGCAGTCTCACGATGGAAGGGGCGCACCAGATTGCGGAACTCGGTCGGGATATCGTCGGGTTCTTCGGCGTGGATGATCTTCTTAGTCGGCAACCAAGGCCCCCACGTCGGGGCGTCGAGATACCAGTCTTTGCGACCACCAATCGAGCGTTTCGTCAACAACACCCCTGCCCGAACCAGGCGGTTATCGGGGGTATCAATGAGGGTGAAATCTCGGACGAAAGAGTATTCACTGCCGCGACGGATCAGCCGGTCGATACCGAGATCGCGGTTCAGCATGGACGGAGAGGCCATGTCATAGGGCATCTCGAAGAATAACTTGACTCTGGTCTTGACCATGACGAATCACCCCTCGAACTAAGCGGCAATGACGACCGATCCACACCGGTGAGCCACCTCGGATCGGCCCAGCACCGCGACTGCGCTACTCCAGTATGCCCACCTTACCCGCTATGGTCAGCCTACGCGCAGTCTCGTCCAACCTCGCCAGGTACCTGCGCAGGCCCCGCCGCTATTCGGCTTTCTTCTTGGTGGACTTGGCGCTAGCGGTCTTTGACGTCGATTTCTTGGCGGACTTCGCTGACTTCGCCGTCGTCTTCTTCGTCTTCGTGGAGGACTTGCGGCTGGTGCGCTTCGCCGGGCCTTTCGCACGCTTCGCAACTAGCAGATCAGCCGCCTCTTCGAGGGTGATGGCCTCTGGGGATGACGTCCTCGGCACGGTGACGTTGTATTCGCCGTCAGTGATGTAGGGGCCGAAACGACCGTCCTTGATCACCAAATTCTTGCCGGTGACCGGATCGACACCAATTTCTCGCAGGGGCTGGGTTGAGGCCCGGCGACCCCGAGTCTTCTCCTGAGCGAATAAGGCTTCGGCTTGTTCGACCGTGACGGTGAACAGCTCTTCCTCGCTGCCGAGGGAACGAGACTCGCTGCCCTTCTTCAGGTAGGGGCCGAAACGACCGTTTTGGGCGGTGATTTCGACACCGTCACTGCCTGCACCGATCGTCCTCGGCAAGGACAACAACTGCAAAGCCTGCTCCAAGGTCACCGAATCCATGGTCATGGACTTGAATAGAGAGGCTGTGCGCGGTTTGGTCTTGGCGTCGTCGTCGATCAATTCGGTGACGAAGGGGCCGAAGCGCCCATTCTTGACCACGATGGTGGTGTTTGTGGCCGGGTCAACTCCGAGTTTGCGGCCATCAGATTCATTCGCGGCAAGCAGCTCCCGGGCCTTGTCGGCGGTCAACTCGTCGGGGGCGAGATCGTCGGGAACATTGGCCCGGCGTCCGTCCCCATCTTCAAGATAGGCACCGAACTTGCCGACGCGAACCGCAATCCCAGAATCACCGATCCAGAAGGTAGATAGGTCGCGGGCATCGATCTGGGAGATATCTCCGACGAGTTTCTCCAAGCCTTCTTTGCTGACGCCAGCGGCCATATCTCCGTCACCGAAGTAGAAACTGGTGAGCATTTCAACCCGGCTGCGGTTGCCCTGGGCGATCTCATCAAGAGCTGATTCCATCGACGCTGTGAACTCGTAATCAACAAGTTTCGGGAAGTGCTTCTCCAACAGCCTGGTCACGGCGAAAGCCAGCCATGTCGGCACCAGGGCCGATCCGCGCTTATAGGAGTAGTCACGGTTGAGCAAGGTACGGATGATGGACGCGTAGGTGGACGGGCGACCGATTTCAAGCTCTTCGAGTTTGGCGACCAGGGTGGGTTCGGTGTAGCGGGATGGAGGCCGGGTTTCGTGGCTCTCAGCCTCAGCCGACGCCACGTCGAGGGCTAGCCCTTCGCGCAGTACCGGGAGACGGACTTGGTCATCGTCGGTGGATTCACCCTCGTCAAGGGACTCGACATAGGCCTTCAGGAAGCCCGCAAACACCAGGGTTCGCCCACGCGCAGTGAGTTGCATACACGTTGCAGAGGCGGGTTTGGTGGCGGCCTGCTTCAAGGAGGCGGAAGCGGTGCAGGTGTTCGGGTCGAGGCTGACCGGGTCGAAGGTCGCGGCCAGCGACACCGTCATGGATTCGCCGTGGGCGTCGGCCATCTGGGACGCCAAAGTGCGCTTCCAAATCAACTCATAGAGGCGAAGCTGGTCCCCGGTGAGACCCGTCTGGGCGGGAGTGCGGAAGGTGTCCCCGGCGGGACGGATCGCCTCGTGGGCCTCTTGGGCATTCTTGACTTTATTGGTGTAGACCCTCGGCTGATCGGATAGGTATTTCTCGCCGAACAACTCCTTGACTTGGGCACGGGCAGCCGACACGGCCTCGGCAGCCAAGGTCACCGAGTCGGTACGCATATAGGTGATGTAGCCACCCTCGTACAACTCCTGCGCAACCATCATCGTAACCTGGGAGGACATTCTCAGCTTGCGCCCGGCTTCTTGCTGCAAGGTAGTCGTCCGGAATGGAGCATAGGGACGACGGACGTATGGCTTGGAGGTCACCGATTTCACCGTGACATTCCCCGAGGTCAACGCCGCCGCGAGCTTGGTGGCGTCGGACTCGGTGAGCACGATGGTATCGGCGGAGGTGAGGTTGCCCGAAGAGTCAAAGTCGCGTCCGGTGGCGACTTTGACCCCTTCCAACTCAGTCAACCGGGCGGGGAACTGCCGGGGCTCGGCGTCGGGGCCTGCGTCGATGATGCAAGAAAGGTCACAGTAGCTAGCCGGGATGAACGCGATGCGTTCGCGTTCACGATCGACGACAAGACGGGTCGCCACTGACTGGACGCGGCCAGCGGAAAGCTTCGGCATCACCTTGCGCCACAGAACCGGGGAAACCTCGTAGCCATAGAGCCGGTCGAGGATACGGCGGGTCTCTTGGGCGTCGACGAGGTCGTAGTCGAGATCGCGGGGTTCATTGACGGCCTGCTCAATCGCCTTCTTGGTGATCTCATGGAAGACCATGCGCCGCACTGGAACCTTCGGCTTGAGTTCTTCGAGCAAGTGCCAGGCGATTGCTTCTCCTTCGCGGTCGCCGTCCGTGGCCAGGAAGAGTTCGTCGGCGTCGGCGAGTTCTGACTTCAGTTTCTTGATCGTGGCTTTCTTGTCAGTTGAGACGACATAGATAGGGGTGAAATCCTGATCGACATTGACGCCATTGGTCGCCCATTTCTCGCCGCGATACTTCGCCGGGACCTCGGAAGCACGGTTAGGCAGGTCACGCACATGCCCACGACTTGAATCAACTACATATCCTTCGCCAAGATATGACGCGATCTTCGAGGCCTTAGTGGGAGACTCCACGATGACGAGCCGCTTGGTCATAGGGCGCGTTTTCCTCTCTCGCAACAGATAGCTGAGTCGATTGGCATGTAGGCGCGGTGCCTTGGGCGATGCCGTCGAAGGAACCTTACACCATGGCAAGGGTCACCCTATAGGCTTTGTCCACACGGGATGACCATGACGAGCTTAGCTAGGCCGAGATGGCTTGGGACTCGCTGGCGTCCTAGTCATCGACTAAGCCACAAGCGGGTGAGACCGCGACGCCACTAGGCACCCTACAATGTCACTAGGCACGGTCCAGCATCCCGTATCTCAATGCGGTTCGGACTCCTGGAAGAACCTGGTGGTGCAGATCGGGGAGTTCGACACTTAGGATTTCGGCGACGGCGACGCAGATCTGGCCGAGGGTAAGTTCCCCGTCACAAGCACCCAAGACGCCACCAAGCTCAGTCGTGGCTTCGAGGGCGCGGCACAAACCGACCCGTTGCCGATAAACAATGTGGCGCGGTTCCGGGGCACCAGGATCACAGAGCGCCTCCACCTCGATGCCGTCAGTTAATTTCAAATGCCAGCCGAGGAGTTCGTCGTCTAAAGCATGGGCGAGGCGACGCCCGGTTCTTGCTGCAGCGAATCCGCCACCGACGGGTTGGCTGACCTGCCACGGCCATTCTTCAACGACGACGTCATGGGATCTAGTTTGTCGATCCTGCCCGCCGGGATTCAAGAGAGACTCATCCGGGCGATCCGCGCACCCGTCCGGGGAAGTCGACGCGCACAACGTGGGCTCACCGGCGTGCTTGGTCCCTTCAATCCAGCCCATGCCGACCCCGACGATGCCAAGTTCATCGAAATAATCCAGCCAGCGAGTGTATTCGCTGTCCCATTCTGCAGTGCCTGCGACCCCGGCGTCCTGGAGCCACATCTCAACATACTGCCCGGGGCTGAGCCGGTCGCGCTCTAGGATGAGGGCGTCACAGTCATCGGGCACCCAACTGGCCAAGCGATCTCGCCAATCCTGGTCGGCGGTGATTGCCCAGTTCGCCAGCACTTGGAGGGTCCCGGACGGGTTCAGGTGGGCCGAGCAACCCTCGATCACCTGTTTGACTAGGTCGTCTGCACGAAAACCCGATTCGCGGTAGACCAATCGAGACGACTGCTGTCCTGGTGGCGACATGACATAGGGCGGGTTCGAGACGATCAGGTCGAAGGATTCGTCGGCGACTGGCTCGTAGAGGGAGCCTGCTTTGACGTCGATATCGACCTGGCTCAACTCCGCCGACAGCCGAGCAAATTCTATGGCCCTGGGGTTGACGTCTGTAGCGACGACATGGGCGGCGTGGCTGGATAGATGCAGACTCTGCACCCCGCAGCCGGTGCCGAGATCGAGGGCTGAACCGACGCGTTCGCGGATCGTCATCTGTGCCAAGGTCATTGACGCTGGGGCCACCCCAAGGACGTAGTCGGAGCGAGGCCGCCTGGGACGCGAATCCAGCGATGGTTTCAGATCAGCCGCCACCCAGACGTCGAGGGGTGCATCCGGCTCAGCACCTTCACCGCTGTGCCCTCCCCGATCTACTTGGTGTGGAGTAATCGCTATCAGCGGGACCACCAGGGTTTCACCGTCACCGTCCGAGGGCTGATCGAGACGCAGGTAGTGGCTGGCCGTCATCGCCTCGACGGGAAAATCGCGCGGAAGATCGGCGGCCCGGACCGGCTGTTGCAGCATCCACAGGGTGATCAAGGCTGCTTGGGGGTCGCGGGCACCTGCTAGTGCTCGCCGCGCCGGGATGGTGGAATTGCGCGATAAGGCTTGCCAGGCGTCCAAACCGAGACGAAGCTCGACCGCTGGCATGGTGTATTCGGCGTCCAGCAGGGATTGACGTAGGCGGACGATCTCGACGAAGGGTGCAGGTGTGGTCACCGCACAGATTATATCGACGACGCTGTTGGGTTTCCGTCGTGGCCTAGCCACCAATAACCGGCTATCGGCTACACCTGGGTGCCCGCTATGCCAAGCTTGTCCCATGACTGTGCCCGGTTGGCTTGCTGACTCAGACGAGGTGGTGCAGGTTCGTGTCTTGCCTCGCTGTTCGGGTGAGACGGCGGATTGGCCCGGCTGGCTCCCTGAGGAATGTCGGCAGTCACTCAATGCGGCGGGGATCGCTCGACCGTGGACCCATCAGGTAGCGGCCGCCGAGGCTGCATTCTTAGGCCGTCACGTTGCGATCACGACCCGCACTGCGTCCGGGAAGACCTTGGCCTATCTCCTTCCGGTCATGGCGGCCACAGCCGTCCCTGACGGTGTGCTCGGCTTCGACACAGGTCAGGGCCCATCGCTGTCCTCAACTTGGCGTCACACCGCTATCTACATCGGCCCGACCAAGGCCCTCGCCCATGACCAGCTTCGGGTAGCTGCCGAACTCGGTCCCGACGGTTGGCTGATCTGTGCCCTTGACGGTGATTCCACCCGCGAAGAGCGCGAATATGCTCGTGCCCAGGCTCGCTTCGTGGTGACTAATCCCGACATGTTGCACTATTCCGTCCTCCCCCGCCACTCGCACTGGCAACGTCTTCTTGGGTCGCTTCGTTACGTCGTCATTGACGAAGCTCACCGCTATCGGGGCGCCTGGGGGAACCACATGGCGATGGTGATTCGCCGACTGCGCCGCATCTGCGCTCACTACGGGTCTTCCCCAGTCTTTGTACTGGCTTCGGCGACGATCTCCCAGGCGAAGCGGCTAGCCAAGACCTTGACCGGTGTCGATGACGTCGTCGAGATTAGCCACGACTCGGCCCCGCACCCCGAGGTCTCTGTGGTGTTGTGGCGGTCCAGGGAACTCTTTCGTGACACGACGAATCTGATGTCGACGTTTATTCTCGAAGACCGCCAGACCCTCACCTTTGTGCAATCGCGGCGCATGGCGGAGTTGGTCGCCCGCGCTACCGACGATCGCACCGCTGACCTGCCGGGTGCCGTGACCGCTTACCGCTCCGGCTATCTTCCCGAGGAACGCCGAGAGATCGAGGCGCGGATGCAGTCGCGAGAAATAATAGGTGTCGCCGCGACAAATGCCCTCGAACTAGGGATTGACGTGTCCGGGCTCGATGCGGTGCTGATCGCTGGCTACCCAGGGACGTTGGCTTCGTTTTGGCAACAGGCAGGGCGGGCTGGCAGGCGCACCCGTGACGGCCTGGTGGTGTTGCTGACCTCCGAGAATCAGCTCGACCACTACCTGATGGATCACCCGGAGTTGATTTTCGATCACCCGGTCGAAGCGACCGTCGTCGTCGACACCAACCCTTACGTTGTTGCACCCCATCTGGTAGCTGCATCCCAGGAACTGCCGCTGACGACGAAAGACACCGAGTTCTTCGGCCATCAACTCGAACCGCTGTGTCAAGCGCTAGCCAGGGACGGGTTTCTCAAGTCTCGCCGCCACGGTTGGTTCTGCAGCCGCCTAGAGCCGGCGGTCACTCGCATCGATCTTCGCGGCACTGGACAAGCTCCGGTGATGATCGTTGATCTCGATACCGGAGCGGTCGTGGGGCAGGTTGACGCAGAGGCGGCGGACCGGACGGTTCATGAAGGCGCCGTCTACATGCACCTGGGTGTGGATTATCTCGTCGAGACCTACGACGTCGAGGCGCACTACGCCTACGTCACTCGCAAGCCGGTCGACTACGTCACGGCACCCCTGAATGAGCGCGACATCACGATCATCGAGGCTTCCCAGTCGAAGTCGCTGGGTGCGGCGACCATCAGTTTCGGCTCGATCCGGTTGACGTCGTGGGTGAAGGAATATGTCAGACGTGATGCCCAAACTCACCAGGTGCTTGACTCCACCCCGTTGTCGCTGCCGCCGCGCACCATGGTCACTGACGCCACCTGGCTGACGATCGACACCGACTTCTTGGTGAGGTCTGGGATCACGCTCGATATTGTGGGTGCTGCAGTCCACGCAGCGGAGCACTGTGCGATCGGGCTACTTCCGATGTTCTCCTCCTGCGATAGATGGGATATTGGCGGGTTGTCGACGGCTTGGCATAGTGACACCGCCATGACGACGATCTTCATTTATGACGGAAGGGCGGGCGGGGCCGGTTTCGCCTTGGAAGGCTTCGATCGCGCCCAACAGTGGTGGCGGGCGACTGAGGAACGTCTGGAATCATGTCCTTGTGACGACGGGTGTCCGGCTTGCACGGTGTCGCCGAAGTGCGGCAATTACAACACCACCTTGTCGAAGACCGCTGCATTACAGCTTCTCAAAGCGCTTTCTCTGTGAAAGCTATGGATTTAGCCACACCTGTAGAGATAAATCGCCAGGGTTGAGCCAAACCGCTTACAGATTCTTTGCCTTGCGGTGGCGGTGATCTCCACCACAGATAAGATACGGTATGCGGTTCAACCAACGGAGGTGATGATGGGCGTCCCCGAGATTCTCTCGCCACGGCGTTTCGCTGAAATCGCCGCCGCTCACGCACCTTTCTTTTCTTCTCCCGACGACCTTGACGTCTACCTGATCACCGGTGAAGAGGCTAGTGCCGAGGGTTTTGTGAATCAGGTCGCTAGGGTGAGTGACTCATCTGGACGTTCGGCTATCGTCAAGCAGGTTTTGCCGCAGATGCGTCGGCTTCCCGACGTGACCGGCGAGCTGGTGTTGCCGACGAACCGCTGTGAACTCGAGGTTAGTGCCTTCTCAATCTTCAATACCTTGACCCCAGGGTCGACTCCGCAGATCTACGGCCTTGACCTGGAGACCTCCTCCATCGTGATGCAAGACCTTGCCGAGATGAACTTGGCCCGGTTTGAGTTCGCTCGTCTCCACGAGTTTGGCGACTTGGGGCTCCACCTCGGCAGATTCTTAGGACGTAACGCCTTCTACACATCGAACTACTTCTTGACCGACAACGAGAAGATCGCCTTGTCGCAGAGGTGGACCAAGCCTTCCTTCCATGACGTCTACGTCCGGATTTTCTTTGACTGGGTATTCGGCTTGTCGAGCCTTGGCGACGACAGTGAACTCACCGCAGGGACAGTCGAGGCTTTCACCAGCGACCCATTCATCCGCAGCGAAGCGATCAAACTCCGGCACAAA
Organism: Actinomycetes bacterium; assembly: GCA_023442485.1. Classification (GTDB taxonomy): domain Bacteria; phylum Actinomycetota; class Actinomycetes; order Propionibacteriales; family Propionibacteriaceae; genus JAEZZG01. The sequence continues at coordinate 16,244 of JAEZZG010000070.1, read as the reverse complement.
TACGTCAATACCTCAGAATCCCTCCTTCACTCCGATTTTCACACCTCCAATATCTTCGTCAAGCCCGGTGTCTTCACCGTCATTGATGGCGAGGCCACCTTCTGGGGTCCTTCCGGCTATGACTTGGGCACACTGATCGGTAACTTGATGATTTCTTGCATGTCCTTGCAGGTTCGCCCTGAGGTTAGCCTGGACGACAAGATCGCCTACGAGAACTACTTGATCGACACCGTCGAGAAGCTGGTGAATTCGTTCACCGACGAGTTCCGTGACGGCTGGAACCGCAGTGCCCGCCCCCAGTTCAAGGGGAACCTTGAATATCTGGACTTCCGGCTAACCGAGATATTCCGGGAAGCCCTCGGCTATGCCTGCCTGATAGCGCCTGGGATGGCTGCTGGCTTCGGCATGAGTTTCGAATACCGCCAAATCGAAGACCCAAGGGTTCGTGCCCTAGCTCAGCGATTGACTTTCTTCACCTCCCGTCAGTTGATGGAGTTGCGTCACGAGTTCACCACCATCGACGAAGTGTCGGCCTTGTTCAGGCGAATCAAATCTGGATTCAAACTCGCCTTCGACTACCTCCTTTCTTTGGATTGATCCTGCCCCCACGCAGGTAGGCCTGCCCGTGCTCTAGCTGTGAGCGGCAGTTGAATCCCCCATCCGGTATCGAGTTGCCGTCTCGCCTCAACCTTGATGCTGAAACTCCACGAATCCCCGACGACTTCACATCGGGTTGGAGACGCCTGGGCCTGACCCAAGGTGTCAGACACCAACCGACAAGCCGCAGTTGCATCTTCGTTGCGCTGATAGTGGGATGCTGCCGTCAGAGCCGCCAAGTCGGTTGAGTCACGGAGGCGATGTGCTGCCTGATACCAGCCGAGGATGTGAGCGACCACCACCAGGGACGCAACCACTATGCAACAGATGACGGCGACGAGGATCGTCCCGGCGCCACGCTCACCCTTTGCCCGCACGCTGTCTGCCTTTCTTTCCCGGCTACTCACCCTTCCTCCCTCCACTCCCCTTTTCGGAAGTCTCTCCCCGTGGGGCAAGCACAACGAGGAATCAGGGCTCTTTCGATACCGAGGCTTCTACCGAAATCAGGATCTGCCCGTACCCGAAGATGGATCGCCCGACCTCGCAGCGCACCACGCCGTCACCGCCAACCGCCAGTCGCGCCCCGGACGGTGCAATCCTCGATGCCGTCTGTGCCGACTCCACGTCACCGCGTGCCAGGTACCGGGCGGCCTCGTAGGCGGCTTCGCCACATTGGCCCCGTACTAGCAAGAGCGATACACCCCACATCGCGAGAACGAGGAGAAAGGCAACGGCCATCAACCCGATCGCGATTTCGACAGTGACCATGCCTCGGGGCCGAACCCGACGCCGGTGGCGCGCAGAACCTACCCCACAGCCACTCATCACCACGTTGGCGCCTAGATCATGGAGGTGACCTTGGCCATGATCGCCTTGATCAAACCCAATAAGGCCTGAACAAATTGAGTGTTTTGGAAGACCTTGAGTAACACCAGGGCAAGGGCAGCTGCAGCCAAGATTCCCACGGCATACTCCGCCGTCACCATCCCCTCAGACACGATTCTGTGATTCCTTGTACCACCTCGCAACCGGGCTAGACCCAGCCGTCGAGCCAAGACGAAGACCACACCTGCCGCGACGAGATTCGCCAATACCAGCCACACCTGTGCAGACCACATGAGCACAACCTCCGAATTTAAAATGAGCGAAAGACCAGATAACTGCCGTCCTGGCTGCGACATCCAGCTTGCTGCTACCCGAACTGAATGTCGCCGCCCGGATCTACTACTGATATCGGCGTTACCTGATCTTTCTGACTTGGTTGTGGATAAGGGTTACCCCTCACCCGACTATTCGGAGACGATCACATACAGATTACGCGGCCCATGCACCCCCTCCACTCGGGATAGTTCAATATCCGAGGTAGCCGAACCACCCGAAATCCAGGTACATGGTGATCCGTTCCGAATAGCTGGCGCGGTCTGAGCAACCATCTCCGGGACGTCCGAAACCACTTGGTCACGACGCACCACGCATACATGGTTGTCCGGAACCAGGGTCAACGCGCGCCGACCCTGATCAGGGGCATGATCAAGGACGATCGTGCCCGTCTCGGCGACACCGCAAGCCGCCGCGGTCAATACTCCACCCGTGAGGTCAAGCTCCTTAGCGGACAGAGGCGGGTCATCCCAACGCACCTCGATACCGCCGTCCGTCAGAGCCTTCGCCCAGGACTTATCCACGCCGGTCGGCACCACCACAGACTCGACCCCGAGGGCCTCGAATCCTTTGAGAATCTCGGCGGGCACATCGGCGGCGGAACAGGTGACCATGGTGGCACCGTAGTCGCTGACTTGCTCCACAAACCGTTCGACCACGTCGTCCATGGCGGTTGGCTGGCCATAGGTCCAGTCGATGTGGACGTCCTTTTCCGGAGAGGATTCACGCACATCACCCAAGGCTTGGCGGATTCGCTTCAGAATCGTTGATTTCGCGCTCATGACTTAGTCCTCTCGCCCGGATTTGGAGTCTCGGTTCTTGTCCCACCACTGACGGAAGGACTGCTTCGGCATCGCCGGAACATCCCTGGTGTCAGTCCAGCGAGCCAGCGGCGGCGGCAGGGTACCAAAGTGGCTAATCGGCAAGAGTTTGCCAACCAAGGACGCAGCTTTACCGGCCTTCTCCAGACGGCTTCCGTCAGCCATCAACCAACCGCCGCCACGCATCAACATCGGCTCAACCTGGTGACGAGAACGACGTTTGCGCTTGTCAACGACCTGATTGCGTTCGTAGACCAGCAAGTCCATCAACGGAATCTTGACCGGGCACACCTCAGTACATGCCCCGCACAAGGTCGATGCGAACGGCAGGGATTGGTCAACCTTGGACGCGGTTCCGCGAATCTGCGGGTTCAGCACCGCCCCGATCGGACCGGGATAGACCGACCCATAGGCGTGGCCGCCGACCTTTTCGTAAACCGGGCAGATATTCATACATGCTGAACACCTGATGCAACGCAGAGCCTGGCGTCCGTAAGAATCCTGAAGGACCTTGGTCCGGCCATTATCGAGGAGCACGACGTGAATATTCTGAGGCCCGTCACCAGGGGTAACCCCTGACCACATCGAGGTGTAGGGATTCATCCGCTCACCAGTGGAGGAACGTGGCAGCAACCGCAAGAACACTTCCAGATCTTCGATGGTGGGGATGACCTTCTCGATACCAACCACAGAGATCAAGGTCTCAGGCAAGGTCAGATTCATTCGGCCATTGCCTTCAGATTCCACGACCACCAAGGTCCCGGTCTCGGCAACAGCAAAGTTGGCACCAGAAATAGCGACGCGGGTGCGCAGGAACTTTTCGCGCAGGTGGGCACGCGAGGCTGCCGCCAGGTGCTCGGGAACATCATCGAGACCTTCGGGGGCCGGCGTACCGTAGACACCCATCTCCTTGATGAAGATGTCACGAACCTCGGAACGGTTACGGTGAATAGCCGGGACGAGGACGTGTGACGGACGGTCGTGGCCGAGCTGAACAATGAGTTCGGCTAGGTCGGTTTCCCAAGCAGCAATCCCGGCTTCTTCCAGGGCCTCATTCATGTCGATTTCCTGGGTGACCATGGACTTGATCTTGGTGACTTCCTTCACTCCGGTCTTCTTCACCAAGTCGACGATGATGCGGTTGGCTTCATCGGCATCAGTGGCCCAGTGAACGGTGGCACCGGCTTTCGTCAAGGACTCCTCCAAGCGTTCGAGGTAGTAGTCCAAGTGACGCAAGGAACGGTCTTTGATCTGAGAGGCTGCGACGCGCAGCTCCTCCCAGCAATCCACTTCGCTGGCCCGGATTGCCCGCTTCTCACGAATGGTGCGGGTAGCTTTGCGGAGGTTACCGCGCTGCACCGGGAGGGCGAGTTCGCGGATAGCAGCCTTCGGGAAAGGCGGCGAGTCGATCAATCGTCCAGGCGGAGGAGCGGGGGTAAGCCGCCCGTCCTGATCACGCCGAAGCTCAACCTCTCCTAAGGTCTGGACTGAAATCTGATTGGGATGGGGAGCAGTAGCAGTCATCATGACTCCTGGGTGTGTGCGAGAACTTCAGCGAGATTGATGTACTTGATCCCGGTGTTGTTCCTGGCCAACACTCCGCCAAAGTTCATCAAACACAAGTTGTCGCCCGAGACGACATATTCAGCGCCAGTAGACATCACCGCGGCGGCCTTATCGGCAGCCATCGCCCGCGAGACGTCGGGGTTCTTCATCGAGAAGGTGCCACCGAAACCACAGCAACGATCAGCATCTGGCAACTCGATGTAGGTCAGGCCCTTGACGGCTTTGAGTAGCTCTACTGGGGCGTTACCGACCTTGGTGACCCGACGGCCATGGCAGTTTTCGTGGTAGGTGACTTTGTGTGGGAAGAACGCACCCACGTCGGTCACACCGAGCTCCTTGACTAGGAAGGATGCCAGGTCGAAGGTGCGCTTAGCGACGAAGTCGACGTCGTTCTGTAGCTTCACATCTCCCAGCTTCTTGGCCAGCATCGGGAATTGGTGTTGGACGGCGCCAGTACAAGAAGCAGACGGTGCAACGACATAGTCGTACCCCTCGAAGGCTCGAAGATAGGCACGCAAAGCCCCCATCGACTCCTTGAAATATCCACTGTTCGTGAAGATCTGCGCACAACAGGTCTGCTCACGCGGAAATGCAACCTGGCATCCCATACGTTCGAGGACCTTGACCGCTGCGATTGCGGTCTGGGGGAACATCACATCGTTGGCACATGTCGCAAATAGAGCGACGCGTTTCCCCTTACCAACCTGGACTATCTCGTCATTGGGCATAGTCATGGTTGTCATCATTGACTCCTCTTCATTGGTAATGGTCAGACCATTACTTTGGGGAGACAGTAACGTCTAGGAGCTAGACAGGTCAAGAGAAATGAGCGAAATCAGATAAACTAGCTAGGTCATTTACCTCGATCGGAGCTGGATTATGGTGGCGGGAGAGACACCCCCTTACCAGATTGTGACCGACTGGATTGAATCGCTGATCTTGAGCGGAGAGCTCAAAGTTGGGGATATTTTGCCTAATGAGCGCGATTTGTCGACTCAACTTGGGGTGAGCCGCACAGTAGTTCGCGAAGCGATCAGGGCCTTGTCCGCCCAAGGAGTGTTGACCTCAACTGTTGGGAAAATGGGCGGAACCAGAGTGTCAAATGACCAGACTGGAGCACTGTCGCGAGTGTTACGACTTCAGGTTGCTTTGGCTGAGTTTCCAGTCTCTGACGTCACTGAGGTCCGGATCGCTTTGGAACAGACTTCGGCGGCAGCGGCGATCGAGGCCCTTTCCAAGGTCAGCCCGGAACTTCGGGAACGAACCCTCAAACCCATGATGGATCTCCTTCATGACATGGAGGAACGGGTTGAGATCCCACTCTTCAACAGTATCGACACAAAGTTCCACATCGCGATTGCCAAACTTGGCGAAAACAAGTTGGTGCTGGACTTGACCGCAGCCGTCCGCGAATCCTTGGCAGCGCCGATTCTTCACTCCGAGCATCTCCTAGACGACTGGCTGGGGTTCCACTCGATGCTGTGTCGAGGACATTCGGCGATCGCCCACGCGATCTGCAACCTCGATCTCCCCACAGCGAAGATCGAGATCGAGAACCACATTCGTGAGGCCTATGCGATCTTGTCTCACGACCCACAGTTCAGCCCGTCTAAATCCGATACCCATTCCGGCTAGGGAGCCCAAAGGGAGTGGGGTTTCCGGGTGAGGGAGTCTTCGGAAGTGAGCCCGGGATTGGCTTGAGGACGGGTTGGCCGGGTGGCTCGGGAATTGATCTTTGGCACCGGCTCTAGGAATAACCCTGGGCATGCTTGCGCGAGCTGATTCGTCGATCTCCTAGGGACTTATTCTTGACTTGTCAGGCCTGGAGGGTGGAGAAGGCCCCGACGAGAACGGGTACCACCGAGACCAGGACGAAGGCAGGCAAGTAGCACACCATCAGCGGGAATACCGCCCGGGTTGAACTTGTCTTTGCAGCCTTCTCCGCCCGACGATGCCCTTGCCTGACCAACCCATCAGCGTGGTTGCGTAATAGTTGCACCACCGGTGTTCCGTAATGGGTTGCCCGTGCGAGATCGGCGGCGATGTGTTCCCACCCCGGCTTGGATTGCAGAGTCTTCCACGCCTGAGATTCCGTCATGCCGAGACGCGTTGCTGCACTGACTTGCGCCAAATCCTCTCGAATCAGTGCCGGGGCGATCGGCGCGACGGATTCCACTGCGGCTTGCAAGGGATAGCCAGCATCAACCATCACGGCTAGTACCCTCAAGATTGCCGGAAGCCCCCTGGAACGGTCCGCACAAGAAGCGAGGTTTCGCGAACGGCCACGACGAGCCTTTACCAGACCAGTCAGTATCGCGACGGCTGCGGCCGCAAGGAGGGAAGAGGTGACGTCATTCGTCAACACACCAAATAGCACAGCCGAGGCTAGACCCCAGCAAGCTGGCGTCATGGCAGTAGTCCAGGCTTTGCCGTGACGATGTGCCCGGGCGTGATACGGGGTGGAGACCATCACCCATATACCAGAGCTGACGAGGAGAATTGCCGCTGTCATGGCGAACCTAAGCTGCGTCTGGGGCAATAGCCGTGCGATCTGTGGGAATGGGCCATCGTGGGCCGGTCACGCATCCGATCATGGCAGCTCCTCGACGATGCGCTCTGTCCAGATCAGCCCCGCAGCCGTCAGCAGCACCGCCCCCGCTACACAAATCAGCCCAGGGGTGGTTGACGTCAAGAAGCGGAGTGGATCGCCACCGATTCCGGCACTCATGACCATGCCGACAGCGGGTAGCCCAGCCAAGATTCTGCCGGTCAGCCTGGCATTGGCTAGCTCACTTTCTTGCAGTGATCGGTTCTGCTGCCTGAGGTAGATGTCTAGGTGCACTTCGTCGACCATCACAGCCAGGGATGCCCCGGAGATCTCGGAGCACTGCCAGGCAATCGCCAAGGTGGATAAGTCCGCGCAGCCGCGATTGAGGCTGAGCCGACGGAGCTCATCGGGGATTGAGGCTCCGATCTTCCATGCTTGGTGGGCCCGCTCCAATAACGGAACCTCGTTGGCTGCCCGTTCCAGGGCGACACCAGGCACAACCCCTAAACGCAACTGATTTGCAACAATTTCGCAACCTAAGCTGACCTGTTCTTGGCGAGTTTCCGCCAAGGCCCGCTGGCGGTGATTGATCAGCAACCGGCGTGCAGTTGAAACACCGACGACAACGACCAAACCCGCGACTACGGCGCGCAGACCCCACCACTTCCCCGCGATGACCAACCCGACACCTGCCAGCGCGGCAACGAGAGCCCTACCGGCTCTCGGCACCGGTCGTGAAACAGGGAGGACAGCGCTGCGGGATGAACTCAGCCACACACCTGCCAGGACCAGGCCTGCCCCCGCAGCCCCTAACGAAAAATCCACGTCCACCTCCTCACTAACTCAACAGACTCTCCAGCTCAACCCACGCGATTCCACGCTGCAGATCGCGGTCGGCAGCCGGTGTGGTCGACGACGTAGGCACGGTGAGCGCTTCCCGGCAGACGAGTTCATCAGCCTCGCCGGCCAATACCCCGATTTGGCTGACTCGACGAATCCCCGTCGGCCCCCTCTCAATGTGGATGACGATCCGCAAACCGGCTAAAACTTGAGCCCGGCAAGCGTCTCGATCCACCCCCGCGAGTGCTGCGAGGGCTTCGAGACGAGCGGGCACATCCTGGACCGAGTTCGCATGGATCGTCCCGCACCCTCCGTCATGGCCGGTATTCAAAGCCCGCAACAAATCCATCATCTCGGCTCCGCGCACCTCACCGATGACCACCCTGTCTGGCCGCATCCGCAAGGCCTGATGGACTAGTTGCTCCATCGTCACCCGCCCTGCCCCTTCCGCATTGGCCGGTCTCCCTTCGAGCCTGATCAGGTGAAGATGGCTAGGGTTGAGTTCACGAGAATCCTCCACCACCACGAGACGTTCCGATGCAGGCACTTCACTCAGCAAGGCTTGAAGGAGGGTGGTCTTGCCCGATCCGGTCCCTCCTGAGATCAGGAAAGCCGCCCTTTTCGTCACGATCCGCCGAAGGACGACAGCGAGGCGATTACTGATCGTCCCCGACGCGATCAAGGATTCGACATCGAAGCTGCGTGCTGCAGGAATCCGCAAGGAGATGCAGGTTCCAACGTCGGCCACTGACGGGAGTAAGGCGTGGAGCCTGATCCCAGACGGTAGCCTCGCGTCCACCCAAGGGACCGAATCGTCGAGCCTTCGACCGACGGAGGAAGCCAGCCGGACAGCAAGGTGGCGGACGCGGGCGTCGTCATCGAATTGAAGATCAGTGAGTTCGAGGCCACGACCGCGATCAATCCACACTTGATCAGGGCCATTCACCAAGATGTCGGTGACCCCTGGTAATGAAAGTAGTTGCTGTAACTCCCCCAGACCTTCACCAGAAATTCGCAGCCGTGAGACGAGTTCGACGACAAGCTGATCGGTGACGATATAGCCAAGGTCCCGTGCAGCCCGGGCGACATCGGCACTCGTCCAATCCCGTCCAAGACCTGCCAAATGTGACTGGATCTTCGGAAGATCAACTGTCATCCCCATCAAGCCTCCATCTGCCGCGCCAGTTGCCGGATGGTTCGGGTGTAGCGAGATAGGGACGCACCCAAAGGATTCCTGGCCACCGCAGGCCGCCCGAGTGCCGCCCATGACGGGATTTCTCGTTCATCGGGCAGTACCCCAGCTAGCGGGACCCGACAAGTCTCAGCAACTAAACGCGGGGGAAGACGGCGACCTCGCCCGGTCCGCACTACACAGGCCCCATTCGCTCTGCGTCGAGGGTCTACACCGAAGTGATTGCAGGCGGCGGCGACAGATCTAACATCGGCTGGGATCACCCACAAGACCTGATCGGGATTCATCCGGCTGGGGATACCGTCGCAGATGAGATAGTCAGCCTCGCGCGCCAATGCCGTCAATACTGACGACTCAACCTCCGCCCCTTGACGAGAAATAGATTGCCTATCCCCAGCAGAGTCTGGACCAAGGCGAGAGTTCGACAATAAGGTGACGCCGGAGACGGTTGGTAACTGCCGCAACAAATCCGACGGTTTCCCAGTGACGGACCGCAAATCGCCCCAGCGCAGACCCGGAAGGTCTTCGGCAGCGAAGAGGAGATCAACCCCTCCGGCAGACTCAACCAGCTCCACCAGAACCACCGAACGCCCAGCCCTGGCTAGTTGATAACTCAGCGACGCCGCCAACGTCGAAGCGCCAGCGCCACCCACCGGGCTCGACACCGCCACGATCCTGGCGCTCACGGCAGGACGGACAGCCGAGTCGATCAGGTCTGCGATGATGGCTGCCTGATCGGGAATCACGATCACAGCAGCCCGCAGGGCCGACGACCAGGTCAAGACGGTGGCAGGATCGCCACCGACGAGATAGGTGTGGGCTCGGCTCGGCAACCCCAGCGCGGCGATTTCGGCAGCGAGATCAACCCCGACGATGACCACCGCTGCTTCCTGCCACACGGACGCGACGGCAGCCGCCTCCACACAGACCTGCATGCCAAGGTGAAGACTAGCCACCGCCGCGCAGATATAGTCGCCGATGGTTGAATCAGCACTGGCCAACACAACCGTCGGGTTCGAGATCGCCTCCTCCATGCCTAGAGTATTTCCGCTACCCCAGCGGGTTGCCGCCGCTGTTGTCTCGATGTGGAAATCGGGCCGTGGGCGTCCAAGGCCCGATCTTGCGAGCGCGGCCTACACCTTGGCGGTTTCCCCACCCCGAAATCACCCCTGATCCATTCGATCCGCGTGGCTGACCCGTGGCCTTTCATAAGTCGATAAAGTAGGGGCATGGCGCAAACGAAGATTCCCGAAGCCGGGCTGGAATTCATGATTGGACGCGACCCCCAAGCCGTCTTGATCATCGGCGGTTCCGCAGCCTTGGTGCGGGCGGTATCCCATCATGGGCACCGAGTGACGGTTGCTTGCCGCTCTGAGAAGGACCTGGGGGCCATCCCTGAGATTGCTGGAATCACTACCGTCGTTGCCGCTGCCGAGAATCTTCCCTTCCACCCGTGCCAGTTCGATACCGTCCTGGTTCACCAAACCTTCCACACCCTTGCGCCCGGTTTGGTGCTGTCGGAGATTGCTCGGGTGCTGCGTCCTGGTGGCCATGTGACGATCTCTTACTTGGTTCGCGACGATACGATTCCGTGGGTGCAGAAGCTGGCTGCCATCGTCCAGCAACTCAACCCCGAGGCCATGCGCAGCTTCACCGAGGTCGAATCGGTTGACGCATTGTTGACCTCCAAGTATTTCCCGGCTACGGAAAATACTCACTTTAGAATGTGGATCGACACCACCCGCACGCAGCTAATCAACATGTCCGTCGCGGCTACCCCAGATGCCAGCGAGGATGAACACGAGTTGCTGCGCGAAGCCGTCGCGGATCTGTACGACAAATACGCCACCGGTATTCGCAACCTGCGCCTGCCCTATTCGTTGCAGATGTGGCGCGGCTGGGTCGATCACGCCGAGCTGACCGCTCCGATCGAGATGGACGATTCTGGGCTGATCATTCCGGTTTAGATGCGCTAGGGTTAGGTTCACCACCCAAGGGTGGGTGAAAATGGTTGACCGATACCTGCTTGGCGTCAATTCGCAACTCTGCTGGAACAAATGCGTAAAGTAGGGCGCGTAACTGACTCGGCTTCACAAGCCATCACGTCACATCAGGCAACGCGAGGTGGTCATCAAGCCACCGCCACCCCTGACAAGGATTGAAGGAGAACGGCCATGGACGAGCGTCTGGCAGACCCCAATTACACTGGACAGATCAAAGCCAGTGCTCCAAAGCTGTTGAAGAAGAATATCGAATTGGCCAAGGCCGAGATGGGCCCGATGGTCAAATATGCCGGGATCGGGGCTGGCGCATTCGGCGGTGCCGGATATTTCCTCGTCAAAGCCATGAATATGTTCGGCTTCGCAGTGACCTTCGCTTTCGCTGTGATCTACCACAAGGCCGCCCACATGCATCCGGTCACCGCAATCTGCCTCGGTTTCGTGACCTCCGGTTTGATCATGCTGGTGCTCGCCGTAATCGCTGCCCTCTTCGGCAAGGGACGGTTCAAGAAGGTTGGCGCCCCGAAGGCGACCATCGAAGAAGCCAAGTCCACCATGGCCGCGATCAGCGAATCCATCGCAGCCGGTCGCATGCGTGCCGCCACCTTGATTGAGTCCAACAAGTTCGCTCGCGAAGAAGAAAAGAAGGCGCGACGTCAGGCCCGCTCGCTACGGGCTCAGTAGTTTCGGGTTTTCGAGACTCATCTAGACGTGACGGGGTGTATTCCCCGTCACGTTGCTTTAAGCTGTCACCTAAGCCTCAGCGACGAAGGCGCACCCGGGCAGCCCTCGCTGAGGGTCGGGCATCGCCACCGGACACTCCTGGCACAGCGGCGACCGGGATCGGCACAACCGGCGTCCATGCCAGATCAGGACGTGAGACAGTTTCGTCCACACCTGGGGGTCGAAGAGGGTCGCTACGTCAGCCTCGATGCGATCCGGCGTCTTTGCCTCAGTCCAGCCGAGACGCCTAGACACCCTCGTGAAGTGGGTGTCCGGGGTAAGCCCTGGCACCCCGAAAGCATTACCTAACACCACATTCGCGGTTTTGCGCCCAACCCCGGGCAAGGTAATCAACTCATCCAAACTCTTCGGGACCTCGCCACCGAACTCATCACAGATCTGGACTGCAGATCCCAGCACCGAACGGGCTTTGGCGTGGTAGTTACCTGTGGGGCGGATCAACTCTTCGAGATGGTCGAGGGGAGCAACCGACATCGCCTCAACGTCGGGGTAGGCATCGAATAAGGCGGGGGTAACCTTGTTGACCTGTTTGTCAGTACACCTGGCAGACAGAATGGTGGCAACAAGTAGCTGGAACGGAGTGTGGTAAATCAGTTCACACTCGGCGTCCGGATAGGTCGCGAGAAGGACCTGCCAGGTCGCCTCCGCCCCAGCCCGAAACCGCAAGCTTCCGGTCACGACTCGACCGTGACTATCAGTTCTACCTCGACGACGGCATCTCTGGGCAGGACGGCCACGCCGACTGCTGAACGGACGTGGGCACCCTGATCCCCGAAGACCTCACCGAGAAGGTTCGAGGCACCGTTGGCCACCTCCGGCTGCTGAGTGAAGTCAGGCGTAGAAGCCACATAGACGCAGACCTTCACCACGGAGGTGATCCGGTCAATACCGCCAGCAACAGAACTAACCGCAGCTAGGGCATTGAGGCAGGCGATCCGGGCTTGATCTGCGGCCTGATCGACTGTGGCTTCGGCGCCAGCCTTCCCCGTCAAGGTCAATACCCCATCAACGAGTGGAAGCTGCCCCGAGCACATCACCTGGTCACCGACCTGCTTGGCAGGAATGTAAGAGGCCAGAGGGAGGCGACTCGGGGTAGTTCAAAGCCGAGCTGGTGCAGGCGTTGTGAAGCAGACAAAGCGGACATAGACATGGCGCCTAGCCCTGGTTGATTGGCCGCTTGAAATAGCCGACTAGGGTCTCCGGGTTCGGACCGGGGACGACCTGGACGAGCTCCCAACCTTCTTCCCCAAAGTTATTCAGGATCTGCTGAGAGGCGTGAATAAGAATAGGTGCAGTGAAGTATTCCCATTTTGTCATGATTGATTTCCTTGATTAATCGCCTCGACGATCAGGAACTAACCGACTCTGGAAGCGATATCGCGCTTCACATCGTGGGCGTGTTCACTGTCGCCGAGAAGCAGTTCAGCCCATGATGTGACATCGGGGCGCTGACGCAACAGTTGACGGCGTTCGCGTTCAGTCAAACCGCCCCACACGCCCCATTCGATGCCCCCGTCGAGGGCTTCGACGAGACATTGCGTCCGAACCGGACAACCGGCGCACACAGCCCGGGCTCGTTTCTGACCTTTTCCCTCAGGAAAGAGTGCGTCGGCCATGCCACGACACTTTGCCTGAAGGGTCCAACCGTTGGGATTTACCAGCGCCATTGCCTCACCCTTTACGCGTATCGCAACGATCCGCAGATCGCATACATCACTATGTGTAGTTTGTGGAATAACCGCATTCTTGGGGTTTCGGCTGCCGTGCGGACCCGCTCCTGTGAGGGCCCTCAGCCTATATTCAGCGGCTCCTAGCCTTCACTGACGAGCCGTTTTGCACGCAGTGAACGAAAAGCTCATTTCTGCAGAAAATTCTGCTTAGATGCTGCATAATGCACCCGCTAAGCGTTATTCCTTGCGGTCAACTCTATAGTCCACCTGGACCGGAATCAAGACAGCCTGGATTTGACAAGCAGTGATGTTTGTGGTGCAACTCGGGGACGACCACAACGTGGGGAGGACTAGCTTTTCGGTCGTAATCCGTGCATCAAGACTACGTTTCCGCCGTCATCTCGCGTAACCTAGGCCACATGAGTTCACGTTCGCGGGGAGGCAAGCTCTACCCCCTCTCGCTGTTTCTCGCATTGAGTTTCCTATGTGGTCTGTTGACGACGGGTCTGGCCCTGCCAGTCGTCGCCATCACCGGAGGAATCGCGAAATCGGGTGCTGATTCCCTCAGTTACCTCCCCACCGAGCTTGAAATATCCCCCGTCGCGTCACGATCTAAAGTACTGATGGCAGACGGCTCCGTCCTCGTCGAGTTCTACGACGAGAACCGGGTCCCCGTCACCCTCGACCAAATCTCCCCGTGGATGCAGTCGGCGCAGATCGCGATCGAAGATCACCGTTTCTACGAGCACGGTGCCCTCGACTTGATCGGCACCACGAGAGCCTTAGTCACCAACATCTTCGGCAGCAGTATGCAAGGCGGCTCCTCCCTGACCCAGCAGTACATCAAGCAGGCCCGCATCGAGATGGCTGCCCTCAACGGTGACGAAGCCGGCGTCATCCGCGCCCAAGAGCAAACGATTCAGCGCAAGATCATCGAGGCGCGCTACGCCATCGCCTTGGAGAAGAAATTATCCAAGGACGAAATCCTCGAACGCTACCTCAACATCGTCTACTACGGGGACGGCGCTTACGGAGTCGAAGCGGCCGCCAGACACTACTTCAACACGACCGCAGCAAATCTGACCTTGGGCCAAGCCGCGATGCTAGCCGGGATCGTGCAGCACCCGCAGGCCTACAACCCCGTCCACAATCCCGAAGCGGCCACTCAGCGCAGAGACGTCGTCCTCAACCGGATGCAGCAGCTAGGCAAGGCCACCGCTGAAGAGGTCGCCCAAGCCAAACTCGAGGTATTCGACCCGTCCAAGGTGGTCATCGCTAAGCGCGGCTGTATCTCGTCGAAGTACCCCTTCGTCTGTAGTTTCATCGAATCTCGCCTAGTCAACGGCAAACTGCTGGGTGGAACGACCGCAGAGGAAAACCGTAACCGCCTCTACCGTGGCGGCTACACCATCCAAACTCAGATCGATCCGAAAGCCCAAGATTCAGCACAAGAGGCCGTCAATAAGCTGATCAGCCCCAAAGACCCAGTGCTGGGGACCCTGGTGCTTCTAGAATCTAAGACGGGCATGTTGATCGCGATGGCGCAGTCGCGTCCCGTTCAAGGCAACAATGTTGCCGAAGGCCAAACCTTCTGGAACTACAACCTCAACCGCGAGGATGGCGGCGCGGAAGGCTACCAGGCTGGCTCAACCTTCAAGGCATTCACCATCGCGGCTGCCCTGGACAAGGGGATGTCAACGACGAAGCGGATCAACTCTCCGTCCCCGATGGACTTCTCCGGGCAGGTCTTCAACTCCTGCACCGGCCCGTTCAAGGTTCCGGACTGGACCGTGAAGAACTCCGTGGGACACTCCCGGAACATCCCCATGACCGAGGCCGCTGAGTGGTCCGTCAACACCTACTTCGTCCAGCTGGAGCAGCAGGTTGGGCTGTGTGAGACCGTCAAGACAGCCATGAACGCCGGTATTCGCCGCGTCGACAACACCAACCCGCTGACCCAAGGGCAACGCTGGGATACCTTGGCGTCCTTCACCCTGGGCACGGTCGAGATCGCCCCGATCACCCTGGCTGAAGGCTACGCGACCCTGGCAAACCGGGGTATCCGCTGTGAGCCTACCGTCTTGAAATCAATCACTAACCGGGACGGCCACTCCATCCCGGTTCCGGACGGAAACTGCACCCAGGCGATTCGCCCAGAGGTCGCCGACGGCGTCAGCTACATCCTCAAGGGCGTGATGGATAAAGGTACCGGTACCCCGGCGAAGGTCTCGGGCAACTACGACCAAGCCGGCAAGACGGGTACCACCGATAGTGCCGCAGCCGTATGGTTCGCCGGATACACCCCCGAGGTGACTGGGGTGTCGATGATCGCCATCGATAAGACCCACCCCTACTGGAAGAACCACCGCCAGTCACTGTCTGGTTTGCGTCTCCCGGCGTCCGGAAACTATCTGTCTGGTTCTGGTTCAGGCGACGCAGGCCGCATCTGGAAGGCGGCGATGGCTCAGGCGCTGAAGGGCTACAAACCCACCAAGTTCGTCCAGCCATCTGACGAAATCATCAACGGCAAGAAGGTCGATATCCCCTCAACTAAGGGCATGAGCAAGGAGCAAGCCAAGGCGACCCTGGAAGCCGCTGGCTTCTCGGTGGAAGAACGCCGCGTCTACTCATCCCGTGCTGCAGGGACCTTCCTCGGTGTTTCCCAATCCGGCCAGGCACCGATGGGGACGACGATCTACTTGCGGATTTCCAATGGCCAATCTCAGCCTCCCGCACAACCTAGCGCCACACCCTCCCCAGAACAGCCAAAACCATGATGTCTAGTTTGAAATGGGTGGCCCGACTAGCCGCAGTGACCACCGTCACAGGGATCGGCGTGGCCGCATGGGCACACGCCGAGACATCGAAATGGCGGATCCGGTTCGTGAAGGCACCGGTTTTACCCGCCCAGCACGCCCCCCTGACCGTCTTACACATCTCCGATATTCATCTACTACCCCACCAACACTCCAAGCTGGGGTGGCTTTCGGAGTTGATCGCGTGCCGCCCCGATCTCGTGATCAACACCGGCGACAATATCTCGTCGTCGGCAGCTATCGATCCGCTCATCGAAGCCCTATCTCCCCTACTAGACATCCCAGGCTGTTT
>JAEZZG010000069.1 GCA_023442485.1 Actinomycetes bacterium | reverse complement strand
GGGGGGGGGGCAAGGCTGACCACTTGGCATTTCTTCGTCGTCACGGAGCTACTCCAATCACAGATAAACCACTCGTTTCATCGAGACCAAGGGCGATGTTCATGGACTGAATCGCTCCTCCGGCAGTCCCCTTCGTCAAGTTATCCAGGGTGGAAATGACGGTGAGGCGTCCAGCCCCACGATCCACGGCCACTTGAATCAGGCACCCATTTGACCCCAACACAGATTGCGATTGCGGCCAGATACCGTCAGGGAGAAGATGGACAAAAGGCTCTGGATCGTAGTGTCTCGCGTAGCATTGCCGCACATCGTCGAGGCTGATTGACGAATCGATCGGTGCGGTAATCGCGGCGATGATTCCTCGAGGCATGGGCGCAAGCATCGGGGTGAAAGACAAAGTCGGATCGACTGCCCCCAGTTCGCGGAAGTTCTGCAGTATCTCGGGGATGTGACGGTGGACGCCGCCAACACCGTATGCACTCATGGAACCAGCAGTTTCAGAGCCGAGTAGATGGGGCTTTGCCCCCTTCCCTGCTCCAGAGGTTCCCGAGGCTGCAGTGACGACAACGTCTTGGCCGCTGACCACCCCATCAATCAAGGCTGGGAGCAAACCCAAGGTCACGGTGGTGACATAGCAACCTGGGACCGCGATCCGAGAGGTGCAGGCAAGCTGTTCGCGATGGCCGGGCATCTCGGGGAGGCCATAGGGCCAGGTGCCAGCGTGGTCACTGTGATAGAAGGCTTCCCACTGTGCTGGATCCTTGAGCCGGTGATCGGCTCCACAATCGATCACCAAGGTTTCTTCGCCAAGTTCGGCCGCGAGAGCTGCAGATGCGCCATGGGGAAGGGCTAGGAATACCACGTCATGACCGTGGAGGGTCTCGGCGGAGGTCTCGGCCACAATCTGGTCGGCCAACGGGATCAGGTGTGGTTGAAGATCACCGAAGCGAGCACCCGCGTTAGATCCGGCGGTTAACGTAACCACCTCGACGTCGGGGTGACCTAGGAGAAGACGAATCACCTCACCACCGGCGTAACCAGTACACCCGGCCACTGCAACACGAAAAGTCATGTGCATAATTATGCATCTTATCGCATATTTATCAAAAGGGTGGGGTTGGGCCAGGGGGGATTGGTGGGTTGGTGGATGTGAGGTGGGTTGGGTAGTGGGTGGCGATGGTTGGGTGGTGGACTGGTTAAGTGCGGGGCGAGGATTGGTAGGGGTGGTGTGGATTGGGAGGTGGACTGCTTAGGTGAGTTAAGTACGTTGGTGGGTTGGGGCGGGATAAGGATGGGTGAGACTGGTGGAGAAGGAGTTTGTCGACGGGTGGGACGAGCCACCCCCTCCGAGAATGCGCCGGGACGAGCCACCACCCTTCCAAGATTGGCCTCGAGATGACCTCAGGAAATAGCTGAGGGAGATACCTCAGGGAGGTGCCTCAGCGACGAACCCGAGGCACCTCACCCAAGAACCGCTAGGCCCGACGAGTCGCGCCGAAGCGCTCGGCGGCCAGAGCCACCCCTTGGTCCAAAGCCGCCATCGCTTCGGCTTCCTCTAAGGTTCGATCACTGGCGCGGAACCCCAGACTGAAAGCTAACGACTTCTTGCCTGCGCCAAGCTGATCAGATTCATAGACATCGAAGAGCGACACCGTCTCCAGAAGACTGCCGCAACCTTCACGCAACGCTTGTGCAACGCTTTCGGCGGGGGTGTCGGCATCAACTACGAGAGCCACATCTTCCTTCGTCATCGGGAAAGGAGACAAGGATCGAATCTCGCCGTTGTCAGGAGCCATCTCGATGATTAGGTCGAGATTCAACTCCACCGCACAGGTTCGAGCCGGCAATCCGAAGCTCTTGCACACCTGAGGATGCAACTCCCCTGCAACACCGACAACCGACTCTCCCACCAACAGCTCAGCGCATCGGCCAGGGTGCCAGGGCTCAATCGCGGCGGCACGCCTGGTCAGCTCAACACCGGAAACCTCAGCTACCGTCTCGGCGAACATGACCGCGTGAGTCCAATCGACGGGGAAGGCAGGTCCACGCCAATCTGCCGGACGCCAATTGCCGCAAAGCACAGCCGAGAGCATCCGAGGCTGTTCAGGGAGGGCTGCCTCAATCTGGGCGAGCTCCGCCTCAGTGGGGCGGTTCTGCACCCCAGGCACAGGGGCGGCTCGGTGATCACGGGCATGGAATACCAGGCCGCACTCCATCAACGACAGGTCGGATTGGCTTCGCGAGGTATTGCGGGTCACCGCCGCGAAAAGGCCCGGCAGGAGGGTCGTGCGCAAGAACGGCTGAGCATCGGAAAGCGGGTTGGCCAGCGCAACGACCCGGCGGCGCAGGTCGGTCTCGCCAAGCTGGCACTGGTTCAGCTCCGCCTCGCCGAGGAAGGGCAGCGTGATCACTTCCACGAAGCCAGCGTCGGCGAGGGCGCGCAGGACCGACCTGCGCAGCCGCTGCGGCTTGGTCAAGCCGCGTCCTGCCGGGGCCACGGGGAGCGTCGAAGGAATCCGATCGAACCCAATTTTGCGTCCGACCTCCTCAACATAGTCATAGGGATCGACGAGATCGTGACGCCACGATGGCGGAATAATGGTGAGCCTTCCATCCTGACGCGAAACCCTCATTCCCGATGCGGTGAAGATAGCGACCACCTCGTCAGCGGATACCTCACAGCCGAGAATCCTTGACGGAAGGTCCTCATCAATGGCGATCTGGCGCGAAGCCATGGCACCACCTGGTTCACCACCAGCCACGGTCACTTCGTCGGCAGCGAAGGTGGCGCCGGCAAGCTGCTCAAAGAGTTGGGCGGCGCGACGTGCAGCCGCGAAAGTCACCTGCGGATCCACGCCTCGCTCAAACCGCTTAGACGACTCGGAAGGCAACTTGTGCCTGCGGAAGGTCCGAGAGATCGACACCGAATCAAAGTGTGCGGCCTCAATCAAGACGTTGGCCGTCGATTCAGTCAGCTCGGTGGTCATCCCACCCATCACACCTGCCAAGCCGATCGGGCCGGACTCATCGGTGATCAGGATGTCCTCGTCAGCTAAGGTGCGCTGAGTATCATCGAGAGTGACCAGGGTCTCCCCTGCCTTGGCCTGACGCACGACGATACGCCCACACAGGCGGTCCAAGTCATATCCATGCAAGGGTTGACCGGTTTCGATCATCACATAGTTGGTGATGTCCACAGGTAAGGAGATCGAGCGAATCCCGGCCGCGCGCAGACGCGAAACCATCCACTGCGGGGATTGCGCCTCGCGATTGACGCCGCGAACCGTCAACGCAACGAAATTGGAACACTTATCGGTTTCTAGACTGACCGGGAAACCGTCAGCACAGGCGTCGGGCAGGTCGATGTCGAAGGGGTCGTTGAATTTCACCCCGAAAGCCTGAGCCGTCTCGCGGGCGATACCACGCATCGACAAGCAGTAACCCATATCTGGAGTGACGTCGATCTCTAAGACCTCGTCTTTGAGCCCGAGTACGCCGAGTGCGTCCTCACCGAGGATTAGGTCACGTCCGTCCACCTGCGGCGGCAGAATCATGATTCCCGAATGATCTTCACCGATTCCCAACTCGTCGGCTGCACAAATCATGCCGTCGGAGAAATGCCCGTAGGTCTTGCGGGAAGAAATCTCGAATCCCCCAGGCAGGACTGCCCCAGGCAGGGAGACCACAACGAAGTCGCCCTCGCGGAAGTTCAATGCGCCACAGATGATCCCGCGCCCGTCGGTAATCTCAGGGTTGGCATCAGAGACGTTGAGTTCATCACCGACGTCAACTACGCACCAACGAATGGTCTTGCCGTTCTTCTGCTTCTCCTCTGTGAAGCTGACCACCTTGCCGACAACGATCGGCCCAGTCAGTTCACCGGCCAAGTCGTCGATCTTTTCTACCTGGAGGCCAGCCTTGGTGAGTCGCTGCGCGATCTCGCTCGTCTCCACACCGTCCAAATCGACAAGTTCACGCAGCCACGATACTGAAACCCTCATCGTGCCTCTCCCTTCAAAGAACGTGCGAACCGGATATCACCCTCGACGAAATCACGCAGGTCAGCGGCATTGTTGCGGAACATGACGGTGCGGTCGACGCCGACACCGAAAGCGAAACCGGTGTAGCGATCCGGGTCGATCCCGCAGGCCTGGAGAACGTGGGGGTTGACGATCCCACAGCCGCCCCACTCAATCCAGCCTTCACTGCGGCATGTCCGACAAGGACGTTCAGGATTGCCCACCGATTCGCCGTGACAGACGAAACACTGCAGGTCTACCTCGGCAGACGGTTCAGTGAACGGGAAGTAATGCGGACGCATCCGGGTGGCAACTTCGCCGAACATCTGCTTGGCGAAGTGATCCAAGGTGCCGCGCAAGTCAGCTAAGGTGATGCCTTCATCAACGACGAGACCCTCGAGCTGATGGAAAACCGGGAGGTGGGTGGCATCATATTCATCAGCGCGGTAGACCTTGCCCGGGCAGACAACGTATATCGGCAATTCCCGGTTGAGCATGACCCGGGCCTGAACCGGCGAGGTATGGGTGCGCATCAGAGTGTGATGTGCGACCGGGTCAACGTAGAGAGTGTCGGTGGTCCAGCGAGCCGGATGGTCAGAGGTGAAGTTGAGCGCGTCAAAGTTCATCCATTCGGCTTCAAGCTCGGGACCTTCGGCGACCTCCCAACCCATGTCAGTAAAGATGTCGCACATCCGATCGATGATCGCAGTGAGCGGGTGAATCGCTCCGACCGGATGGGTAGCGACGGGCAAGGTGACATCCACACGTTCGGCGATCAGAGCCGCTTCCAGTTCAGCGGTGGCTAACTGCTCCTGACGGGCGGCGATAGCCTGGTTGACCCGTCCTCGGGCTTGGCCGACACGCTTGCCAACCTCTTTGCGGGCTGCAGGCGGGAGCGCACCGATTTCGCGGTTGGCCAGAGCCAGCGGGGACTTGTCGCCGGTGTGGTCGATGCGGACCTGTTTGAGCTCGGCAGTAGTGGTGGCACCTTCGACGGCGGCGAGGGCGTCAGACACCATTTCGTCAATGTTCTCAGGTGCCAGGCTGGCCACCTGTACTGGGTCATAGTTAGTGTTCGGCCCGCTCACATGGACTCCTTCACTTGCGGGTGATCCCGGTTGCGTCCCGGGCATTCCCGTTCTTGTCTAAAAATTCGGTGATCCCTGGCCGGGGTCACGACGTGTTCGTTGGGAAACAGCGCTGGTGTAGAGGCAGATCGCTGCAGCGGTCGATAGGTTGAGAGATTCGGCTCTCCCCCACATCGGGATAGCTACCGTGTGATCTACCAGGGCACGGACGTCTTCTGGTAGCCCCCATGCTTCATTCCCCATCATCCAGGCTGTGGGACGGTTCAGGTCCGCACCTGCCGCCAGGTCCGTCAAGGCTATCCCTGACGCATCCGCCGCAAGGATGGACATGCCTTGCTCACGACAATAGTTAACGGCATCTTCGACACTGATTCCGGTGATGACCGGTAGGTGGAAGAGGGACCCTACGGAGGCCCGAATCGTCTTCGGATTGTATAGCTCGACTGAGTCCGTGGTGAGGATGACGGCGTCAGCACCGAAGGCATCAGCGCAGCGGATCACCGTGCCTGCGTTACCAGGGTCACGGATCTGTGAGCAGATGACTACGAGTGACGGATCGATCAGGTCTGATAGCTGCCACGGCAATTGTCGACACACAGCAAAGACGCCTTGGGGTGTGACCGTATCGGTAAGGTCGTTGAGGTCATCGCTGGTGGCAGTGACCACGGTGTGACCGGAGGCGAGTTCGATGATTTCGGGATGACGAGATGGGTCGTCAACGATGACGAGTTCCACGAGGCACGACGGCAAGTGCGTGGCCCCTGATGCGGAGTCATCGCTGGCACACGTCATGGCCTGATCAAGGCACCTGTCGGAAGCGACACCTTCTGTCACCGGGATGGGGTCAGCGTCGGCTCGGCGATGATGAGTGTCGACCCGACGGGCAACCACAGCCGGTTGGCTCCGAGATTCACTAGGCGAAATGCCGCTAGAAACAGACGACGGGACAGACCAGGTCAGTGCCTCACGGACGGCTTGAACACCCTCCACGAGGAACAATCCTGAACTGGCCCGTCCCTTACGTCTGAGTAGCTGCTTGACCTTGCGTGCCCGATTCCGAGACAGCATCGGGGCCTCCACGGCGGTCACTAGGCAGCGGGCTGGTTATCTTTGGCGACCTTCACCAAGGAAGCAAACACTGCCTGGTCGTTGACAGCGAGGTCAGCGAGAATCTTGCGGTCAACTTCTACACCGGCGTTCTTCAAGCCATTGATGAAACGGTTGTAGGTCATACCTTCGGCGCGAGCCGCAGCATTGATGCGCTGAATCCACAGCGAGCGGAAGTCACCCTTCTTCTGGCGACGATCCCGGAAAGCGTAGGTCTGCGAATGCAGGACCTGTTCCTTGGCCTTGCGGTACAGACGGGAACGCTGCCCGCGGTAACCGGACGCTTGTTCGAGAATCTCACGACGCTTCTTGTGTGCATTCACAGAACGCTTCACGCGTGCCATGTTATCTCCTCTTGATCTATTGAAAACTCGGTTTGACTAGGAATATGGGATATTGGTGGGGCTGAAAACTACTTGGCGCGACCGGCAAGCAGCTTCTTGACCTTCTTGATATCGCCTTTGTTTTCGAGAACAGCGTCCGGGTAGAGACGGCGAGTACGACGCGAGGACTTGTGCTCGTTGAGGTGGCGCTTGCCAGCGGAACGGTGGATGAGTTTTCCTGTTCCAGAAACCTTGAAGCGCTTCTTAGTACCCGAATGAGTCTTCATCTTCGGCATGGTGGCACTCTCCTTCATGCATAGGTTGGCCCAAGTTAGAGTGAAACTTGGGAGGGATCGACTAAGCGATCACAAGTCGATATCTGGGTCCATATTGTCTGCCGGACCCTTCTTCTTTTTCTTCTTGACTTCGGAGCGGGCCTTCTCTCTCAAGTCGGCCTCATACTGCTTGTCTTGCTCTTGAGCTGCGGCGCGATCTGCCATGCGCTGTTCACGCTCACGCTTCTCGTCGGCGCGGGCATCCTGCTTCCTCCGCGTGGGACCAAGGATCATCAACATGTTCCGGCCCTCTTGCTTCGGCGCGGACTCGACCGTGCCATATTCGGCAACGTCATCAGCCAACCGCTTCAACAAATCGATACCGAGTTGCGGACGCGACTGCTCACGGCCACGGAACATGATCGTGATCTTGACTTTGTCCCCGCCTTTGAGGAACCGAACCACATGACCTTTCTTCGTCTCGTAGTCGTGCTCATCAATCTTGGGGCGCAGCTTCATTTCTTTGATCACTGCATTGGCCTGATTGCGCCGCGCATCGCGTGCCTTCTGGGCGGCTTCGTACTTGTACTTGCCGTAATCCATGAGTTTGCACACTGGCGGCTTTGCCTGAGCGGCGACTTCGACGAGATCGAGACCATGTTCCCTAGCCAGGAACAAGGCCTGTTCCAGTCGGACGATGCCGATCTGTTCACCCTTTGGGCCGACGAGTCGAACTTCGGGTACGCGGATCCGGTCGTTGATGCGCGGTTCAGTCGGATTGCTGATGAGATCCTCCAATAGTCATTTGCGGATGCTTCTAAACCAAAACAAGGCTCCGTGACGGAGCCTTATCTCGCCTAAAGCTGAGCGCCCTTGAATGGACACTCAACTACCCCGTCGAGGGGTGTTGGCGAAAACCCGTCAAGCACAGACCTGATCAGGTGGGGATGAGGCTCCCTCTTGGATTACTGCAACGAACCAGCACCGAGACCGAATCAGATTCAGCCTAGGTGTTAGACCCTTGCAGATCGAAACACCCGGCTATTATAGCCAAGCGGAATAGCTTTGCCTAATCGCACCTGATTTGGTGGGTCATTTCGGGGGTCACAACTAGAAATTGCCTCAACCGAGGTGCAACACTGGATTCATGACCCCATTCACCGTAGCACTCCTGGTTTCTCTCGTCATCATCGTTGTCGTGGCAGGCATCACTGCCTTGTTGTGGACGCGTCGCCACTCGATGCGTCAGCTCTTGATCGGCATTGGCATTTGCTTAGTGACCGTCGGCCTGCTGATCACCGGGGTTATGAACCTGATCGTCAATGGGATTCGATCCATCCAGGCCTGGGTCAGCCGCACCCCAATGGGGGTGACGATGTGGATCGGGGTGGGTATTCTCGTCGTCGCCTTGATCGTGCTGATCGTCGGCTTCCTCACCAAACCAGTCACGGAAGAACAGGCTAAAGAGTTTAGGACTCAGCGTTCCCAGGCAAGGGCTAGCCAGCGTCGTCAGGACAAACAGGCTGTTAGCGCTGCACGCAAGGATGCGGTGTCTGCAACCCCTGAAGGGAAGGCCCACGCCGCGCTGAAGCAGAGGCAGGCGGGCCAAACTGATGAGTCTTATGACGACATCGAGGCCATCCTGAAAAGTCACGGCATCGAATAAGGAGCCACCGGCCTGGACTCCGTCTACATCCAGGCCGTCCGCGAGGTTGTTCAAACTCTAGGTTTTGGGTATCGCACAGAACTTAGGCACACCACTTCCCTCGGGTGAGACGATGACTGCCCCGGGAAGACGGTGATTGCCTTCGCGTCTTGGATTTACATCCACACGATTACAGGCGGCAGGCCGATAGTTCTGTGACCAGGATGGCGCGGGCGCCTGCCTCCCAGAGTTGATCCATTACCAGTTGGGATTTCTTCTTCGGCACCATGACGCGAACCGCGAACCACCCTGGCTTGGCCAACTCACTCATCGTCGGCGAGTCCAACCCTGGCGCAACCGCAACTGCAGCCTCGAGATTTTCCGTCGAGACGTTGTAATCAACCATGACGTAGTTCCGGGCCACCAACACACCGTCAAGGCGCCGCTTCAACTGATCTAGCCCAGGACCTGGCCTCGACCCGGTCCGCTTGATGACGACCGCCTCCGACTCACAGATCACCTCACCGAATACCTCAAGACCGGCCTTACGCAAGGTCGATCCGGTTTCAACGACATCAGCAATCGCGTCAGCGACCTGCAACCTGATCGAGGACTCTACCGCCCCATCCAGGTGGATCAGACGTGCCTGAATGCCATGGGCGTCCAGATAAGTCGATAAGAGGCCCGGATAACTAGTGGCGATGCGTTTGCCAGCAAGGTCGGCCAGCGTCATTGACGCGCCTCCGGGAGCGGCAAAACGGAACTTAGACCGTCCCACTCCCAAAGCCATGATCTCTTCGGCGTCCGCCCCAGAGTCAATCAGCATATCGCGGCCAGTGATCCCCAAATCCAAGGTTCCCTCGCCGACGTAGATGGCAATATCGCGTGGACGCAGATAGTAGAACTCGACGTTGTTATCGTCGTCGACCAAGACGAGTTCCTTAGAGTCACTCCGCATCCGGTAGCCAGCTTCTCGCAACATGGTTGCCGACGCCTCGGCTAGGGCTCCTTTATTCGGAACGGCAACTTTGAGCAGGTCCATCACGATTCTTTCTCGGTTGGGGCGGGCTAGACCCGGCGGGGTAGGGCGGGAGCGGGCTGGGTGAAGCAGGGTTTACAGGTGACGGTAGACGTCGTCAAGATCGAGACCAAGGGCGATCATCATGACCTGGGCATGGTAGAGCAACTGACTGATCTCTTCGGCGGCTCGCTCCTTGGATTCATACTCTGCCGCCATCCAGGACTCAGCCGCCTCTTCGGTCAGTTTCTTACCAATAAAGTGGATGCCAGCGTCAAGTTCGATGACGGTCTGCGATCCTATGGGACGAGTTGTAGCCTTCTCGGAAAGCTCAGCAAATAGAGACTCAAAGGATTTACTCACCGTCCCACCTTAGCGGTTTTGACTGAAGCGGTTAGTCTTGGTTCAGTTAGTGAGTTCGACGATGACAGTGCGCTTGGGTAGCAGGTGGGTTAGTTACTCCTCCTGCACTGGCTGAGCCTGCGGGCTGGACGACTAAACATCGTCTCTAGCGCACACCCCATGACACATCAAGAATGTGACACAAAGGACATAAGGAGAGTCCGTGGCCAAGTTATCAAAGTCATCACCGGGTGACACTCCCCCGCCGACGCAACCGGGAAAGCCGTGGCGAACGGAGGGCTTGAAGAACCCTGAGGTCCCCGACAACAAGGCCAGGGGCTCGAAGAAGACACCCAAATGGATGATATGGGTTGTTTGGGGCTTGATCTTGGTGGGAATCTTCGCATATTTCTCCTACCAAGACCGCGTGAAGGCCGGTCAGACGATCTCCTACACCGAATTTGCCGCACAGCTCAACGCCGATAACGTCGAAAAGATTTATGCGCGCGGAGACACGATTCAAGGCGAGCTGCGCAACGAGGCCCCCGTCCCTCAGGAAGAGGGATCGCAGCGGGCTGAGCGCAACTACAAGTTGTTCACCACTGAGCGTCCTACTTTCGCCGACGACAAACTCCTCGACAAACTCAACCAGAACAAAGTCGAGGTCAGTGCCGAGCCAGTGGTGGCGCAGCGCGGAATCCTGATGAACCTGTTGCTGTCGATCCTGCCGTGGCTGCTGCTGATTGCCGTGTGGATTTGGTTCTTCCGGAAGATATCTGCGGGAGGAAAATTCGGGCTCGGCATGTCGAACAAGACATCAAAGCCGGTAGACACGTCGAAGGTTCGGGTGACATTTGACGATGTCGCAGGAATCGACGAGGTGGAGGACCAGTTGCGCGAGGTCGTCGACTACCTGCGCAACACCGGTAAATACGAGCGGCTAGGTGCGCGAGCTCCGCGAGGCATTCTGCTAACTGGCCAACCCGGTACTGGAAAGACCCTTCTAGCTCGGGCCACGGCTGGCGAGGCCGACGTTCCGTTCTTCTCCGCCTCGGCATCGGAGTTCATCGAGATGATCGTCGGTGTCGGTGCCCAGCGAGTGCGCGAACTCTTCGATGAGGCTCGCAAAGTTGCCCCCGCCATCATTTTCATCGATGAGATCGACACCATCGGGCGTTCTCGTGCAGGTAATCGTTCCCTCGGTGGCTCCGACGAGCGCGAACAAACACTCAACCAGATTCTGACCGAGATGGATGGTTTCAGCGGCACCGAGGGCATCATCGTATTGGCTGCGACCAACCGTCCAGACGTCTTGGATTCGGCATTGACCCGTCCTGGACGATTTGACCGTCAAATCCAAGTGTCTTCTCCTGACCGGGTTGGGCGCGAAAAGATCATGGAGGTTCACGTCCGCGGGATTCCGTTGGCGGAGGACGTCTCACTGGCGGCAATGGCGAAAGCCACACCAGGTATGACCGGTGCCGATCTGGCGAACCTGTGCAACGAGGCGGCCCTGCAGGCGGCACGGCGCGACGCCAACCTGGTCACCCACGCAGACTTCATGCAAGCCCTAGAGCAGGTACAGCTTGGGATTGCCCGCTCGGTCGTCATGCCCGAAGAAGAGAAGCGCCGTACCGCCTACCACGAATCCGGCCACGCCCTGCTGGGAATGCTCTGCAAGGGCGCCGACCCGGTTCGCAAGATCTCGATCATCCCGCGTGGCCGCGCCCTTGGGGTGACCTTGTCGACGCCCGAGGACGACAAATACGGCTACGACGAGGAATACCTGCGTGGCCGGATCGTGGGCGCCTTGGGCGGCATGGCCGCCGAAGAGGTGGTGTTCAACATCGTCACGACCGGCGCCGAATCCGATCTGCAACATGCCACCGCCATTGCCCGCCAGATGGCGGGGCGTTGGGGCATGAGCCCTGAGGTGGGCCCGATCACTGTCCTATCCAATGACGATGACCCTCGGATGATGGGTATCTCAGATCAAACTCTTGCCCAGGTGGATAAGGCAGCCCGCGAAATCATCATGGACTGCCAAGAGCGAGCACGGGCCATGCTTCGCGAAAACCGTGATAAATTGGATTCATTGGCTGAGGCTCTCTTGGAGGCAGAAACCCTCGATGAAGCCGAGGCCTATGCAGCCGCTGGCGTTCCTCGCGTCACCCACGAGGAATCCCATGTCGGCCAGCCTGAGACCCCAGTCTTACCCGATTGGGACCCTCCGTCTTGGCCACAGTAGGCTATCTGGTCGGTCTCGGTAGGTTAGACGGACGTCACCGACTCACCTACCTGAGGCCGCGCAGATGCGTTGCACGAGCAATGTCTGTTTTGGTAGCCTTGAGGCTCACTTCGCGGCGTCTACAACGCCTACTACCTGCTCTTGTCGTCATCGAACTCCCGGAGGAATCATGGGGTGGTTAGAGTCCATCGTCTTGGGGATCATCCAGGGGCTGACGGAATTCCTACCGATTTCGTCTTCTGCACACCAACTCATCGCGGGGCAATTGTTCTTCGACGGCAATGACCCAGGAGCCGCTTTCACCGCGGTTACTCAGTTGGGCACGGAAACGGCTGTGCTCATCTATTTCTGGCGCGACATCGTCCAGATCATCAGGAACTGGTGTCTTTCTCTAGTCGGCAAGGTTCCTCATTCGGACCCGGACGCGAGAATGGGCTGGCTAGTGATCGTGGGATCGATCCCGATCGGCGTCTTGGGAATTCTGTTTCAAGACGCTATCGAGACCCATTTGCGCAACCTCTGGATCACCGTCGCGATGCTCTTTCTCGTCGGCTTATTACTCGGTGCCGCTGACCGCTTTGCGACGAGACACTCCACCAAAGATCTATCCGATCTGACCTGGCGAGACGGTATCCTCTACGGCTTTTTCCAGGCCGCTGCGCTGATCCCGGGGGTGAGCCGCTCAGGCGGAACTATCTCTGGCGGTCTATTCCTAGGCTACGATCGAAAATCTGCGACTCGGTATTCATTCCTCCTGGCAATCCCGGCGATTTTCGCTTCCGGGCTCTACAAACTCAAAGACGCCTCGACCGAATCGGCTTCGTGGGGGCCGATCATCGTCGCCACGCTGATCTCCTTCGTCGTCGGCTACCTCGTGATCGCCTGGTTATTGCGCTACATCTCGACCCATACCTTCCGTCCCTTCGTCTACTACAGGGTTTCCTTGGCGGCTTTGCTGACGATCCTGCTTGTGCTAGGTGCTGTCCAGGCGTAAGTCATACGTTTCGACACCCAAAGCTTCCGCAACACCTCCGTCTGCCAGGTTCCACCAGTCCTGGCCCTAGCCCCGCTCCTGCGTCTCGGACAACACCATAGGCCACAGCAGCACCGCCACGCACACATCCAGCCCACACCCTCTATCACCTCCCCACCGCCCGCACTCTGCCTCCACTTCCTCCCGTCCTGGACCGACGCGATAAAGTAGCGGCGTGGAATCAAGACGAGTCGGGCAGTTTGGCCTCCAGGTATCACGTCTGGGACTAGGGACGATGACGTGGGGGCGGGATACCTCACCGAAGAATGCCCGCGCCCTATTGCGAGATTTCGTCGATGCCGGTGGAAACTTGATTGACACTGCCCCGGCTTACGGCAACGGCGTCGCTGAGCAAATCCTGGGCAAACTCATCCATACGGATGTTTCCCGAGACGACGTGATTATCTCCACGAAAGCCGGGTTCGGCACCCACGGAAAACGCACCATCGACACGTCTCGATCCGCCATGCTTGACGACTTGGCGGGATCGCTGCGCCGTCTACACACTGACCATGTCGACATTTGGCAGATTCACACATTCGGTGACGCCCCTCTGGAAGAAACCCTCTCAGCACTCGATCACGCGGTCAATGCCGGGATGACCCGCTATGTCGGGATTTCTAACTTCGTTGGCTGGCAGACGTCCGCGGCGGCGATGTGGCAACAGGCGATGCCGGGACGGTCTCTACTGGTGTCTGGCCAAGTGGAGTATTCACTGTTGGCTCGCCGCGCCGAAATCGAAGTGATGCCAGCTCTCTCCTACCACGGGATGGGATGTTTCGCCTGGTCACCGCTGGGTCGCGGGGTGTTGACGGCGAAGTATCGGCGTGCAATTCCGATGGGTTCTCGCGCTGCCCAAGAAAACTTTGCCTGGTTCGTCGAGCCTTACCTTGATCAGAAGTCACGCGCGGTTGTGGAGGCCCTGGTTCACGCTGGAGACGGATTGGGGATGTCGCCCGCCCAGGTCGCCCTGCTATGGGTGCGTGACGCTCCTGGGGTCACTGCCCCACTGCTTGGAGCGAGAACACCCGACCAGCTCAAACCCTATTTAGACGCCGAAGAGATGTCATTGCCGCACCAGATCGTCACCGCTCTCGACGACATCACCGGAGGCCCTCACCTGGCTCGTCCAGAAAACAGTCATCTCCTCGATATAGAGTGAGCTGCCCGGCAGGCATACCGCGAACTCACCGCCGCCACGTCCAGCTAAGCCCGATCCAAGAAATGGTCGAGCACCTTAGCGCCAAAACTTAGGCTCTCCACGGGGATTCGCTCGTCGACGCCGTGGAAGAGGGCGGTGAAATCAAGATCGGCAGGCAGTTTCATCGGCGTGAAACCGAAGTTATTGATGCCAAACCTCTCGGCGAAATTCTTCCCATCCGTGCCCGTCGAAGGCAGGTAAGGAGTCACGCGAGCTTGCGGGTCTTCACAGCGAAGAGAGTATTCCATGGCATCGAGCAATCCGCATGCGAAATCGGCCTCGGCGGCTGGTGCATGAGCAATAGTTTCCATCCGAAGATTCGGCCCGATTAACTCGCGGATCGTCTCCAGCATTTCTGTTTCATATCCGGGGATAAATCTGCCGTCAAAAGTCGCCGTTGCCTGGCCAGGAATCACGTTTGCCTTGTATCCGGCAGCCAATCCAGTGGGGTTGACGGTGTTGGACATGGCTGCACCGACCATCCGTGAGATAGACCCCAGCCGTGCCAGGGTTTCCTCTGCATTGTCATAGGTGATCTTGACGTCAAGGAGTTCCTCGATGGTGTCGATGAAGGCCTGGTGAGACGGGTGGATTCGTTCAGGCCAGCGATGTTGCCCAATCGCGCAGACTGCCTTCGCCAACTCGGTTACGGCATTCTCAGCGTTACGCATTGATCCGTGTCCAGCTCGTCCATCAGCAATCAGTCGAAACCAATGCAGCCCCTTCTCCGCAGTTGAAACCAAGTACAGACGCAGATCGTCCTTGACGGTGACAGAAAACCCGCCCACCTCGGAGATGGCTAAGGAGCAGTCAGCGAGTTCTTCAGGGTGATTATTGGCCAGCCATACCGATCCGAGCCCGCCGGCAGCTTCCTCGTCAGCGAAGAAGATCAATCTGATTGGACGCCTGGGTGGTCGCCCTTCTCGTTGACGGGAGCGGACAACATTGAGCAGCATGGCGTCGAAGCCCTTCATATCTATCGCTCCCCTGCCCCACAGGTAGCCGTCATGAATCTCTCCAGAAAACGGCGGCACGGTCCACTCGTCAGCGTTAGCCGGGACGACATCGGTGTGGCAGTGAATCAGGAGCGGATCGCAGCTTCGATCAACGCCCTCAGGTTCCCAGTGAGCAACCAGGGTGGCGCGTCCGGGAGCGGATTCATAGATTTTCGATTCGATACCCACTTCATCGAGCAGGGCGGCTATGTATTCGGCGGCTTGACGTTCCCCTGGAGACGGATCGGGGGCGTAATTCGATGTGTCCATGCGGATCAAGTCCTGGGCGATCTGGACAACCTCAGAATCGACATCGCGTTCGAGATTGGCTGCTGCGCAAATGCAAGAAGTTATGGAGGGAGCGGGGCTGCCGGATACATCCTTATTCACGTCACCATCTTGACATGGATTGATTGAGTTGACGCTAACACTTGGGCAAAGATGAGCCTGGGTCCCTATGCGCCGGGATGGGCAAGGTGCACTTGTTGCATTGCGAGCATTGATGCCCGGTGACGGGTGCGGACGGGGTTCGTAGCCCAAACCCTGCTCCTCGAAACCCGATACCTAAGCCCCTCGCTCAAGACTGCCGACCCAGCTCTGCGTCGCGAGACCAGAAGAGGGTGGACGGTTTGCGGTTTGAACTTTGTGTCTTGTTACTGCTAGAGTTCATTTCTGCTGTTAGGCGGTTGTCCCTGATGGCAGGCATGTCCGGGTGGCGGAATAGGTAGACGCGCTAGCTTGAGGTGCTAGTGACCGGTATAGGTCATGGAGGTTCAAGTCCTCTCTCGGACACAGGGCAAAACCCCTAGTCAAACCCCATAAACGGGGTCTGGCTAGGGGTTTCGTCGTTTACCCACACCGTCTCAAATGCTCCAAGGAGGATCAGTTAGAGTCAGGCATATCAAATAATCATCAAATAATTATCAAATTTTCCTCTCTCGCACCCCAAGGAAAAGCATCGTTGAGACAATGAGATAACAGGCCCGAGGGCCAGCTCTCGGCACCCGGCCCCATCTGGCTTGTAGCGTGTTATTCGTTTGTGTCTGACTGTTGCCTCAGCCGTTTCTGGGACGGTCTGTTCTCGTGCCAGGTTTTGACGGTTTCTTCCCGCCACCCTCTTGTGGTGCCGATATAGACGTCTGGTTCAGGCAACTTATAGCGACTCAACGACCCGGTGGTGACTCCGATGTATTGGGCGAACTCACCGTAAGACATGAAACGTTCAGGCTCACTCATGACTGCCTACCCCTCGCGTATCTGACAACGGTGACACACATCGCAGCCGAGATCGCTGCAGTCACACCAAACAACACCCACTGCCACACCGGCGGCTGAGGCGTGATCAAAGCCAGCAACCACCCTGAAATGGTCCGGGTTTTCTTCCTAGGTGTTTACCCTGATTTCTATTGTTGCTGACAGCTGGTGTTGCTTCCAGTAGTCGGTCTCGACTTCGGCTGGTGTGCGGTAGTCGAGGGCTTGGTGGAGTCGCTTGGTGTTCCACCAGTTGACCCACTCGAATGTGGCGATTTCGACTTCGAGGACATCGGCCCAGCGGTGGGTATGAATGATT
>JAEZZG010000027.1 GCA_023442485.1 Actinomycetes bacterium | reverse complement strand
GCCACCGACTGGAACTGTTCCATATTCGATGACCAGTGAAGCTGACAGTCGACTGTGTCGAAGTCTGGGAGGGAAGAATCACCTTGACGCAAGATTGACGCCAGCCCGAAGTAGAGGCCATTGTCGGGGAATACGGGCATGGAATAGACCTGATTCCAGTAGCCGTCCCCGCGATGTAACTCAACGGGAGGGGTCCAGTTGATGAAATCCCTCGATCGCGACACCGCCGAGACCCGGACTCCCGAATCCCACAACCGCGTGATCAACACATATTCGCCAGTGCGAGGATCGATGAAAGTGGCGTTATGGCAGTCGCCTCCAGGCGAAGGACTCTTAGATGCCTCGGGCCACGGGGTCAGTTCAGAGAAGTGGATACCGTCAGCAGAAAACGCGACACACAGGCTCGTTTTTGACGCCTCTTGAAGGGTAATCAGCTTATAGCGACGTGCGGGCGAGGGCTCTGCTGCGTCATAGAGCACCGATGTGCCTTGAACCTTAGTGAAGATCAAGTTATTCGCGGTGCTGCCTTGGAAATCAACCAACCCAAGATGAGGCTTGACCCAGTGAATACCGTCATCTGATTCCGCATAACCCAAGCCCGTCTTACGTCCCTTCGTAGGATACGGCTTCGACGGGCGCTCAGCCACAGGTGTGTCCGACGTGCCGGGATCAACAACGAACAAGGTGTAGTAGGCGCGGTATTTCTTCGCTTCCGGGTCGTAGATGATGTTCGGGTAACCATTGTCGAAGCGCGGTTCCCACTCCAACTTCGGGTCTTCGTAGAGCCCCTCCTTGAAGAAGGGCAAACCCTCATCCTTGTGGAAGGTGCCCATCTCGATTCGACAATTGGTGCTCTTGAGTGAATTCCACAGACCGGAGTCGAAAGCGTAGAAGAGCTTTTGTTTCGACGGGGTTGGTTCATTCCCGATTGCGGCCTGAACCACGTTGATTTGATGAGAGGCTGATGCCTTAGTTGATGAAAGAATAAGCGGGCTCGCTGCTGCGGCGGCGCCCGCACCGAGCAGGCCGCGCCTAGAGACTCGAATAGACATGGGGCTCCTTCGCCGGTGAAGAAGATCGACTGTGGTCGATGTGACCGAGTGGAGTCGACTGGACCCGATAAGCGTGGTCTCGCCGATTCTCCACCTAGGGATGACACTACCCCCCAAGAAAAAGGGAAGCTGGCAGGAGGTGAAATCGGTTCAGATTCGCAAAATACCTGACCAGACAGGCAGTTGCCGCGTCTGTTTGGTTGATAAAGATCCGGGGTGGCTCTGCTCAAGTTTGGCAGGCCACCCCGGATGAAACCAAGGAACGAAGCCCTGTGGACGGACGGATGTGGGGTCGCGGCGCAGCCGAGGTTCAACCCTTGCAGGGGTCGGCTTAGCCTCGATGTGATTGCGCTCTACTGGGAAAAGTCCTCGTCTGCCGAACCGGAATCATGTAAACCACGGACGGTTGAGATCGGTGCGACGTAGGGAGACATCCGCAACACATCTGCAACCAGCTTCGGGAGACGGATGGGGTCAACCGGGAAGGGGCTGATCGCTTCAGCTCGTGACCAGGTCGCCAACCACGCGTCCTGCTCGCGAGCAACCAGCAAGATGATCGGCGGGCAGTGCTGAATCTCGTCCTTTAGCTGATGGGCGATTCCCATGCCGCCACTCGGAGTAGCCTCGGCGTCGAGGATCAACAGATCGAACTCGCCAGCGTCCATCGCGGAGATGACGGCAGGTTGAGTGGCGCATTCGGTATATTCCAGAGCCCCCAGATCGTCCGAAAGTTTCGTTCCTAGGGCCATCCGGACGTCTCGACGAACGTTGCGGTCATCGGAATACAACAACACTCGAACTTGATCTTGACTGGCGTCAGCCGCAGTCTGCATGTCTTCACCGATCCTGGTTGATCCGAACAATGATCTGGTTGCCGGCTCGGACACCGGCACATTCACAGCTTAGTGGAAGGATTCTCCGCACGCGCAGGTGCCGGTCGCATTGGGGTTGTCGATGGTGAACCCCTGCTGCTCGATGGTGTCGGAGAAACCGATGGTGGCGCCGTTGAGATAGGGGGCCGACATCTTGTCGGTAACCACCTTCACACCGTCAAAATCATTGACGACATCGCCGTCGAGACTGCGATCGTCAAAGTAGAGCTGGTAGCGCAGACCGGAACAACCGCCGGGCTGAACAGCGATCCTCAGGACGAGATCGTCGCGCCCCTCATTAGCCAACAGCGCTTTGACCTTAGCTGCAGCATCGTCAGTCAGAAGGACGCCCGAAGTCGGAGCGCTGGTTACGGTATCAGTCATGAAATCTTCCCCTCGCTGGAGTTGGATCCTGGACGAGCCTGCGACAACCACAGCCACATTCACAGCTTCCTCGCAGACACTTTACGCGACCACCCGCGCCAGAACCTAAGCCGCAGGCCAAACCGCATGGTGGCTCGTGACGAAGTGGCGGGCAGTGGTCACGATTTTCGTACCTCACCCACTATAAACCCCTCATAAACCCGTCACCAAGGGCACGCTAAGCTGACCCTATGACCCCAGTTCCTCCCTCTCAGGCAGACTCCACTAAGCCGTTGCGGATCGGCATGATCATGTCGGTGGTTTTACTGGTCGCAGGTCTCGCCTTATTCGCCGTCACCCGCTCGGTGATCGGCAACATCGGCCACGCCGAGATGAGCGCACTCAACAAACTAGGCGTCTACGGGGGCCTCTTCCTGGCTTTGTCTGGGGTCTGCCTGTCCGGGACCTGCGGGCTGGCACTCTTCTCAGCTAGTCGGCCAGCCACCACCCCCAACAATCCCACCAACGCCGACGGCTCCTCGGCACCTACCAGGACCAGCTCTGCGCAATCGGAACCACAAGGTCGGTGATTTCGTCGTCACTGAGACCATCGACGACTAGATGATCCATCATCGGCGCCCCCGGTCCAGGCTGAATCCGCGAGGTCAACGAGTAGCACACCTCAACCCCGCGTTCCCGCGCATCCCTGACCGAAACCTGCCCGCAGGCACTGATCACCACGAGGGGTTTGGCTTCGCGCGCACATCTGGCGGCTAGATCGGCGATGACTTCCCCGCCGTCGTGATCAACATCGACGACGGTCACCACCCCAACAACGCAATCTGCCGACGCGATGGTGTCGTCGAGTCCACTGACGCTCGCGAGATAGCCGGGGCCGCTGTGCACCACCGGGGTCGATTCCGGCGCGGTCGGCAGATCGTTAGCATTATCTGCGACGTCACCGGCGGCCCTCGCCAAGGCTTCTAGCTGCATGAATAAGAAGCCGAGCCCGCCACCGGCCCCTGAGCCTGGGGCAGCAGCCAATGTGGGTCTGCGAGTGAGAGAGGCACACAGTTGGTCAAGCCGCTCGATTGCTCTGGACGCGTGAAGTCTGCGCTCGACATCCCAGCCGGCATCGAAGGCCCACTGCCCGATGACTCCGGTAATCCCGCCCAGACGGGCAGCCACGTCGTCGGAGTGGACCACGAGACGAAGCCGCTTGCCGCCTAAGCCTGTGACGACGGCGTGGAGGTCATCGACGGTGAAGTGCTTGCCGTCCCCGAGAGAAAGCGGATAGGAGCGCCGGTCAACCGTGCCGCCACCCATTCTGGAACGCCCCCACACCACCAGGTCAGTCAAGGACGAAAAGAGAAGGTCAGGGCTAAGGGGGGTGGGCCCGAGGGCAAACACCATCTCATCCACAAACGGGTAGGCATCTGCAAGCTCTGCGATGACACTACCGATACTGGCAGAGGTGGAGCTTAGATCAGCCCCGGATAAGTCCACGACTACCACCGACTCGCCGATCACCAATGAATCGTGGAGATCGATACCGTCACGAGCAACCTGGGCCCTAGCTCCAGTCAAGGCCATGTAGCTAGTCAAGAATCCGTCCCCGGCCACCCCGACCGGAACCACCGCAACCTCAGCACCGCGTTGACGCCATGCCCGAGCCACCGGGACGCCAGCGTCTATCCCCGCTCTTCGCCCCAGGTGATCTGCGACCACGACGACGCGCATCGACATCTCCATTCTTGATAGCCCTAGCGACAAGAACCGCTTAAAAGGTTGTGGGGGTGCCGATCGCACCCCACACTCTGACGTCCTCGTTCACTGACCCGCTGGCCGAGACCAGGTGGCATCAGTGTCGAGCGATGATCTTAGTCAGCGATGAGCCCAACCTCGGGTTGTTCCTCGTTGAGCCATTGGCCGATCTCCTCCAAGGAGACGTCAGCTCCAGGAAGAATCAGCTCGGACTCGGCGATCTCGTCTTCGTGAACAGGTGTTCCCATTGACTTGACAGCGTCAGTGAGGCGCTCCAGCTCTTGGCGCAGCTTATCTGCGTCCTGGGCCTGGATTGCGGCTGCGACATCAGCGTCAATCACGTTGAGTGGATCGAGGTCAGACTGATCAATCTTCCACTGTCCTACGCCATGAATCCGAACGATCACTGGGCACCTCCGGGCTGATCCCCGGCGGCGGGGGCCGAATCCGTCTGCGAGGTCGAAGCGCCAGCTTCTAGCTGCTGAGCACCCTTATCGGAGCCACCTTGAGATAGGGCCAACTGCTGTTTCATTGACGCCAGTTCGTTCTCGACGGAAGCCGAGGACGCAACCTGCTCGATCTCGCGGGTGATCGGGTCCGAAGAGTCGATACCGCTGAAATCTTCGAGGGCTCCAGACGCTAGTAGTTCGTCCACAGCGGAAGCGCGGGCTTGAAGCTGAGCCGTCTTGTCTTCGGCACGCTGGATAGCCAGGCCGACATCGCCCATCTCTTCACTGATACCGGTGAAAGCCTCGTTGAGACGGGTCTGGGCTTCGGCGGCGGAGTAGGTGGCCTTGATGGTTTCCTTGCGGGTCCTGAAGGCGTTGACCTTGGCTTGAAGACGGGTGGATGCCTGAACGAGTTTGGCTTCTTCGTCAGCAAGCTGCTGGTGCTGGACTTGGAGGTCGCCGAGCTGCTGCTGCAAGGCGGCCTTGCGGGTCAGTGCCTCGCGGGCGAGGTCTTCGCGGCCTTCTTGAAGTGCGCGCTGGGCGGCGGCGGTGAGTTTGTCGATCTCACCGTTGAGTTTGGTTGCCTGCAGTTCGATGCGCTTGCGCGATGTAGCCACGTCAGCAACCCCGCGACGAACCTTTTGGAGTAGGTCAAGCTGCTTCTCGTAGGAGTAGTCGAGGGTTTCACGCGGGTCTTCGTACTTGTCGAGAGCCTTGTTTGCCTTGGCCCGGAAGATGGTGGAGATCCGCTCAAAAATACCAGCCATAGGGTTCGTCAATCCTTCCGTCACACCACAGCCTGCCTGCGGTCATCACTAAATAGAGTAAGGGGTCACACCTGATTTTCTAGCCTTTGGTGACTCATAAATTACCCCTTCGTCGCAATTGATCGTACTGAGGGAGGATAAATCCTTGTGGCAGGTGGTTTCGTCGTCGGTGTCTGTGATCGTTGCGGACGGCGAGAGCGGGGTAGGCAGATTGAGTCCGAGACGGGCTAGGATTAGGGTGATTTGGTCCACCCCGTTCCATCATCCCACGAGATAGGCGCATACCGTGAAGCTGTTTCGCCCCTATGCACGCCCAGAGGACGCGAAGAATCAGTCCGTTGAGATGACGACTGAGGCACAGTCATCTGGCTCCGAGACGACCTCCACCTCCAATGACGCGGCAACGAAGTCGTCGAGAGCCAAAGCAGGCCCGACTCGTAGCCGCCGCAAGGCAGAGGCCGACCGTCGCGAACGTCTGCGCCCAACCCTAACGAAGAAGGAACGTCGCGCCCAAGAACGCAAGGCTGCAGTCGCCAAGCGCAACCGGGACCTTGCCGAATCCGAGAAGTCCCCAGAACGCGTTCTCCTGCGTAACCTGATCGATTCAAAGTGGACCCTCTCCGAGCTGGCCTTGCCGTTGATGCTGATCCTGTTTGCCCTGGTGATGGTATTCCAGCGCAACCAACAGATAGCCACATTCTTGACCATCTTGGCCTATGTCTTGATGGCGAGCGTCGTCCTGGAAATGATCATGACCTGGCGGCGCTTCGTCAAACTGTTGGCGCAGCGCTACCCCAGCAAGAGGACGAGGGGCCTGAAGTGGTACATGATCGGGCGCATGGTGCAGATTCGTCGTTTCCGCGTGCCGCCGCCTGCAGTCAAGCGCGGCTCTGCGATCTAACCGTCTTCCACCTTTGATAACTGAATGAGATGAGGAGTCATTGTGTCTACAGCACTGATTGATGTCCGCGTGGTCGCCGACTGTGCCCAGCTTGGCGACGCGAAGCGTGCGGTGATCGGTCTCGTATATGCCGAAGATAAGGAGTCATGCACCAGTCACGAATCGTGGAGAATCGCTGGCGTCCCGGACGAACTTGCCCAGGCCCATGTCGACAGTTTCGGCCACGATATCGCCACCTTGGCTAGCCGTCTGGGGATGAAGGCCGAAGCTGGCTGCGTTTGCCTGCTGCCTCCCGTCGCTGACGGAACCCAGCTCGCCTTGGTTGGGGTCGGTGCAGATGACGATGCCGAGACCGTCCGGATGGCTTACGGTAGCGCGGCCCGCGCACTGTTTGGTGTCGAGGCTGAGTCAGACGGTGCCGATACCATCGTGGTCTACCCCGACGCTGATACTGTGCGGCCTTGTGTCGAAGGCGTCTTGCTCGGCTGCTACCGCTACCAGGATTTGAAGAGTGAGGCGGTCTCGTCTGCGGTGAAGAGTCTCGCTGTCGTCTCTGCCGGGGCTGAGGACGAGGTGGCCGCCGCCCGGATCACCGCCAAGGCGGTCTATCTGGCCCGCGACTGGGTGAACCTCACCCCCAATCAGCTCTACCCGCAAACCTTCGCTGAGGACGCTGCCCGCCTGGCTAGTGAAGCCGGGATTGAGTGCACCGTCTTGGACGAGAAGGAACTCGCCGCTGGCGGCTACGGCGGTATTCTCGCGGTGGGTTCGGGCTCTGCGAAACCGCCTCGGCTGGCGCGTCTGGACTACCATCCGGACGGGGCAACCGCTCACCTGGTGTTCGTCGGCAAGGGGATCACCTTCGACTCTGGTGGACTCGATCTGAA
Source organism: Actinomycetes bacterium (assembly GCA_023442485.1). Taxonomy (GTDB): domain Bacteria; phylum Actinomycetota; class Actinomycetes; order Propionibacteriales; family Propionibacteriaceae; genus JAEZZG01. The sequence continues at coordinate 23,492 of JAEZZG010000027.1, read as the reverse complement.
ACCAGCCGATGGGATGTACACCATGAAGTGCGATATGGCCGGGGCCGCCTCCGTCCTGGCCGCCACTGTGGCTATCGCCGAGCTGGGGTTGAATGTGTGGGTGACGGCCTACGCGTCTATGGCCGAGAACATGCCGTCGGGATCGTCCTACCATCCTTCCGACGTGTTGACCATGTACGGCGGTAAGACGGTGGAGAACTACAACACTGACGCCGAGGGACGCCTGGTCATGGCTGATGCCCTGGCGCGCGGCTGTGAGGATGAACCCACGCTACTGATCGATGTCGCCACCCTGACCGGCGCTTGTATGGTTGCTCTCGGTGACCGCTGCGCTGGCGTGATTGCCCGCGACCAGCACAACGCTGATCGAGTGCTGGCGGCGGCTGAGGCCACTGGTGAAGAGTTCTGGCAGTTGCCACTTCAGGGTTACGCGCAAAAGCGTCTGGCATCCAAGATTGCCGATATTCGTTCAGGGGGCGGGCGACTCGGCGGGGCGACCACCGCTGCCGCTTTCTTGTCGAACTTCGTTGCAGACGGTGTCGACTGGGCACACCTTGACATTGCCGGCCCGGCATTCAACGAAGAGGAGCCACGCGGCTATATCTGCCACGGCGGCACCGGCGCTTCGGTGCGCACCCTGATCCAGATCGCCGCCGATCTGGCCGGGTAGGGCTCTAGAAACGCCTCGAGAAGAGACGCGACCGGTTTCATCGATACCGGTTGCGTCTTTTTTCTATCACCTGGCGCCGATCCCAGTCCCGCATCCGCTGCGGATAGGGGATCACCCCGGCGTCATATCCGGGGATGGAGTGTCTTTTGACGAAGCTGCGGGCCCACTCCATCGACGGGACCGGGCGGCGCGTCCATTCTCCGCTGGCGGCGACGAGCAGGAGTGACGGCTGGTTCATCGTCGTGCCGGATTCGATCCAGGCTTCAACACCGTTGTGAGAGCCGAGAAATTGTTCGAGGTGGTCCACCAGGGAGGCGTCGATGACGCGCGACCCTTTGTTGACGGTGGCGCGAGTGCGTGCGCGTCCGAAGATTGAAGAAAGCCAGCTCACAGCCTCATTATGTACCACCAGGTCTCCACCTCGATAGCGGTTATCGAGTCGGAGTCGGTGAAGATTGCCTACTTCATTTTGAAAAGAGCTAGTCTTGGAGCCATACGACTTATTAACGAAGGAGACTTTCAATATGTCGACCGAGATCACACTCCCCGCATTGGGGGAAAGCGACAAGGAAGGTACGATCTCCCGCTGGCTGAAGCAGGTTGGAGACCAGGTCGAAGTGGATGAGCCTTTGCTCGAGGTCTCCACCGACAAGGTCGACACCGAGGTCCCCTCCCCTGTCTCCGGCACCCTGCTAGAGATCAAGATTCCTGAGGACGAGGTGGCCGCCGTCGGCGCCGTGATCGCCATCGTGGGTGACCCGTCTGAGGCCGGTTCTGCTCCGGCACCGGAGTCTCCGGCGCCTGCCAAGGATGATCCCGCTCCCACCCCGCCAGCCTCTAACACCCCTGACTCAGGTTCTGGGCAGGTTCACGAGGTTGCCTTGCCCGCACTCGGCGAATCCGATCACCAAGGCACCATTTCTCGCTGGCTAAAGGCAGTCGGCGACAAGGTCGAAGCGGATGAACCACTGCTCGAGGTCTCCACCGACAAGGTCGACACCGAGGTCCCCTCCCCTGTCTCCGGCACCCTGCTAGAGATCAAGGTTGCTGAGGACGAGGTGGCCGCCGTCGGGTCGATCATTGCCATCATCGGTGACGAATCTGCAGCCTCGGCACCGGCCAAACCCGAGGCCCCTGAACCACCTGAGATCAAGGCTGACGGCCCCTCTGGCAAGATTCAGCCGGAGATGATCCCGGCCCACAAGACGGAGGCCCCGCCAGCCCCGAAGCCAGCCACCGACGAGGGCCTTCCGACTCCTCCAGTGAAGGAATCCACCCCTTACGTCACCCCGCTGGTTCGCAAACTAGCTAAGGAGCTAGGCGTTGACCTCAATGAGGTCAAGGGCACTGGCGTCGGCGATCGCATCCGCAAGGAAGACGTGGTGGCAGCGGCCGAGGCGAAGAAGGCTGCAGCCTCCGCCCCGGCACCGGCCCCGACACCCGAGAAGCCCGCAGCGCCGAAGCCGTCGGCTCCGTCGCCTAAGGCTGGCACCACCGAGAAGATGTCCAAGATCCGTCAGGTCGTGGCTCAGCGGATGCGCGAATCACTGGATATTTCGGCTCAGCTCACCGCCGCCGTCGAGGTCGACTTCACCGGTATCTCTAAGCTGCGCAACAAGGTCAAGAATGATTTCCGCGCCCGTGAAGGTGTCGGTTTGACCTACCTGGCCTTCATCGCCAAGGCTGTTGCAGAAGCGTTGCGCGAGTTCCCGATGCTCAACTGCACGGGCAACTTCGAGGAGAAGACGATTACCTTCGGCAAGGCCGAGAACGTCGGCATTGCCGTCGATACCCCCAAGGGTCTGTTCGTCCCGGTCATCCATGACGCAGGCGATCTGACCGTCGGTGGCCTAGCCAAGAAGATCGGTGAACTAGCCAAGAAGGCCCGCGACGGCAAGCTCTCAGGTGGGGACATGTCTGGTGGCACCTTCACGATCACCAACTACGGTTCTGCCGGGACCTTGTTCGATACCCCGATCATCAACCAGCCAGAGGTCGGCATTCTCGGCACCGGCGCTCTCGTGAAGCGTCCCGTCGTTATCACCGACGAGTTCGGCAATGACGTGATCGCCATCCGCGACATGATGTACCTGTCGCTGACCTACGATCACCGTCTAGTCGACGGCGCCGACGCCGGTCGCTTCCTCTCCTTCCTCAAGTCCCGTCTCGAAGCCGCCGACTTCGGCGCAGAGTTCGGCATCTGAGGCTAGGCGGCTCGCTCTGCCCTAGATCGTGGCTGGCCGCGGTGGTGATTCCCTCTCCACCGCGGCCACCGGTTTTAAACCTCCCGTCGAAGAATCAAGGTATTCCTCAGACCGGACTAAGATGGACGAAGTCACACAACCATTGGGGGCGTTCAACACAGATGGAACTTCGCGCAGAGATGATCGGGCTCGACCAGGACCCACCAGCGATCACCGACTACCGTCAATGCTGGGATCACCAACGCAGCGTCCACGCATCCGTCGTCAATGGCGATACTGGGGCGACAGTGATCTACGTTCAGCATGAGCCGGTCTTCACGGCGGGCAGGTCCGCCAAGCCGAGCGAGTTCCCTACGCCGGGGTTGAACTTCGTCGAGGTGGATCGGGGCGGGAAGATGACTTTTCACGGTCCCGGTCAGCTCACCGGCTACCCGATCCTGACCTTGCCGGGGCGGGTGGGGGCTAGTGAATATGTGCGCCGCATGGAAGAGGCGATCATCCTCACTCTGGCTGACTACTCCATCGTCTCGGGACGCATCCCGGATCGCACCGGGGTGTGGCTGGCTGCTGACGCGTCGCGGCCTGAGCGAAAGATCTGCGCCATCGGGGTGCGAGTCGCCAAGCGCACCACCATGCACGGCTTCGGGCTCAACGTCACCACCGATTTGAGTTGGTTCAATCGGATCACCCCGTGCGGGATTGCCGACGCCGGGGTGACCTCCATCGAGGCGGAGCTCGGTTGGGCACCCTCACTCTTTGAGGTTGCAAGAAAGTTGCATGGCTATCTGGAGCGGACCTTCGACTTCGACGTTCCCATGGATTTCCCTGATTTAGATCGCGGGCCTTGGGCTCCTACACTTATCCCACAGCAGGTGGGTTCAATCCATGCCGTCAACGCGTCTCACCTGGCTGGGTGTACCGGTGCGGCAATCTCGGCACCGCAGCCTATGCCGGTGGTCTCGCTCATCCCCGCGTCCAGACAGGAGTCGATGTCTTCATGACCAGCACGCGACAGCTTTCACCCGAGGGGCGCCCCCTCTTGCGTCTGGAAGTGATCAACGCCCAGACCCCTATCGAGGAGAAGCCTTCGTGGATCAAGACCACGGCGAAGGCGGGTAAGGAATACATGGATATGCGCAGGCGAGTCCGCCAGGACGAGCTGCACACCGTCTGCGCTGAAGCGAATTGCCCCAATATCTTCGAGTGCTGGGAGGATCGCGAATCGACCTTCCTGATTGGTGGAGATTCTTGTACCAGACGCTGTGATTTCTGCCAGATTCACTCTGCCAAACCGAGCGAATACGACCGTGACGAGCCACGACGCGTCGGCGAGTCCGTCCAGAAGATGGGCCTGCGCTACGCCACTATCACCGGGGTGTGCCGCGATGACTTGCCCGATCAAGGGGCGTGGCTCTATGCCGAGACTATTCGCCAGGTCCACAGCCTCAACCCCGGTGTTGGGGTGGAGATTCTCGCCCCTGACTTTTCCGGGAAACCTGATCTTCTTCAGCAGCTCTTCGACGCCGCCCCGGAGGTGTTCGCCCATAATGTTGAGACGGTGCCGCGCATCTTCAAGCGGATTCGTCCAGCTTTCCGCTATGACAGGTCTTTGGATGTGTTGCGGATGTCGCGCGAGGCGGGTTTGATCACGAAGTCCAATCTGATCTTGGGGATGGGCGAGACGCGTGAGGAAATTTCCCAAGCCCTTCAGGATCTCTATGACGCCGGTTGCGAATCCCTCACCATCACCCAGTATCTGCGGCCAAGCCCCTACTTGATGCCGGTGCAGCGGTGGTTGACGCCGATGGAGTTCGCCGAGATCGGTGAAGAGGCGGAAGAGATCGGCTTCATCGGGGTGATGTCTGGCCCTCTGGTGCGATCCAGTTACCGCGCTGGACGTCTCTACCGGAAGGTATTGGAGGCCCGTAACGCAAAATCCGGTAGACTCTCCACCGCACAATCCCAGTGACAATGAAAGTAGCTCGGAGACGACATGGCTAGCGACAGAGCAAAGGAACTCGCCCGGGAGCAAAAGGCTCAACGGAAGGCTGAGAAACTTCGTAAGAAGAACTCTCAAGATCCCCGCGACTGGGGTACCGCGCGCCAGATGCGCGAGGTCTATTCTGCATCGAAGAAAGAGATTCCCGCATTGCCGTGGATCTTGTTGGGGTGCGCCCTGGGCCCGATCGTTGTCGGGATCATTCTCGGCATCGTCGTGACCCCGAAGTGGTTCTGGATTCTGATCGGTATCCTGGCTGGCTTCACGATCACGATGCTGGTTTTCACCCGTCTTGCCCGGAAGGCCTTGTATAAGAAGTTCCATAACCAGACCGGTTCCGCCGAGATCGCCTTCAATGATCTCAACAAGAAGAAGTACACCACCGCGATGGCTATTTCGTTGACCAAGTCGGGTGAGGTTGTCCACCGCGTCATCGGACGCCAGGGGGTGATCCTGGTCGGCGAGGGCGAGCCTGGCCGGTTGAGGAAGATGTTGGAGACTGAACGCAAGCGTCACGAGCAAATCGCCTATGACATCCCGGTCACGACGATCCAGATGGGTGACAAGGATGGGCAGGTGCGGTTGGAGAAACTCGCCGCACACATCAAGAAACTGCCTAAGGTCATCGATCAGGTTCAGGTTGGTGACGTCGAGAGCCGGTTGAGGGCACTCGATAATGTTCGGGATCGGTTCAACATGCCGAAGGGCCCGCTGCCTACTAAGGTGCCCCGGAAGGCGATGCGTGGCCGCTAGTCACGCGCGGGGCTGGTAGGCCCGATATGGCGGTCAATCTGATCAATCTGGACCGGGTGTCGATCATGTTCGGCACCCGGATCATTCTCGATGACGTCTCGCTTGGCCTGGCTTCGGCTGAGGTCGTCGGGGTTGTCGGGCGCAACGGTGACGGAAAATCTACCTTGCTGTCCATCATGGCAGGCAACCTGGCCCCTGACTCGGGGCAGGTCACCCATCATTCCCAGGCGCAGATCGGGGCGTTGAGCCAGTTCGATGCGCAGGTTCACGACGTCACGGTCCGCGAAGAGATTAGCCACGGTCAGCCCGATCACGTCTGGGCCTCGGATCCGATCAAGCGCGACATTGTTGAATCCATGCTCGCCACGATCGACCTTGATGCGCGGCTGACGACCTTGTCTGGTGGCGAAAGACGGCGGGTGTCACTGGTGACTTTGCTGCTCGGCGACTACGACGTCATGATCTTCGATGAGCCGACTAACCACCTCGACGTCGAGGCCGTGGATTGGCTCGCCACCCACTTGAATCGCTTGACCCGCTCGTCTCGCGAAGTCGCGATGGTGATCGTCTCCCACGACCGCTGGTTCCTTGACGCCGTCTGCACCCGGGTGTGGGAGGTTCACGACGCCCAGGTCGACGCCTACGACGGCGGCTACGCAGCCTATGTGCTAGCTCGGGCCGAGCGCGCCCGCCAAGCTCACGTCACCGAGACCCGCCGCCAAAACCTGGTCCGCAAGGAACTTGCCTGGCTGCGTCGGGGAGCCCCTGCTCGAACGTCAAAGCCGAAGTTTCGGATTGAGGCGGCGAATCAGTTGATCGCCGACGTCCCCGATCCTCGGGACAAACTTGAACTGGCCAAGTTTTCGTCGTCGAGGCTAGGCAAGGATGTCTTCGATTTGACGAAGGTGTCGATCGGCTTCGAGCACACCCAGATTTTGAATTCGGTGACCTGGTCGATTGGCCCTGGCGACAGGATCGGCGTCATCGGCGTCAACGGGGCCGGAAAGTCCACCCTCTTCAATCTGCTCGCCGGTTGCTTGACGCCCGATTCAGGCAAGATTAAACGTGGCCAAACTCTCAACATCGGCTACCTCTCTCAGCATGTTGACGAACTCGACGACACCGATCAGGTGCTGGCGTCGGTGCAGCGGATCGCCTCACGCACGACCACCGCGACTGGACGCGAGGTGTCGACCCGGAATCTGCTCGAAGATTTCGGATTCACCGGGACGAAGTTGGTCACCCGCATCGGGGAACTGAGCGGCGGGGAGAGGCGTCGGCTTCAGTTCCTGAGATTATTGATGAGCCAACCCAATGTCTTGCTGCTGGATGAGCCGACCAATGACCTCGACATCGATACCTTGACGGTGGTGGAAGACTATCTTGACTCTTGGCCGGGGACGATGCTGGTGGCCTCCCATGACCGCTATTTCTTGGAGCGCGTGTGCGACGTGATCTACGCCTTGACTCCAGACGGGAGATGTGTGCTCCTGCCCGGAGGGGTGGATCAGTATTTGCAGATCCGCAAGGACGGGACGGATTTCCCCGGGGCTGAGCGACGACGCAACCAAGATGCAACCCCTGCCGGGCCGGCACCGACGACGGCTTCTGCTGCTGCCGAGGATCGAGAACGGAAGAAAACCCTGGCCCGTCTCGAATCCCAGATCGCAAAGCTGGACGAAAAGATCAGTGTGTTACACGCCGAGATGGCCCGTCACGGAGACGACTACGTCAAACTCGCCGAACTCGATCAGCAACTCCAATCTTGTCTAGCGCTAAAGGATCAGCGCGAAGAATCCTGGCTAGAGGTTGCAGACGGTTTCCTCAGTTGAGGATTATTTTCGATAACAGAGCCGCAAAATCCACCGAAACTCGTTGCAAACCCCGCATTTACTTGATTGACTAGCCGGGTGAACACCTTCCGCGTTTCTGAAGCCGCCACCTTGTTGGGGCTCAGCGACGACACCATCCGTCGTCTGATTGATTCTGGCAAGCTGGCGTCATCGACTGATTCAGCAGGTCGCAAAGTCATCGCAGGCAAAGACCTCGCCGCATTCGCCCTCGCCGAGGCAGAAGCCCCGAAAGACCCGACCGGGATCGACAGTTCGGCCCGGAATCGGCTCACTGGCCTAGTCACCAAGGTCACGATGGACAAGGTCATGGCGGAGGTCCAGATGGTGTGCGGGCCGTTCGTCATCGTCTCGTTGATGAGTGCTGAATCGGCACGGCGCATGGGTCTCGAACCAGGAAAACTCGCGGTCGCCTCGATCAAGTCCACGATGGTCGTTATCGAGGCGTCTACAACATAAGCCACCCCTTCCCCGTCAATCCTCAACAGGAGATCACCATGAAGCACATCTTTGGCCTAGGCCGCGCTCTTTCACTGCTGTGTGTCGCTGCCTCGCTTGCGCTGGCGACCAGCATGGCTGGATGTTCTAAAGCCGACAATTCCTCTTCGAAGGTGACTTTGGAGGTCTATGCGGCGGCGTCTTTGAAGGGAACGTTCACCGAGATTGCCAAGAACTTCGAGGCGGCCAACCCAGGCGTCCATGTCAACCTCAACTTCGCCGGGTCAAGCTCCCTCGTCGAACAGATGACGGCGGGTGCCCCGGCTGACGTGTTTGCCTCCGCCGATGAGAAGAACATGGATAAGGCCGTGGCTGGCTCCCTGATCGTCGGCGATCCGACACCATTCGTCGCCAATAACCTCACCATCGCGGTCGAACCGGGCAATCCGAAAGGGATCACGTCACTGAAAGACTTGACGAAGGCGGACGTCAAGACGGTGATCTGCGCTGCCCAAGTGCCGTGCGGCAACGCCACCAAGAAGGTTGAGCAGATCGCCGGGATCGCCCTCACCCCTGTCTCTGAGGAAGAGAACGTGAAGTCCGTGCTCAGCAAGGTCACCGAGGGTCAAGCTGACGCGGGTTTGGTGTACCGCACTGACGTCATGGCCTCTGCCGGCAAAGCCGAAGCGATAGACTTCCCTGAATCCGATCAAGCCACCAACATCTACCCGATTGCCCAAGTCAAGAACGGAAAGCAGCAAGAGATGGCAAAGAAGTTCATCGCCTTCGTTCTCAGCGATGAATCGGCAAAGATATTCGAGTCGGCCGGTTTCGCCCGTCCGGCACGCTAGACACCAGGCAACCTCGATTCAAGGAATCTCATCCCTAGCCCAGCTATGAACTCCCCCATCCAGATCGAAGCCCCCGCCGTTGCGAACGAGCCTCAATCCTCGACGCGGCGGCCCCGGTCACGGTTGCGGTTGAGCCCATCCCACCGGCTTGCCACCGCCGCCGTCCCGGCATGGATTCTGATCCCCGCCGTCATCGGTATCTGTTTCGTCTTGGCGCCCCTGGTTGGGTTGATCACCCGCGTCGATTGGGCGAACTTCACCTCCCTGATCACCTCGGATGATTCACTCACCGCGCTGTGGCTGAGCATCAAGACGGCGTCAATCGCGACGGTGATCGTGATTGCCCTCGGCATCCCCATCGCCGTCGTCTTGGCGAAGTACTCCTTTCGGGGACGGACTTTGCTGAGATCGCTGGTCTTGCTGCCGCTGGTGTTGCCTCCCGTCGTCGGGGGCATCGCTTTGATCCAGGCATTCGGGCGGCGCGGCCTGATCGGTCACTATCTGGAGCTGGGCGGGATCAGTATCGGGTTCACCACGATCGCGGTCGTGATGAGCCAGGTCTTCGTATCCCTGCCCTTCCTGGTGGTCTCCCTCGAAGGAGCGCTGAAGACGGCAGGGAAGCAGTTCGAGCAGGTGGCAGCCACCTTGGGCGCTAAGCCGACGCGGGTACTTACCAGGGTGACCTTGCCGATAGTCGCTCCCGGGATTGCTTCGGGGGCGGTGCTGGCCTTCGCGCGGTGTTTGGGTGAGTTTGGCGCGACCACGACTTTTGCCGGGTCATCCAAGGGCGTCACCCGGACCTTGCCCCTGGAAATCTATCTGCAACGCGAGGTTGACGCAGACGCTGCCGTCGCCTTGTCTCTACTCTTGGTGGTTTTTGCCTTCGTCATCGGCGCGCTGATCTACCGTCGTCCCCGCTCAGCCAATCAGGTGCGGCAATGACGACGAAGACGTCCACCCCGGCTGGTTTTTGCGCACCTGGGATTGAGGTTGTGGCCGATGTGCCAGCCCGCAGGGCTGTTCTTGATCTGTCCGTCGCCCCAGGAGAGACGGTCGCCGTCGTGGGCCCGAACGGAGCCGGCAAATCGACGCTGCTGTCGGTGATTGCTGGATTGTTGACCCCCGACGCTGGCCGGGTCCAGATCGGCGATCAGCTCTGGTTCGATTCGGCGAGCGGGATCAACACCGCAACCCATCGCCGCGATGTGGGCTATCTCACTCAGCAATCCCTGTTATTCCCGCATCTGTCGGTGGAGCGAAACATCGCCTTCGGCCCTCTCTCGCGCGGTTTCGGACGGGCTGAGGGGCGGCGCATCGCCCGCGCCTGGATGGAGCGTCTCGACCTTTCTGAGTTCGCCTCACGCAAACCCCACCAGCTATCTGGCGGTCAGGCCCAGCGGGTTGCGGTGGCTCGGGCCTTGGCGTCGAACCCTCAGGTGATGCTGCTCGATGAACCTATGGCCGCCCTCGACGTGACCGTGTCGTCGGCTATGCGCCGAGTGTTCGCCGATCAGTTAGCCCACCGCACCACCGTGTTGGTGACTCACGACATCCTTGACGTGGTGGCCTTGGCCGACAAGATGGTGGTGTTGTCTGATGGGAAGGTTATCGAAGCCGGGGAAGTCTCCAACATTCTGACTTCTCCTCGCTCGGATTTTGCTGCCAGACTCGCCCACCTCAATCTCGTCGACGGCGTGACCGGGGTGGATGACACCCTAGCCACCCCGGATTTTTCTATCTCCGGCGAGACGGAGGGGGTGGGCCCGGGAGAGCCTGCCGTGGCCCTATTCAGCCCGGCTGATGTCGCGATTTACCTCACCGAGCCGGATTCGAGTATCCGCAACCAATGGCCGGTGACCGTCACCGACGTGGTCGGGATGCCCAACTGCGTCCGGGTGGTCGGGAAGGTTGGCTCTACCCAGTTGACGTCGGAGATTTCGGCTGCCTCTGCCGCCAAACTTGGGATTTGCCCTGGCCGCGAGGTCATCTTCGGCGTGAAGTATTTCGCCGTCAAGATTTATCCCCGGCATCGCTAGGTCGACTCCGATGTCGGCCCCACATCAGCGCACCACCCCACCGGGTCCCGCTCCGTCACAATGAACACGCGCTGACATCACCTGCAAGAGGCGATATTCTCAGGTGTGGCGTGGGGATGATCGTCAGCATCGGGGCGCCCCGTCGTCGTAACAGAAACGAAACACCTAAGCAATGGTCGGGCAACTCACACCCACTAGCATGGCGTCGGTCAATCATGGAGGAAATTAGATGTTCAATACCCCCGACGAGTTACTCAAATATGTCCACGACGAAGGCGTCGAAATGATCGACGTGCGCTTCTGCGACGTCCCCGGCGTGATGCAGCACTTCACGATCCCAGTCGGCTCTTTCAACGAGGACGCCTTCGAGTCGGGCCTCGGTTTTGACGGCTCCTCGGTGGCTGGTTTTCAGTCCATTGAAGAGTCCGACATGGCGTTGCTGCCGGACCCGACGACGGCCTACCTGGACCCGTTCCGCACCCACAAGACCTTGATCATCAACTTCTTCGTCCATGACCCGCTGACAATGGAGGCTTACTCGCGTGACCCGCGCAACGTCGCCCGCAAGGCGGAGGCCTACCTGGCGTCCACGGGGATTGCCGACACGGTGTTCTTCGCCCCTGAGGCCGAGTTCTACGTCTTCGACGATGTTCGCTACGCGTCGGACTCGCATACGTCTTTCTACACCGTCGACTCCGAAGCCGCCGCCTGGAATACCGGCCGCACCGAAGCCAGAGGCAATTTGGGGTACAAGGTGCGCACCAAGGGCGGATATTTCCCGGTCGCCCCGACCGACCATTTCGGTGATCTCCGCGACGACATGGTGACCAATCTGGAAAACTCCGGCCTGGTGATCGAGCGCGCCCACCACGAGGTCGGCTCCGCTGGTCAGGCTGAGATCAACTGGGTGTTCGATACCTTGCTGAAGTCGGCTGACGACACGATGAAGTTCAAGTACATCGTCAAATCCACTGCCCATGCCGCCGAGAAATCCGCAACCTTTATGCCTAAACCTGTTTTCGGCGACAACGGCTCTGGCATGCACTGCCATCAGTCGCTGTGGAAGGGCGGGTCGCCGCTGTTCTTCGACGAGGCCGGATATGCCCAACTGTCTGACATGGCCCGCTACTACATCGGTGGCCTTCTCAAACACGCTCCGGCTTTGCTGGCCCTGACGAATCCGTCCGTCAACTCCTATCACCGCTTGATCCCCGGCTACGAGGCCCCGGTGAACCTGGTGTATTCGTCGCGGAACCGTTCTGCATGTATCCGCATCCCGATTACCGGCTCGAACCCGAAGGCTAAGCGCATCGAGTTCCGTTGCCCGGATCCGTCGTCGAATCCTTACCTGGCTTTCGCCGCCATGTTGATGGCCGGTCTCGACGGTATTCACAACAAGATCGAGCCCCCGGCACCGATCGACAAGGACCTCTACGAGCTTCCCCCGGAGGAGCACGCCAATGTCGCCCAGGTTCCTGGGTCTTTGGACGAGGTTCTCAACGCCTTGGAAGACGATCACGAATTCCTCGAAGCAGGTGGCGTGTTCACCCCGGACCTGATCGATGTGTGGTTGAAGTTGAAGCGCGCCGAGATTGCTGAGTTGCGCGAACGCATCCACCCCTACGAGTTCGATCTCTACTACCAGATCTAGGCGACACGCCCACCGCCTTCCCCTAGCTCGAAGGAGACAAACTCCCTAGCCCCGGCAGGTAGGGCGGCAAAGACCCCGTTCCGGCTAGGTCTTAGCGGCACCAGCCGCCCTCTGCCCTGCCTACATCTGCTTTGCTGGCGCGGCCACACTACATCGGTTCGCGCCAGCGAGGTAGCATGGGTGAAGGGTTTCGCTCGGCGCAAGGTTTTTGGTGCGCCACGAGTCGTTGGAGAGAAGCTGATGAGATTCAACCGAGTCGCAAGAATCGCAGGGTGTGGGATAGTGGCGCTGAGTCTGGCTACTGGATTCTTAGGCTGTGCCAAACAGCGCTCGTCGACCTCTGCGACACCAACCCCTACAGCTTCGCAATCCACCGTCACCCCAACCCAAGCCCCTACAGCCGCGCCGTCTGAGGCTCCCTCACCTAGCCGTTCGGCCTTCACACCTTTCCTTGACGCGACGGCACCGGCCACCCCCGCCCCAGCCAAGTTGGCGGCGATGATCCCGGAGAAGATCGGCGACGCCGTCAGGACTATCGCCCCTGGGGTTGATCCGAATAACCCCACCATGGTGACGTCCCATTACGTCCTGATTGACGAGGCCGGACGCGAAATCCTCTACGACGTCTGGATTTCTCCGCGCAACCCTTCCGACTCCACCAAGACTCCTGCCGAGATGGAGGCCCTGTTCCTCGCCACGATCACCCCTGATCAAAAGCCGGTGACCTACCAGGGTGTCCAGTGCGTCACGGACACTCAAAAGAACCAAGCTGCTCATGACGTGGTGTGCGCGAAGGATTTGGGCGACACCATGTTGATTTTCAACGGCGTTGATTCCGCCCCGGACTTCAGCCACAAGGATCTGGTGTTGAGTGGCGCAGTGGAGTTCTTCACCTACGCCAAGAAGGCGTCCTAGAGCAACGCCTTTCACCACGTCTAGCCGGTCATAAACCTGCAGCAGGGCAGCGCGGGGGCCTGACCTGCGCCGCAGCGCCGCTACTCACCTGCGCCAGGCCTTAGCCTTGCTCCTTGCCGCTGCCCCTCGGCTACACCGGCAAGATTTGCCGTACCGCAGCGGGGAGCCGCTTATACAGTGCCATCATCGGGGTGAAGATGACGGGTGTGCGCACCAAGGTCTTGCCTCGGTCAACGGCCTCCACAATCTCGCGCCCGGCCCGCGCCGGGGAAATCCGCAACGGAACCCGCTGAATCCCCTTCACCATCTTGGTCTTGACCTGCCCTGGACGTGCTACCGTCACCACCACATTGTCTGCAGCGAGAATCTCGGCCAAGGCACCGAAGTACTGATCCGCGCCCGCCTTCGACGTGCCGTAGACAAGATTCTTCGCCCGCAATTTCTCGGCAGCCATCGACGAGATCGCCACGATCCTGCCCCGGCAGCCATCAACGACGTCCTGGGTCTTCATCCCGGACGCGACCACGGACCCGGCGCTGATTGCTCCGACCATATTGGTTTGCAGCATGGCGACAAGATCGGAGTGGGAAGCGGTGGATTCATCGAATAAGACCCCGAAGGCAATGATGGCCACATCGACCCGGTGCTTGGCGAATACCTCGCCGATGACTCGGTCATGATCGGCTGGCTTCGTGGCGTCAAAATCGAAGACCTCGACGACGGCCCCCTTGGATTCGAGGTGGGTGATCGCGTCGTCACGGTTGGTGCTGTCGGGTCGGATACCGGCAAGAACCCGGATGGTGCGAGACTCGGCTTGAGCTCGGGCCAGGTAGCGATCCACCATGGCCAGCCCGATTTCTGAGGTGGCTCCGAGCAGCATCACCGTATCGGGGATGAGCTGAACGCTGGGCTTGTCGATCTCGCCGGACGGGTGGGCGGTGGTCATCGGGTCCTCCTCGGTAGGGCACGGTTTCGGGCGTTGTCGAACGCGAAAGTGGCCTCAGTCAGTCTTGCCAGAACACCCGCTCGATGGCTTGTGAGGCATGTCTGGCTAGGCGTCGGTAGTCCTCAAAGAGGACCGAGGCTCCAGAACGACCATAGCCCAACAGGTAGCCGATCGCCGCCGCGTCCCTGGCATCAGTGGGGATGATGTCGGTCGCCTTGCCGCGCACCAACATGATCATGGCGCGGATCATCGACCCCGATATCCACGCGTCCCGAAGTGCCTTGGCGTCTCGCTGGGCAATCAACTCTGCGTCCACCGCAGCCTGGATCGCACCCAAGGTAGAGGTCGTCTTCAACCCCGGCACATGCCAGGCATGGTTGAGCTGGACGAGCTGAACTGCCCACTCGATATCGGCCAGCCCGCCGGGGCCGAGTTTCGTGTTGCGGTTGGGGTCCGATCCTCTCGGCTGGCGTTCCTTCTCCACCCTCACCTTGAGTTTGCGAATCTCGGTGATCTGGGCTGGGGTCAATCCGCCTTCCGGGTAGCGAACCGGGTTGATGATATCCAAGACGGCGTCGACGACGTCGGCGTCCCCGGCACCGTAGCTGGCACGCAACATCGCCTGGGCCTCCCACGTCTGGGCCCACTTCTCGAAGTAGTTGCGGTAGGACGATATCGAGCGCACCAAAGCCCCGCCCCGCCCCTCAGGTCGCAGGTCGCAATCGATTTCGAGGCCAGGGTCACTCCCGGCTCCACCCAAGAGTTTGCGCAACCCGGTGGCCTGGGCCAGGCCAGTTTTGAGGTGCTCCGCCGATCCGTCCGGGACGACGAAGAAGGCGTCCGCGTCAGATGAGTAGGTCATCTCTGCCCCGCCCCATCGCCCCAGGGCGACGACGGACAGTGTCGGCTCGGAATCGGTGGCGCGGGCGGCGATCTCGATGCCCGCTTCGATCGTTGCCGACGCTAGGTCACTGATGGCAACCCCGGCTTCCTCAATCGACAAGACCTGAAGCACCTGACCGACCGCGATCCGGAAGGTCTCGCGTCCGCGCATGGATCGCACCGCCACCATCGCCTTCGCCGGATCGTCGTGGCGGGCCGCCACCTGCCTCATCGACACCACGAGGTCCTCGCGTGATCGAGGCACCAGGTCTGAGTCACTGCCGAGCATCTGCACGGCGTCGGGGTTTCGCTGCAGCAGGGCCACTCCGTAGCGCGAGGACGCCAGGAGCCGGGCGAGTCGCTGAGCCATCTCGCCTTCGTCACGCAACGCCCGAAGATACCAAGGGGACTGACCGAGTTTTTCCGAGATCTGACGGAAACTAAGCAACCCGTTGTCTGGATTCGGTCCAGACGCAAACCACCCCAACATTGCCGGAAGGAGCTGGCGTTGAATCTCGGCGGCCCTAGTCATTCCCTTCGTCAACGCCGAGATGTGATTGAGGGCCTGGGCTGGGTCGGAGAAGCCGAGAGCCTGAAGGCGTTGCTGGGCGGCCTCGGTAGATAGTTGAATCTCGTCGCCGCTGAGCCTAGAGACGGCGTTGAGAATCGGCGAATAGAACACCCGATGGTGAAGCTGCTGCACCAGCCTGCGCGTCGACTTCCATTCGGCGAGGAGTTCGTCGGCGTCACTGAGCCCCACTGCCCTAGCAATCACCCTCGTCAGTCGCGAATCGTCGGGAAGGAGGTGGGTCCTGCGCAGATGGTAGAGCTGGATTCGATGCTCCAAGACGCGCAAGAACCTATAGGCGGTGGCGAAACGTGCCCCGTCCACCCGCCCGATATAGCCGTTGTCGATCAAAGCCTGGAGCCCGGCGATGGTGGCTCGATGGCGTAGACGTTCATCGACTCGTCCGTGGACGAGTTGGAGTAGCTGGACGGAGAACTCCACGTCGCGTAGACCGCCAGACCCGAGCTTGATTTCGCGGTCTTCTTGGCCGGACGGGATCAGTGAGATCACTCGGCGCCGCATCGCCCTGGCCTCAGCAACGAAATCTTCGCGTTCAGCCGCCGTCCACACCAGCGGCGCGATCGCTTCACAAAACTCTTGCCCCAAAGCCATGTCGCCAGCCATCGGCCTTGCCTTCAACAGGGCCTGGAATTCCCAGTTCTTCGCCCACTGCCGGTAATAGGTGAGCATCGAGTTCAGACTGCGCACCAGCGGCCCGGCTTTCCCTTCCGGACGCAATGCCGCGTCCACCTGCCAGATCGTCCCCGCCCCGGTGTATTCGGAGCAGGTCCTCGCCATCGCCCCGGCGAGACGGCTGCCGATCTGGATGACCTTGTCTGCGGGGGTATCGCCGGCAGGTTCGGCGACATACATCACGTCAACGTCAGAGATGTAGTTGAGTTCGCCCGCTCCGCATTTGCCCATCGCGATCACCGACAGCCGCACCTTGTCGTGGCCGGGAACTTGGGCCCTGGCTACGGATAACGCCCCGCCGACGAGGGCGTCTGCGAGATCGGTCAACTCGGCGGAGATGGACGGGTAGGTCTCGAGCGGGTCGGATGAGGTGAGGTCACGGGCCGCGATTCGACACAGATGCATCCGGTTGTGAATCCGCAACTGATCTCCGGCGTGGGGGTGGGTGGACGGGTCCAGACCGAGACGGTCAGGCTCGACGCCGATTGCTGAGGCGATGTCGGCCCGGATTTGGTCTGCCCCCATCTGGGGGATGGACCCCAGCAGGGTCGCGGCGGCGCCGTAGTGGGCAGATATGAAGCGGTTGAGCTCTTCGGAGGCCCCTAAGACGGCGATCAGGGCCGCACACTGGTCCAGCTCCACCTCATCGAGAAGTTGCGGATTCGTTGCATCAATCTCGGCGAGTCCCCGGACGCCAAGGTCAGGGTCGGCGGTGGAGGCGATCTGCGTCAGTAACTCATCGAAGAAGTGTTCATCCTTGTCACCGTGGCGTTCAACGATCTGTTGCAGCAGGGATAAGGACTGTCTCGAGTCGGCGAATCCTCGACGGGCCAGAAGTCCAGGGGTCAACTCGATCATGATTCCCCTCGCATCCATGACGGTTGATAGTGCGGCAACATCTGGCCAAGCTCGTCCGCGTGGGCCCCAGAAAATAGGATTCCCCCGTCCGTAACCTCACTCCATGCAACGAATCCGCAACTGAGCCGGATGAAGAGATCGGCGTCCATTTCGACCACATTCGGCGGCGTGCCACGGTGGTGGCTGGTTTCGGTGGTGAAAGAGCCGAGTTGGACGGCGGTGTGCGGAGGGATTCGCACCTCAATGGCCTGCCCTGGGTAGGTCTGCCCGAGACGCGCGGCCAAATAGCGAGACGCCCATCGATACCCCGACGGATCGGGTGCGCACCCTGCCGCGATCTGACATATCACGGCATCGGTGAGCACTTCTTGGAGATGATCTAACCCCGACGGGTCCACTTCCGCCCTTGCCTGAGCGAGGGAGCGCCACTGCGGCGATCTGCGTCGATATTCGGTTGCGACTGGCTCACCAATCTCGGCATCGTCGAGGACGTCGAGGGCCTGGGTCAGGGCCTGACGCATCTGGGCTAAGCTGCGACTCCGTCTTCCCCGCGCTCTGTCTTGATGGCTGATTCGGGTCGTTCGCGGGGGCTGATTCACCACGCCTCCACCGCCCTAGATCGACAACATCCGGTTGAGTTCAAAGGCAGTGACTTGTTGTGAATACTCCTGGTACTCGGCCCGCTTATTGCGCAGGAAGAAGTCGAAGGTGTCCTCGCCGAGGGTTTCTGCGACAAGCTCGGAGGATTCCATCATCTTGATTGCCTCGTTGAGATTGTCCGGCAACATCTGAATACCGGCGGCCTTGCGCTCTCGATCCGTCATTCGCCACACATTATCTTCCGCTTCTAATGGGAGCGGAAGTTCACGCTCGATACCGTCGAGCCCGGCGTTGAGTGCCAGGGCGAAAGCCAGGTAGGGGTTGGCTGCCGAGTCGATCGAGCGCAGCTCAATCCTGGCGGAGGCGGACTTGGTGGGTTTGAACATGGGCACCCGAACGAGAGCGGAGCGGTTATTGCGTCCCCAACAGATATACCTGGGGGCTTCACCCCCAGAAACCAGACGCTTATAGGAGTTCACCCACTGATTCGTCACAGCCGAAATCTCCCCGGCATGGGCGAGAATTCCGGCGATGAAGTGACGGCCAATTTTTGACATGTGGCACTCGTCGGAGGCGTCAAAGAAGGCGTTGGTGTCCCCCTCAAACAAGGACATGTGGGTGTGCATCCCTGACCCTGGACGACCCATGAAGGGTTTCGGCATGAAGGTGGCGTGGATGCCGTGTTGGACAGCCAGTTCCTTGACGACGACGCGGAAGGTCATGATGTTGTCGGCCATGGTCAGTGCGTCAGCGTAGCGCAGGTCGATCTCGTGCTGACCGGGTGCGCCCTCGTGGTGGCTGAACTCGACCGAGATCCCCATCTCCTCTAATGCGGTGATGGTGTCGCGTCTGAAGTCGGTACCGGCATCCATCATGGTGTGGTCGAAATATCCGGCCTCATCGAGTGGGACGGGGTTGAGCGGGTTGGAGTCTTTGTGCAGCAGGAAGAACTCGATCTCGGGATGGGTATAGAAGGTGAAACCCATGTCTGCGGCACGCTTCATCGCGCGCTTGAGGACGAATCTGGGGTCAGCGAAGGCAGGCGAGCCGTCAGGAAGGGAAATATCGCAAAACATGCGGGCGGTACCGACGGTCTTTCGCCACGGCAACAACTGGAATGTGGACGGATCGGGGTGGGCGACCATATCGGATTCATAGACGCGGGCGTACCCCTCGATCGCGGAGCCGTCAAACCCGATTCCTTCACTGAATGCGCCTTCGAGTTCCGTCGGGGCCATCGCGACTGATTTGAGGAAACCAAGCACGTCTGTGAACCAGAGGCGGATGAATCGAATATCGCGCTCTTCGACGGTGCGAAGCACAAATTCAGTCTGCTTATCCATGAAGTTAGCCTGCCTCAGTTGAGTAACACCTAGGTTACGTTGCGGCGGTTGCGCACGCCGGTCCAGCTTTGTTGGTGCCTGGCATGTTTTCAAGGAGACGAAGGTTCGGCACACCGGACTCAGCGAGACGTTTGAGGTGAGCAGTTCCTCACCTAACATTGATTATATGACAAGTTCCCCAGGGTGGTACCCGGACCCAGCCGGAACTCCCGGCCATGTGCGCTACTGGAACGGACGTCAGTGGGCGGCGTCTTCATTCCCCTCCAACGGGCCAGGTATGCCTGGTGGAGTTGGCGGTCCAGGCAACCGGTTCGGGGGTGGGGCTGGCAGCGCTGGCGGAACTGGCGGTCCTGGCGGCGCTGGCGGAACTGGCGGTCCTGGCGGAGTTGGTCGGCCGGGCGGGGGTTCGGGTTCGAGTACCGGCCCGCGCAAAGCGCCGATTGCCTTGTTGTTGGCCGTCGTCTCAATCGTCGTCGTTCTACTCCTGGTGTTGTGGCTGATTCTTTCCCCGCGCGGTTCAGACCAGTCGACGTCAAACCAGGCCCAGCCCGACATGAACTCTGCCAAACCGACCGTCTCGGCATGGAATGAGCTCGACCCGACCCCGGCGGCTAGTCACGAGGACACCCAAAGCCCGCAACCTTCAGGTGGTGGATTCACTGAGTGTCCAGTCATGGAGACAAGTGGCGAGGGCAGGTACTTAGGCGGTCGTCTCTACGCCAGGCATTTGTCGGTGGAAGCAATCCCGGGATGGCTCAAGGGTGGGCTGACCTTGACCTGGGCGCTTGACGTCAGCTCCAACTGGTATCCGATCACCCACAACTGGATGTCTAGTGCCGCCGTGGGCTCCTTGGATAGGGCTTCAGGTTTTACCTCGCCGAAGGTTGCTGCCTACGGAGCGATGAGTTGCTTCGCGACCTCGTCTTATTTCACTGGTTTCACCGGGCGAAGCGACATCACTTCGGAGCAGATCACCGTTGACGGGCACCCTGCCTGGTATCTGCGCTCGGAAGTACGCGTCGACTTCCCGATGGATCGCAAAGTCAAGGGCGACATCATTGACCTGGTCGTGGTTGATACCGGCGACCCTGACATCCTCTCTTTCTACCTCTCGACTGCCACCATCGACGATGTCGTGGTGCAAAAGAAGGTTGACTACGCCCGGACGACACTGCGGGTCGAACCCTAGCCTCCCGGTTTCGGCGGTGCCGGGTTTTCCGGCCAAGCAGCCACAGCCAGCAGACGGGTTGGTCAGTCGTCTAGACTGAGCGTCGTGAACTATATAACGCCTTATCCGGTGAGCCCTCTTCGTCCTGTCCCCGCCTCCATCCCGCGCCCCAACTACGTCGGTCTCGACTACGACCCGCCCTACCGTGGCTCCGACGTCCAGAGTGAGGAAACAATCGAGGCGATGCGCGAAGCAGGACGAATCGCCGCCGACGCGATCCTGGTGGCGGCGGCCGAGATCGCCCCTGGCGTGACCACCGACCACCTCGACAAGGTGGCCCACGAGTTCATGTGCGACCACGGCGCCTACCCGTCGGCCCTGGAATACTGCGGTTTTCCCAAGTCCATCTGCACCTCGGTGAACGAGGTGATTTGCCACGGAATCCCCGACGCCCGTCCCTTGGAAGACGGCGACCTGGTGAAGATCGACATCACCGCCTATAAAAACGGCGTCCACGGCGATAACTGCGCCACCTTCTACTGCGGCGAAGTCTCGGAGGAAGCCAAGCTGCTGAGCGAACGCACCCGCGAGTCGATGTATCGGGCGATGAAGGCGGTGCGTCCGGGGCGTCCGGTGTCGGTGATTGGCCGGGTTATCGAGTCTTATGCGAACCGCTTCGGCTACGGGGTGGTGCGCGACTACACCGGGCACGGGGTACACACGGCCTTCCATTCGGGGCTCATCATCGCCCACTACGACGATCCTCGTTTCTCGACGACGATGCAGGTCGGCATGACCTTCACCATCGAGCCGATGTTGACCCTCGGTGACTACGAGTCCGAGACCTGGGATGACGACTGGACGGTGACGACCCTCGACAAGTCATGGTGTGCCCAGTTCGAGCAGTCCATGGTGGTGACCGAGACGGGCGTGGAAATCTTGACTTTGCCGTCAAGTGGCGAGCCGATCCTGGGCGGGGATGTCTCGGCGATTGACTTGTCGGCGATCCACTAGACCGAGCAAGCACCCTAGACCTTGGAATGGTGTCGGCTAGTCAAGGTGATGGCGTCGCCAGAATGGAATGGGCTGGCGCGAGAAGGCAAGGGATGGACAAGCCGGCCTATAAGCCGGATTCTGTAGCGCACATGCGCCGGTGATCATCCATCTGCGGGCGCCGTTTCTAGCGTCCACGCTCGGCTATGCCGATGCTGCGACCTACCCGGAAGGATCAGCGAGCAACCGCACTTCCGCGGGTTCGACATCCCGAACCCTTCTTGGTCTTGCTCCGGGTGGGGTTTACCGAGCCGTCCTAGTCACCTAGGCCGCTGGTGGTCTCTTACACCACCGTTTCACCCTTACCTGACGGTGATAGGTCAGGCGGTCTATTCTCTGTGGCACTTTCCCGCGGGTCACCCCGGGTGGGCGTTACCCACCACCCTGCTCTGTGGAGTCCGGACTTTCCTCAATGGCCTAGGCCACTGCGATCACCCGGCTGGCTTGTCCGCCCTACAGTTTAGCGCCGGACGAGAATCCGTCCACATTCTTCACAGCGAATCACCTCGTCAGCATGTGCTGCGGCGATGCGAGCCAGATCGGTGGGGTTGAGGGCGAGTCCGCACCCGGTGCAGATACCGTTGACGAGTTCACCGGCACCGACGTCCCCGCGCTGCTTGGCGATCTTGACGTAGGCCTGGACGAGTTGCGGATTGAGGGCACGTCCTAGTGCCGCCCGCTTGGCCTTCTCCTTGTCGATAGCCTGGTCGATCTCTTTGGTCTTGGTGTCGCGGCTAGCCATCATGGACCGAACCTCGGTCTCGATGGTTTGTTGTTCGCCGACGACGCTGTCGCGGCGCTGAGTTGCGACGTCCACAGCCTCCATGGCTTCGAGCTGCTGGTCTTCGAGTTTGGCGATCCGTCCGGTGAGGTGGTCGATCTCGTCGAGGATGGCTTGGAGGGCCTTGGCGTCGTTGACCGAACCGTCTTGAGAGATGGTGCGGTTCTTTTCCAGGCGTACCTGCGCGGGGCCGAGGTCGGCTTCGATGCGATCCAGCTCGGCTTTGGCGTCGGAAAGCCGGGTGTTGGCTTCGACGAGTTTCTCGGACAGGGCGCGGTAGTCGACCATCCTGGCTTTGATCTGCTCGTGTTCGGGCAAGGTGGTGCGCTGATGGTTGAGTCTGAGGATCGTCTTGTCAATCTCGACGAGATCGAGGAGGCGATGTTGATCGGCTGCTGCTACCTTCACGGGTCCTCTTTTCAGTTTGGTGCGGCTAGGCGTCGGGGGTGTGACTCAGCGACGTCGTGCCGATGACGATGACTCGGCGAGAAGCGCCATGTTCGTAGCTCATCCTAGTAGACCACGCCGACGATGTGCCAGGCGAAGGCGTGGTCTCGATAGGCTGATGCCCGGCTGTCTACGATCCGATTTAACTAAGCTATCTGCAACGAGCTATCAGAACCTCTTGGCGAAGTAATCTAGGAACAGCGTCAGCACGAGGATTGACCGCGACGTGTCCGTCACGCGCGAGTAGCAATCACTGAGGGAGAGACGAATAGATGACAGCCCAGCGACTCCAACTCACCTGGTACAACAAGGATAAGGCTCTCATCCCTACCGAGACGGGCAAATATGGCTACACCTGGGTTGACCCGTCCGATCCGCGCTACCGCGAAACCCACACCCTCAGCTACGACGACTATGTCCAAGGCGTCCAAACCTCGAAGTCTGGAGAATTCGCCTACACCGAGCGCGCCGACCTCGACCCCCAACCCGATAATCTGCTGATCCTCGGCGAATCCGGCGACGTCCTCGAAGCCTTCACCCGCGTTCCCGAACTAGCCGACAAATACCTCGGCAAGATCAAACTCATCTACATCGACAACACCGTCCTCAAACTCTATAAAGACGGCGGCGAACTCTACGGCACAGCCTGGAACAAAGGGGAGAACAAGCAATGAGCCACATGAGCTACAAAAAACTGTGGAAACTAGTCATCGACAAAGACATGAACAAAACCCAACTCATGGAAGCAGCAGGCATCAGTAACTCCTCCATGAGCCGCCTCCACAA
>JAEZZG010000011.1 GCA_023442485.1 Actinomycetes bacterium | reverse complement strand
TCCGCTGCCGGCCAACGTCACCGAAACCCCTGAATCCCCGGTGGCGAGGATCGTCGTCACTGACCGGGACGAGGCGGTTCTGGGCGAGTTCATGGATCTTCCCTGCGTGGTATTGCATCCGCAATCTCTCGTCGCCGGTTTGGGGTGTAACCGAGGCACGGATGTCGCCGTTCTTCGTCAACACCTAGAGCACACCCTGGGCGATGCTGGCTTATCCCTGGCCTCGGTCAAGGCCTTGACCAGCATCGACGTCAAGGCAAATGAGGTAGGCCTGCTGCGTCTGGCGAAGGAACTGAACCTGCCCTTCCTCACCTACCCCGCCGAGGAGCTGGATCGACACGAGGTTCCGACTCCGTCCGAGACGGTGGCCTCCGAAGTCGGGACCGCATCGGTGGCTGAGGCTTCAGTGTTGAACTATGGCGCTCAGTTGATCGTCCCGAAGCAGAAGAGCCCGGACGCAACCTGCGCGGTAGGCCGGGTTCCGGTACTCGGCCAGCTCAGGATCGTCGGTCTCGGCCCAGGCTCACGCGACCTGCTGACCCCGGCTGCTAAGCGGGCCATCGAGACGGCAACGGTGGTCGTCGGATACACACCCTACGTCCGCCAGATCAAGGACCTGTGCTCGCCAGGGATCGACATCCATGCCACCAAGATGGGAACCGAAGCTGAGCGCACCGGCTATGCCATTCAGAAGGCAAGGGAAGGACATGCCGTCACCCTGGTGTGTTCTGGTGATCCGGCCATCTACGCTATGGCTTCGCCGACTCTAGAACAAGGAACCGAAGGCGTCGACGTTAGTGTCATCCCAGGTATCACCGCAGAACTGGCCGCGTCCGCTCTGCTCGGTGCGCCACTGGGCCATGACCATGTCACGATTTCGCTATCCGACCTCCACACGTCGTGGGAGGACATCGAGATGAGGCTGCGGGCGGCCGCAGACGGCGACTTTGTCACCGTCTTGTACAACCCGAGATCGAGGTCTCGGACTAAGCACCTGCCGCGTGCCTTGGAAATTTTGGGCGCGAAGCGTCCAGCTACCACCCCGGTGATGATGGTTCACGAAGCGTTCCGCCCACACCAAGAGATCAAGTGGGCGCCGATCAGTGACTTCGATCCAACCTGGGTGAATATGAACACCATCGTTATTGTCGGCTCTTCCACAACCAAGACTGTCCCCAGCGGGGTCGGTGTTGAGTTGGTGGTCACGCCGCGTGATTACCAGTGGATGGGCGAGGCCAAAGACGGCCATTGCTAGTAACGAGCTACCGAAGGAATACATATGGATCAAGCACTCACGGCTCTCAATGTTCCGCTGATCATTGCTGCCCATGGGACTCGCGACCAGGACGGTGTTGCCCAGTGCCGGGCATTAGCTCAACGCGTCGCAGCCAAACTCCCAGGCATCAAGGTAACTCTAGGATTTGTCGAGTTGGCCGAGCCGAGTATCGGCGAGGCAGTTGCAGAAGCGTTGCATGGAGTGGAGCCATCTGGTGATGTGGACGCCGTCGTGGTGCCGCTGATGTTGACTACGGGAGGTCATGTGCGCGAAGACATCCCCGAATCGATTGATGAAGGACGTGACGGTCACAAGGTCGCCTACGCAGCACCGCTGCTGCCCTCGGTGCGGTTATTGTCCGCACTTGAACAGAGAATGCAGTCGGCCTTGGCTGGATCAGACGAGGCCGAAAGCTGGGAGCCCCGCGACACATCATGCGTGTTGATCGGGCGCGGATCGCTGGTGCCAGAGGCCAATGCCGAACATGCCAGGCTGTGCCGGATGGTATGCGAACAGATGGACTTGCTCCAAGTTCAGCCCGCCTATATCCAGGTGTCGAGGCCATCAATCCCGGAGGCACTGAACCTTCTCGCCAACTCCGGATCGCGTCAGATCTTGGTCGGGCAGCACTTCCTCTTCCCCGGCAAGTTGCGCACCTGGACCTTTGACCAAGTCGATGCCTGGGCATCTACCCATCCTGATGTTGAGGTGCGGGTAGCTGAGGTGATCGGTGACTGTGACGAACTAGCTGACCTAGTGATCGACAGGTATAGCGCAGAACTTGATGGAGAAGGGATCGGCGAGGGAGCCCCTGGCTACCTGAGTGCACTCCATCTGCAAGATCGTGACGTCCTGGTCGTCGGTGGCGGCGCAGTTGCCGCCCGCAGAATCCCCGGCCTGCTCGCAGCAGGGGCCAAGGTTAGGGTTGTGGCGCCGAATCTGGGAATCAAGGTGGGCCGACTGGCCCAGGCGGGAGCGGTGACCTGGGAACAGCGGGCAGTCACGGCTGATGATGTCGTGGGCGCCTGGTATGTGCTGGCCGCCTCGAATGATCCCGAAGTCAATGCCATGGTGGCCCAGGCAGCAGAAGCGAATCACACCTTCTGTGTGCGGGCTGACAAATATAAGGGCGGATCGGCGTCCACCCCGGCTACCGCACACGCCGGTGGGTTGACGGTCGCCGTCGTCGGGGATCGGAACCCGAAGCGCTCGGTTTCGGTTCGCGACGAGCTACTTAAAATCCTGCAGGGCTAGACCTGTCTCGCGGCTGTGTCCTAAGTCGT